>NZ_JBFTPZ010000074.1:0-21990 GCF_056398745.1 Paenibacillus sp. 01T424 | reverse complement strand
GCCATAGAGCCAAGTTCACCACTTTCGATCTCTCCGATTATGGTAAGTTTCTCTGATGCGGAATATTTAACTTTAGACATGAAAATGCTCCCCTCATAGCAACAGGTTTTTTATTATTTCACCTGTCTACTATTTGGGGAGCATATCAAAGTAGCTTCATTACTTCAGACGACAGTCCCTTTTGTTTTTCGACAAAATGCCACCAAATTAGAAGAAAGCCGCGCCCATTAACCGACATATTCCATCCGCGGACTCGGGTATAATGATGTTAATATATCTATCATTATTAGTAATTTATATGTAGTTGGTCAGAGGTTAAGAGATAAAGTAGAGATGGATAGCGGAGAGGGAGCTTGGGACGCAGCCGTCACTGTACTTGAAATAGATTTCTTGCTAGATGAATAGGCATTAATAGAAATGGAGTCCAGTATTTGAGCTGTAACAAGGATTGTTATTGCTATTAGGTATGATGGAGGAATTAAGCATGGCGATGAATTCAAATGATGCCTCGCGCAACCACATTAGGCTACGCTTTACAGAGGGCGTTAAGGCAGAGCTGCGGCTAATTAGTAAAGATGGACAATTGTTGACGTCGTCTACGACTACAGTACTTCTACTTAATTTAAGCCAAAATGGTTTATGCTTCTTATCCGGCTTGCAATTACCGATTCAATCCAATTATCTTGTTGAATTTCGAATGACGATTTCGAATGTGCAGATTATGATTCGCGGTCGGATCGTTTGGAATTTGAAACAAGATAATCAATTCGCTCATGGCGTGTTATTTGAATGCTCGAATACACTTCGCTCTCTTATTATTGGTGTCATGAACCAAGAAATATTAGAAAGTCAGCCACAGCAGAAAAAAATTCATTATTTATACAGCAGATTATTGAATACAAAACGGCTGTATTACAGTAGTTAACGATCTGATAGGAAGTAGAATTCAATAACAACTTAGAAGGGGGACATGCCTTGAAAATTATTTTGTTATCAGGCGGATCTGGGAAGAGATTATGGCCTTTGTCGAATAGTAGTCGAGCAAAACAATATTTAACTGTACTGGAGAGTCCAAACGGCGGCATGGAATCAATGCTGCAGCGTATATGGCGCCAGTTGGAAGAGTCGGATTTGCAGGAGCATTCTCGCATTTCGACTTGCCGTGAGCAGGTGGAGATTTTACAAAGACAGGTTGGTGTAAAAGCACCGCTTATCATTGAGCCTGAGCAGCGTGACACGTTTCCTGCGATAGCGTTATCCGCTGCTTATTTGTATTCAATCGCGGGCGTATCTTTAAATGAAACGGTCATTGTCATACCAGTTGATGCTTATGTAAGCTGTGATTTTTTCTCATGTATAAGRGGACTTCCAAAGCTGATCAGAGAAAGCAAATCTGAGCTGCTTATGGTTGGGACTAAGCCAAGTTATCCGTCAGAGCAATATGGATATATCGTTCCAGAAGCCAATCGGCACAGCAATGATGATGACAGCTATGAACGTAGAGTACATTCATTCAAAGAGAAACCGTATGAGGCTGAAGCTAATCAATTAATAAAAGGCGGAGCGTTATGGAATAGCGGTATTTACGCTTTCAAGCTTGATTATATGATTACTTTGCTCATGAATCGCAGGCTGCCTATCCATTATGATGAACTATATAAACAGTATACGAAAATTCCTAAATCAAGTTTCGAAATTGAAGTATCGCAAAAAGAAACCTCTCGTTCAGTTATTTGCTACGACGGTGAGTGGAAAGATCTTGGCACATGGAAAACATTATCCGAGGAGCTGGCCTTTGAACGACTAGGCATGGGCGAAATATCGGATGACAGCGAGCAATCCCAGCTCATCAATGAGCTGGACATTCCTATCTCCATTATTGGGCTTACGAATGTGATTGTTGCGGCAAGTCCCGACGGCATTTTGGTTACTAGCAAAAATGCGAGTAATGAGCTCGATGCGAAGCTTAAACTCATGAATGAGCGTCCAAAGTATGAGGAGCGCAGGTGGGGACATTCCAAAATTGTTGATTCCGTTGTCTTGTCATCAGGAACTCATTGTGTTACAAAGCGGGTTTTTGTTGCAGCTGGCCAAAATATAAGCTATCAAATGCATTTTAAGCGAAGAGAAGCGTGGACCATTATCTCAGGAGAGGGAGTGCTAATTCTGGATGATCTGTACCGTCATGTTGAGCCGGGCGATACCGTATCGATTCCGGAGAGAACGAGGCACAGCCTGCGGGCAATTACGGACGTTGAGCTAATTGAGGTTCAAACAGGCAAACAGATTAATGAGGATGACATTATAAGGCTTGGAACGACATGGGATGAAATCACTAGTCAATTAAATAGTGTATAATATGCTGTTAAAGCATGTTTGGGATGGATTGCAAATCGACGTTATGATAGAACTTCTGCCATTTAACGCTTAATGCCGTTTTTAATGTTGAGGTTGATACAATCATTACGAAAGAGAGAGGGAGCGATCTATCGAATGATATGTTCAAAGGACCGTTTTTATTGTGTTAGTTGCGGGGAGATGCTTTTAAGTCCTGAAGCAGATATTTTGTTTCGAACAGGATTTTTCCGAGTGGTACATCCAATGGGTTATTGCTTAACATGCAGCGTGGAGCAGGATAGGCTGGATGCTATAGTAGGATCGCCGGGTAAGACCAGTAACTATGACTATAAAATGTTCCTTCGTGCAGATGCGAAAGTTGCCGAACATGTTATACAGCCCTATCGCACAAATGATAATGAGAGCCTCTGCCCTACAGTTTAACTGTAGAGTAGAGGTGTATTTTTTTGTAAACTACCAATTGTTTCCTTAATCGTTTATAATGAATAGGATTTGGATTTTTGAAGGAGGAGCACAAATATGGATCAGCCTATTGTTAAATTAAAAAATGTAACCAAAAAAATCGGCGGCAGAACGATTATTGATCGCTTAACGCTTGATATCCCACTTGGGGAAGTATTTGGTTTCCTTGGTCCCAACGGCTCGGGTAAAACCACTACGATTCGAATGATGGTTGGCTTAATGTCGCTCACAGATGGTGAAATTACTATTGGAGGACATAGCATTACGAAGGAATACGAAAAGGCAATTCGCCATGTCGGAGCGATTGTTGAGAATCCTGAAATGTACAAATACTTGAGCGGCTATGATAATTTAATTCATTATGCACGAATGATTCCAGGCATCACAGAGCATCGTGTTCATGAGGTTGTTAAGCTTGTTGGTCTTGAAGGGCGAATTCGGGATAAGGTGAAAACCTATTCGCTCGGCATGCGGCAGCGGCTTGGCGTAGCACAGGCTATTTTGCATAAACCCCAACTGCTTATTTTGGATGAACCTACGAATGGCTTGGATCCGGCAGGGATAAGAGAGCTTCGTGATTATTTGCGCATGCTTTCCAAAGAAGAAGGTATTGCTGTATTTGTATCGAGCCACTTATTATCTGAAATGGAGCTTATGTGTGATCGTGTCGCGATCATTCAAAATGGCAAGCTCATAGACGTGCGAACCATTAAGGGTGAGCATGCAGCTAAAGTACATAACCGTGTTGTTATTGAAGTAGACAGTCAGCAGGCAGCGATGGATGTGCTGTTCACATCTGGCTTTTCCGCGGTGCTTGAAGGCAAAGATGCCATAGCGGTTGAGACGGATAAGGAAAACACAGCTGCCATTAATGCTTCTCTCGTTCATGCTGGAATCAAGGTTTATGGCATTCGCGTACAGGTTAAGACACTTGAAGATCAATTTTTAGAAGTGACAGGAGGGGAACGAATTGGGTAATTTTTTGCCGCTTATTCAAAATGAGAATATGAAAATTTACCGTCGTCCTCGCACATGGGTGATGACCGGTATATTGGTTTTGTTAGTTCTGGCGATTTCTATTTTATGGGTAATATTCGGCGGTAGAGATGCTTCGATGTGGGATGTTGCTTTTATGGAATCCTCCATTTTGTTTCTGCTCGTTACGATCTTTACTGTAGTCATCGCTGCTGGCGGCGTTGCTGAGGAATTTACGAGTGGCACCATCAAGCTTTTGCTTATCAGGCCTTGGTCACGCTCGAAAATATTGTTGTCTAAATATATTTCGATCATGATATTCGCTCTTTTGCTTGCTATTGTACTGTTTGCTACGACGATATTCGTGAACTGGATTTGCTTCGGCATTAATGCGTCGCCGGATATAAAGCCAACCTTCGTTGGAGATGAAGGAACGAATCCATTTTCGTATATGCTTAAGTATTATGGCTTAACGTTAATTTCGCTTGTTGTTACCGTAACGCTTGCGTTCATGCTCTCTACTGTATTCCGCAGCAGCGGTTTAGCAATTGGTATGGCATTGTTTCTTCTTCTAGGCGTGAACAGCTTTATTGGTTTAATTGCGATGCTCGATTACAATTGGATCGATTATCTATTGTTTATTCATTTGAATCTAACGCAATACTTGGATGGAAATCCGATGAGAGAGGGCATGACCTTAGGCTTTTCGCTTGTGGTGCTCGGTGTTTATTATGCTCTTTTCATCGCCATTACATGGTATACCTTTAAGAAACGCGATGTTGCAGCTTAGATTTTAGATGAATTAAAAAAGCCGTTTCTATACATGCTGCTTCTTCGGAAGACATGCACATGTAGAACGGCTTTTTTGCTGTATTATCCTGCTTGGCGAGATTTATCTTTGGATTCTTTAATTACTGCTTCTTTACCGATGATGTGTGGTGGATCGGATTCTACTGGCACACGATTTTTGCTGTCAGCTGCTTGCTCCATGTAGCAGTTGCCATTCAGCTTGCCGCCATCTTGAATGATAAGTGTTTGGGTTGTAATTGCCCCCGTTAACGTGCCGGAGGAAGTAATGATTAGCCTCCCCTTGGTGACGATATCTCCGAACACCTTTCCTGCAATGGTAATATCACGCGCCGTAATATTCGAGCGAGCAAGACCGCATTCTCCAATGATGACGTCAGCTTTGCATTCGATATCGCCTCGGTGCTCCCCCTCAATGCGAAGACTTGCTTCACAAATTAGCCGGCCCTCGCTTATCGTGCCTTGGCCAATTAATGTATCAGTGGCTGCCAGACGCTTATGGTCCTTGAACATAAACATTAATCCTCCTTTATTAATGACAAAAATGGTAAAGGGTTAACAGGCTCGTTTTTCTGCATAATTTGGAAATGTAAATGCGGACCAGTGCTTCTGCCGCTCGATCCGAGCAAACCAATCTTTTCGCCTCGAACGACGGTGTCGCCTTCTTTCGCTTCGATTTCCTTTAAGTGCATATAGGCGCTTTGCAGGCCTCCGAGATGATCAATGATAATATACTTGCCCAGTGAGTTATTGAAGCCAGTGTCCGATACAGTGCCGTCTGCTGCGCTAAATATGGGATCTCCTAGCTTGCCAGTGATGTCTAGTCCAGCGTGGAAAGCCGTTCGTCCAGTAAAAGGATCTCTTCGATAACCAAATCCAGAGGTCAGCATTTTGGAGCGTGTCGGCCAGCCGGAAGGATAAGCATCAACGGAGACTCGCGTCGCTTGTGCGAGCTGCAGCGTCAACGTTAATGAATCCTCCATCGTCTCGACCATCCGTTGCAAATCGGCGAGATGAAGTCCTGTTTCCTGTGCGAGCAAAACAAACTGTTTGCTTTGCTTCGAATCGTTAAAGCTCCGATTTCCTGTTGAGGAAGTATCGGAAAGAATTTTTACAGTTGTCTCACTTTTGTCTATTGGCGTCAGATAGGTAGAGGTCTCAAGTTTGCTGCCATAGTTTGCGATAAATTGCTTCAGCTTTAGTTCGAGCTGCTGCAGATCATCGATTTTCTCTTTCATTTCATTTGCTTGCTCTGACAATCCGATTATTTCTTGCTGCAGCGAGACAATAGCTTCGTTTTTATCGGAAACGGTTTGGGCAAATAGTTCGTCTTGTTGTGACATCTGTTCTTCCAATTGGTTCATTTCATAGGCCGACTTTATTTGAAGCCCCGCAATACAGCCCGTAACCGCTATTACTACCGCTGTTGGAGCGGCAAAGACCGATCGCTTTGAAACGTGAAACTGTTTAACGGTTTTGTCAGCGCCGCGCAGCACGACAAAAGACCATTTTGGCTTCTGGACTCGTTTCAATAGACTTCTCCTTCCTACTTAAGATTGGCTATAAACGATCAGAACGTTCTATTGCTATTTATTCTTAAACGAAGTAAAACATGCCATAAAACTTGCGTGAAACATACAAGAAACTTGCGTGAAACTTGTATGAAACGAGAAAGACTGCCCGTCGCACATGAATTGTGCAAGCGGGCAGTCTTTGTAATACGAGATCATTACAACACTTTATTGTGCCGAAGCAAGCTCTATTTGGGCAACTGCTTCCTCAATACCTGGTGTCATTGCAAATGTACGTCCTTGCTGCTGCTCGGCTGGAAGTGAAGCTAGCTGACCGATTCTTCTTTTAACTTCGTTAGAGAGATCGACAACCTGCTGAGCATATTGATTTGCTTTAGCTTCATCCTTTTCTGTAAGTGCAGTTTGATTTGCTTTGGCGTATGAGGTTATCGCAGCTTCATATAGATTGATATCCCAAGGGAATTTTTTGACGCCTTCATTAATCGTTGCTAGCGACTCTTCAAAAAGCCCTTTTTCTTGCAGAAAACGATATTCCGACATTAGAAGGCTTCGATTATAAGGATCATATTTTCTGCCTTCTTTTACAGTACTAAGAGCTTGATCAAGGAATGTAGCGGTGTTCGTTTGCTTATAAGCCTGCTCCAGCCAGTCAGCTTTCGTAAGCTTATAATAAGGCTGTGTTGGTGAAGACTTAATGGCACGATCAAGTATAGGCAGAAGTTGTTCTAAAGAAGTTTGCTGCCCAACTGCCAAATCGATAGCTTTATTATAGTTACTAGTTGCGTTAGTTTCTCGAATCGCAATGACTAGAAGGAATATAGACAATAACGCCATAACCGCTGGATATGCGATTTTTGGCCAAGATTTATTAAGCTTACCATTCATACGTTCGATTATTAGCTTGTGGCTATATGGAGCAAGCATACAACCGAGAGAAATAAAGACGAGAGAGATAATATAAATATAGCTCATATCAAAATCGATCACACTGTGGACTAGCAGCGCCAAAGAAAAAATGAAAAAGACAAAATGGCTGCCTCTAAGCTCGGGATAACGAATAAAGGATCGGATGTATAAAAAATATACAAACGCGAGCAGTCCGACGACTGCTAATAGACCAAGCCAACCGCTCTCCACAAGAACTTGTACAAAGAAGCTATGTGCTTGTCTGCTCCAATAAGGGTTATTCTGATATTGCTCAAACATGGCTTGCCAAGCGCCGCCACCGCCTCCAAGCAGTGGGTAATCCTCAGCTACACGAAGACCGTCTTTGTAAAAGGTTAAACGTTCCAAAACGCTGTGCTGTTGGAGGTTAATATTTTCAAAGCGTGCAGCAATTTTGTCAGGAAGCAGGCCGCGAATAGCACTGCTGCCAAGAAGGCTGATCGCTGCTACAGCAGTAAGTACGATAGTAATGACAGGCACAGCCGCAAAAGACCATTTGTACGAAGAAAGCTTGGTAAGCTTCGTTTCTAGGAAATTAGCAGCTTTGGCATGGTAAAGCATAATAAGGCCAGTAACAATGAGTAGGCCGAGCACAAGTAATCCCCAGCCCTGCATAGGCAGTGAGCTGAACAAGGAAATTGTACTTGGCGCTTTCGTTTCAGTAGGTTGAACTAGTGTAGCTATTTTATCAGCAATCGTTGTTAGTTTTCCAAGGACAGCCATGGAAACCACTACAGATACGCCCATAAACACGATGTATGTAATTTGCTTCGTTAAGCGTAAGAAAGGCAGCACAATAAGCAGCATAACTGGAATAATAACAATTGCACCGCGTGAATATGTGAGCATGAATGAAATCCAAATCGGTACAAGCATGGCAGCATGAATGATTCTTGCAGATGGACGCACGCAGTGAACTGCATAATACAAACTAACTAGAAATAAAGCGACTAGGAAGCCGGCGTATGAGTTTGAGTATTGGAATACCGACGAAAGGCGGTAGCCGTCATGTGCAAGCCATAGCGCATCCTTATAATAGAGTTGACCAAAAAGGTTGAGTAAACCAAATAGAACAATTAAATAAGAAGAGAGCATAACCGCGTATTCAATCGTTTTGCGGGTTAGCTTATTTTCTGCAAAATACAGAGCGCCTATGAATAAAGCAGCAAGTAGGAAAAATACGAGAGTCATAAACTTCGCATAATAGGTTGAAACCGCCTGTAATGATGACAACCAATAAATGAAGGGAAGCAGCATGACGGCAATCGACAAAATTCCGCGATAACTGTTCATCTGTGAGTTGCGATACACATAAAATGCAGTAAAGGCAAGCATCACGTAACCGAAGATGAGTGCTCCATAAATAGGGCCTTCAAAGCTTAATTCGTAGCCGTTAAACAATGCTCTCTCATAGGGGAAGATGACTAGAAATAGAGCGATTCCAATTGCCCCAATCCACCTCAAAAGCGCAAAATCAGCATTTAAAGTGTTCGTATTCCTTTTTGATTTGTTCCGTGCACTCATTCGTATGTACTCCTCATCCATCGTTATGTAGATATGAAACATTTAGCTTTATTTGTATTTTAACAAATGGGGGAGTAGATTACTATATTAGGACAAGCGATTTGTATGTAGTTTACAAATTTGTAGAATATGAGGTTTTGTCGAAATAGAGAGGGAATCGGAAAAATTCTACAATTTATTCGGTGTAAAGGTAGAATAAGGTGTTAATGTGGGAGGAATTTTGGTAAGATAGCAGGGGTAGATTAGTCAAGATTTTCGTTTAAAGAAATGAGGATATTAAGGATGGTTTTAAGCTTTCTTAGAGATTTTAAGAATATACAAAAGTTTATCTGGGAATTCTCAATACGCGATTTTAAAGCTAGATATTTAGGATCTTTTTTAGGAGTTCTGTGGGCATTTATACAACCAACCATTCAAATTATTATATATTGGTTTATTTTTCAGGTTGGATTTAAATCGGTGCCAATTGATAATTTTCCATTTATTTTGTGGCTAGTAAGTGCAATGGTCCCATGGTTCTTTGTGTCTGATAGTATACAAAACTCAACAAATTCGATAGTTGATAATAGTTATTTGGTGAAGAAGGTAGTCTTTAGAGTAAGTATTCTTCCCATAGTTAAAGTATATTCAGCTTTGTATATACATTTATTTTTCTTGATATTTATGATTGTAATGTTTGCGTTATACGGTTACTTTCCCTCGATCTATTCTTTACAGGTAATCTATTATTTAGCATCAGCAATTATTCTAGTAATAGGGCTCTCATGGATTACTTCATCATTAGTTATATTTCTAAAGGATGTAGGTCAGATTATATCAGTGATGATACAATTCGGTTTTTGGCTAACTCCCATTTTCTATTCTTTGAAAATGGTTCCTGAAAGATTTCATTTCTTTTTTAAGTTAAATCCCTTTTATTACATTGTACAAGGATATCGGGATTCTTTTATTTATCATAAATGGTTTTGGGAGTATCCAAATCTTACAATATATTATTGGTGTTTTACTTTAATTGTTTTAGTTGTAGGTACAGTTGTCTTTAAAAAACTTCGTCCGCATTTTGCAGATGTTTTGTAATAGAAAGGAACATGTAAATGAGCGATGAGTTTGTAATTGAAGTCCGTAATCTAACTAAAAAGTATAAATTGTATGACAAACCTTCGGATCGATTAAAAGAAGCATTAAATCCTGTGAAGAAAAAATATCATAAAGACTTTGGAGCTTTAAAAGATGTAAGCTTTTCATTGAAAAAAGGAGAAGCGCTTGGAATTATCGGTAAAAACGGATCTGGGAAGTCCACTTTGTTGAAGATAATTACAGGTGTTCTTACTCCTACTTCAGGAAGCGTAAATGTAAATGGAAGAATTTCGGCCTTATTAGAGCTAGGGGCTGGTTTTAACCCTGAGTATACTGGTCTGGAGAATATCTATTTAAATGCAACAATCATGGGAATTAGTAATGAAGAAGTGGATGCAAGATTAGATGATATTTTATCTTTCGCCGATATCGGTGAGTTTATAAATCAACCTGTCAAATCATATTCAAGCGGTATGTTTGCCAGATTAGCTTTTGCCGTTGCGATAAATGTTGATCCTGATATTTTAATTGTAGATGAGGCATTAGCAGTAGGTGACATTCATTTTCAAGCGAAGTGTTATCGTAAGTTTGATGAGTTTAAAGAGCAAGGCAAGACAATTTTATTTGTGACTCACTCATTAGACAGTATTATAAGATACTGTACTTCAGCTATTGTCTTGAATGAAGGAGAACTAATTAATCAAGGATCTCCTAAAGAAATGGTAGATATTTTCAAAAAAATTATAACTAAGAGTACAACACGTAATAATGTTAAAGACATAACGAAAGAATCCAATTCTAATTGGAAAGGTGAGATGGAGATACATCCTCATCGATTGGAATATGGCGACAAACAAATTGAAATTGTAGACTATGGCATATTCAATGAAGCAAATGAATTAAATACAACGTTACAAAGTGACGAAATGACTACATTTAAAATGAAAATCCATTTTCATCAAGATATTTCAAACCCAATCTTTGCGTATACGATTAAAGATGTAAAAGGTCTTGAAATAGCAGGTAGTAATTCTTGGTATGACAGTGTTCTGACTGGAGATTATAGACAAGGTGATGAAGTAATCGTTACTTTTGTTCATCAATTAAATTTGCAGCATGGAGACTATATGCTGTCATTAGGCTGTACAGGATATGTTGGGGATGAACTGGTTGTTTATCATCGATTATATGACGTTATTTTTTTTAGAGTTGTTTTATTTAAATCCATTGTTGGCATAACAAATTTAAATACCAATATTCATATCGAACGTTTGGGTTAGGGAAGAGGTTACTATGGAGCGGAATAGTGTGAAGTTAAACCTAAAATACTATAGTGGCAGTGATTATTATAGTGATGGTGACGTTGAAAATGAATTGCTAGAAATCGTTCAAAAATATGATTCATATGAAAGTATTCTTCAAGATAATAAGAGATGGCCCATACTTTATCACTTGTCTCCATTAAGGTGGAATTTATTGCAATGGTATCCATTTGAAAAAGAGTCTTCTTTATTGGAAATTGGAGCAGGCTGCGGTGCTTTAACGGGTCTATTTTGTAAACAGGTACATGATGTTACAGCGGTAGAATTGTCGAAAAAAAGAGCCGAAATCATTTCGCATAGATGTAAAAAACAAGAGAATCTAGAGATTATAGTTGGTAATATTGAGGATATACATTTTGAAAAAAAATTCGATTATATAACTTTAATAGGTGTATTAGAATACGCTGGAAAATATATAGACGGTGTACAGCCACACAAAAAATTTCTGGAATTAGTTAGATCCTTACTTAAACCGAATGGAATGTTAATAGTAGCCATCGAAAATAAATTYGGGTTAAAATACTGGGCTGGTGCTAGAGAAGATCATTCTGGAAAACTGTTCGAAAGTGTTGAAGGATATCTACAAAATGATGGTGTTAAAACATTCAGTAGAAATGAGTTAGAAGAACTTCTTTATGAATCCGGCTTATTGAGCAATCGGTTTTATTATCCGCTACCTGATTACAAGTTACCTAACAAAATATATTCAGATCTCTATCTTCCTAAGCCGGGCGATATAAGAACGACACCTAACTATGATCGGGACCGCTATCTATTATTTAATGAACAAAGCACATTTAACAATATTGTTGATAATAATCAGTTTCCGTTTTTCGCAAATTCTTTTTTAACTTTTTCTAGGCAAGGTGATGAATGATGGATATATTGTTTACGAAATATAATAGAGAACGCTTGCCTGAATTCCAGACAGAAACGATTATTTATAAAAAATCAGGTGTTTTTTTTACTCGTAAAAAAGCATTAAACCCTGAAGCGTTTCATCATATTAACCTAATGTTTGATAATTATAATACTTTAAAACATACAATGAAAGCAGTTCAGATAGCGAATTCTGAGCTTGATGGAGATTCCATTACTTTTGAATACTCAGATTCTCCATTATTAGAAAGCTATTTATATAAATCAATGTTAAATAATAATAAAAAATTATTTTTAAATTATCTTGGTATCTACAAGCAAATGATTCATAAACAAGATACGGTCTTTTTCGAAAACTATGAATCAGAACAATTGTTTGAAAATGTGTTCAAAAAGAAAGTGAATCTTCGGAATGTGTTATGTCTTAAGCCCATTAATATTGATTTAACATTCGATAATTTAACTTTTGACGGTGAACGATTGACAGTAATAGATTATGAATGGGTATTCAAATTTTACTTACCTGTAGAATTCGTAATGTTTAGAAGTGTTACAGAGTTTTTGAGCAAGTATGAGGGAAATTTACTTGGTTTTATTAGCATATCTGAAATATATACATATTTGGGCATAAAAGAGGAACACATTGAACAATTTAAGGAGATGGAAATTGGTTTTCAAAACTATGTATTCGGTGAATCAAGGCATTTTTCAAATGCATCAAAGGTGCAAAATAATGTTATTACTTTAGCTGATCTTGAGAATATCAACTTAAAACTGAAGCAAGATATTGAGCATAAAAACATTGAATTATTTAATAAAAATAGTGAATTAGAAGAAAGCTTTGTTTTACTTGGAAATATACATTCAAGAGCCGAAAGACTTGAGAAAACAATAGATGAGCAAATAGACCAAATCAAGGCATTGGAACTATTCATAACTGAGAAAAATCAATCTATTCTTAATAAAGAGGGACATATCCAACAACTGCTTATTCAAGAACGAGAATTAGAAAACATTTATAAATCAAGTGGTTGGCGATTATTAAAAACATATTATAAAACTCGGGACTCGGTTATACCCTCTAATAGTAAAGCTAGATTGGCTGTAAAACTTTTTTCGAGGTTTCTTAGAAACCCAAAATTGCTAATTAATAATTTAAATAAATCAAATTTAAAGAAACTGAAATATTACTTGAGTTCAGAAGAGGCTAGTCTAGTTGAGCATCGGATTGATAGCTTTATGAATAGACACCAAATTTCGAGTGAACCTCAAATGCCAATTCAGTTGTTTAATAACTATGAGTATTCAAAACTGGAATTTGATTTTCAAGCAGATCCAGAGGTATCTATTATTATTCCAGTTTACAACCAGTTTAGTTATACTTACGCCTGCTTGGCATCTATATTAGAAAACACAAAAGGGTTATCTTACGAAATCATAATAGCAGATGATATGTCTACTGATGAAACTGTAAATATTGAGACATATATTAAAAATATTACGGTTATCCGAGATGGTGTTAATCGCGGTTTTCTTCTGAATTGCAATAATGCTGCAAAACATGCAAAAGGGAAGTATATCTTCTTTCTAAATAATGATACAAATGTTCAAGATCAGTGGTTAGATTATTTACTACAATTAATTGAATCAGACGATACCATTGGGATGGTGGGTTCGAAACTTATTTATCCGGATGGCAGACAGCAAGAAGCAGGCGGAATCATCTGGAACGATGCTAGCGGCTGGAATTTCGGAAGATTAGATGATCCAGATAAATCGGAATATAGTTATGTGAAAGAGGTAGACTATATCTCTGGTGCCGCTATTTTGGTTAGACATGATTTATGGCTTAAACTTGGCGGATTTGATGAACAATATGTTCCTGCATACTTTGAGGACACAGATTTGGCTTTTGCAATAAGAAGCCTTGGCTATAAAGTAATGTTGCAGCCTAGGTCAGTAATTGTTCATTTTGAAGGCATTTCTCATGGGACAGATACAGGTAGTGGAATTAAAAGCTACCAGGTCACGAACAAAGAAAAGTTTCTTCAAAAGTGGAAGGGCGAATTGAAGAGAGATCAATTTGCAAACGCGGAGCATGTGTTTTTAGCGCGTGACCGGTCTAAATATAAAAAAACAATTGTTGTAGTAGATCATTATGTTCCTCACTATGATAAGGATGCGGGAGGACGCTGTACTAATCTATATATGAAGCTCATGGTTTCAATGGGTTTTCGCGTGATTTTCATTGGAGATAACTTTTATAGACATGAGCCTTATACAAGTGAGCTCCAACAAATCGGAATAGAAGTCATATATGGAAATTGGTACGCTAAAAATATAAACCAATGGATCAAAACTAATGGCAGTTATATTGATTACGTCTATTTGAATCGACCTCATATATCAATTAAGTATATAGACACCTTTAAAATGCATACAAAAGCTAAGATTATTTATTTCGGTCACGATCTTCATTATCTCCGTGAAATGCGGAATTATGAAATAACAAAAAATCCGAGTCTATTAAAATCTTCTATGGAGTGGAAAGAGACCGAGTTTAAGTTATTTCATGCTGTAGATGTTATTCATGTTGTAGGCTCCTACGAACAAAAAGTACTTCAGGAGCAAATTTTAGATAAACCGATTAGGAATATTCCGTTATTTCCTTATGACAGCGTATATTCGGTGAATAGCCTAGTACCCGGGTTTTCAGACCGAAATGATCTCCTCTTTGTTGGCGGTTTTAATCATAAACCGAATTATGATGGTATCGTTTGGTTTATTGATCACATTTTACCTCTAATAAAGATGAGCATCCCTGATATCAAGTTATTTATCGTTGGATCAAATCCTCCAGATGATCTGATCCAAAAGCAATCTAGTAACATTATAATAACAGGTTATGTTACTGATAATGAATTAGAAAGATATTATGCTACTTCTAGAGTCGTCGTTGTTCCGTTGCGTTACGGTGCTGGAGTTAAAGGAAAAGTTGTTGAAGCATTGTATCATCAGGTACCAGTTGTAACAACCTCAATTGGAGCTGAAGGATTGCAAGAGATAGATGGTGTATTAACAGTCACGAATCATGAGAATGAATTTTCTAATGCTGTCATTAGAATATACAATGACGCTAATACATGGACTATAAATTCGAAGGCTTCAATAGGCTACGTTGAAAAATATTTTACTGTAGAAGCTGCAAAGGAAATCTTATCTTTAGACATCACAAATCAGGAGAATTCCTAATGATAAATGTAGTTTTGTGTGGAGGAAACGGGACCAGATTATGGCCCGTTTCTAGAACGCTTTATCCAAAACAATTTAATAAGTTCATGTCCAATCGTTCATTATTCCAGATGACTGTGGAACGTAATCATACGATCTGCGAAAATACGTTAATCGTTTCGAATGAAGAGCAATATTTTCTAGCCCTAGATCACTTAGATGAGCTTCAAATGAAAGAAGCTAAGTTTTTGCTTGAACCAGTGGGGAGAAATACGGCTCCAGCAATAGCACTTGCATGTTTGTCAGTGGATGAGGATGAATTGCTGCTTATAACACCATCAGACCATATCGTGAAAAATCAGGTGCAATACTATTCTTGCTTAGATAAAGCAAAACAACTGGCAGAAGATGGACATCTTGTGACCTTTGGAATTACGCCTGGATATCCTGAAATAGGCTATGGATATATTGAAGCGGATGGCAACAAAGTGCTTTCCTTTAAAGAGAAGCCTGATCGGAAGCTCGCCGAAACATATATACAACTCGGAAATTTTTATTGGAACAGTGGAATATTTATGTTCAAAGCGGGAGTGTTTCTGAAAGAGCTACAGATGCATGCTCCCGATATTTATAAAGCTTCTCTTACGGCATATGATAAATCATATAAACATCAGGGTATCTGTAGAATTCATTCAAATGATATGCAATCGATTCCAGCAGATAGCATAGATTATGCTGTTATGGAACGAAGCAGTATTGTAAAGGTTGTACCATCAAATTTCGGTTGGTCAGATCTGGGCAGCTTTGAAGCGTTGTATGATGAACTACCGCAAAATGAAAATGGTAATACGATTACAGAGCAGCATATTAGTATCAACTCTTCAGGGAACTTAATTGTTTCAAATGAAAGGATAGTTGCTACAGTAGATGTGGATGATCTCATAATCGTCGATACAGCGGATGCGCTATTGATTTCAAAGCAAGGGTCTTCACAAAAGGTGAAACAAATTGTTGATGAGTTGAAGAATAGAAAGTCAAATTTGAGTGACAATCATGTAACAGCATACAGACCGTGGGGCAATCACACTATATTAGATAAGTCGCAAAATTACAAAATAAAAAAAGTGGTTGTTAAACCAGGTCAAAAGTTAAGCAATCAAAAACACTTTCATCGGAATGAGCACTGGATCGTCGTTAGTGGAACGGCTCTAATTACGGTAAATGGCGAGCAGTCTTTACTTCGAACCAATGAATCAACGTTTATTAAAATGGGTGATGAGCACTTAGTGGAGAATCCAGGGAAAATAGATCTTCATCTGATTGAGGTACAGGCAGGGGAGTATGTTGAGGAAGATGATGTGGTCCGAAAGAATGGGAAAGTTCGGTGAAAATCATGAAAATTTTAAATGAAAAGATGAATATTATAGTAGTTTCAACAATATTGATTACATTGAGTGTGGTTTTCAATATAACTGCTATCAAAAATATATTGTTTGATGTTTATAAATGGCATATGGTTCAACCCGAAACTATTCAGGGGGGACTTGAACTAATCGTATTTTTTATTTTGATTGCTTTGATACTTATACATGTAAATAAAACTAGAGCATTATTTTTAGTACCCATACTTATGTTGATTTATTTGCAATTACATCAAGTTTTTCTTCCCGCGTTATTAGCTGTATTATACTTTGAGATGATAATATCGATTGGGCATTTTGTGTGGAGGATATTTAAAAATAATAAACAATTGATTACACTCGACACCTATATTCAATTGTTTATTTTCGGTTTTGTCACATGGTGTCTTTTTGCAATAGTTTTATCTGCATGTGGGTTTGGTGAATTTAATCATTTAAGAATAATGACAATTGGCTTGTACATATGCAGTCTTTTTAAGGGAGTATATACTCCACTTTCTTTTTATATACTGAAAAATGCCTACAGTGTCAGTAAGTTTAGTAAAGTTGGTTTATCTTTTGTGCTAACTATAATAATGATGCAATTTGCCAAGACAAATAGAGCATTAGATTATGATTCATTGTGGTATGGATTGAGACCTGAACAAGTTCTTATTGGGAACAATTCTTTTTTCGATAATATTGGAATGGTTATGGCTGTCCACTATTATCCAAAGTTGTTCGAATTATTCGCTGTTCCCCTCTCTGATATTGGTGACTATAGCTTTGTACTGTCAGTAAATATTCTCTTTTATGCATTTGTGCTGATAGTTATATTCTTGTTTAGTAGATATGTAACCAATAATAGTAATTATAGTGTTTTGATTCTTGCACTATTGGCAAGCGTTCCAGCAATTGCGAATATGGCTTCAACAGCTAAAACAGATATTTTTTCTGTTTTCTTTATAATAGCTGCAGCATATTACTTATGGATTTGGAATAAAGATAATCACTTATTTCCATTAATATTAGGACTCTCATCATCCATCTTATCGTTAGGCGGGAAAATCACAAGTGTAATGTATATTCCGCTGTTAATATTCGGATTTGTATTGCTCTTTATAGTTAGAAAGATTAAAGATAGAAAACTGAAAGTAATAGAAGTCTTTAACGAAAAAGTATTAGGGTGTTATTTGCTTCTCTCATCCGTATTTATTATATTAGCAATTTGTTATAGGACTTATAAATTAACAGGCTATCCTTTTTATCCGTTACTAGGTAGCCTTTGGGCCAAATTAGGTTTTCAAATTAAGTATCCTTTTCTAGGATCCAATAGCGAGTTCTTTTTAAGCGATGATAAAAGCTTGCTGCATCATTGGGCTAAAATATTATTTGATCCACAGGGATATAACCATTATGTTATGGTATGGCCTAGTAATTTATACTTGTTTGTTTGGATAATTAGTTTAATAGTTATACTCTCATACTATAAAAAAATGAAGCTTAAAGAGTATTCGTTATTCATTGTTTTTTTACCCATTATGCTTTCAGGAATATATAATATCTCTACGTTGCCTTATGGAGGGGACGGTAACTATTACATTCCTGTAGTAGTGTTTACTTTGATTGCATTTTTTGTGTTGATTAAAGTAATATCGCAGAACATTAGAAAAGTTATCATTATTAGTATGATAATGTTTATCCCAGTACAATCCTATGTGATGATGGTTTCACATTTTTCATGGAGTTACGGAACATCTAAATTTTCTTCAGATATAACACAGTCGAATTTAGAATCGTACGATACCAAATTGAAGTTATTCGAGGGTGAAGGAATATTAGAGATTGAAACATATTTATCGCAGAAAAATGAAACAGCAAACTGTATAAGTTTTTTGCGTCCTACTGGAGGCCAAGAACAACTTTTGAATCAATTATCGTGTAGATATGAAGATATACCTCATATGAGCTCTAGGTATGGTAACTCTGAATTATTTAGTTCTAGTGAAGAGTTTAAAAAGTATTTAGAGTGGGCTAATGTGAAATATATAATTATGCCAAAAGGCGATGTTGAAGGCTATGAAGGAGTGAAGGCTATTATTAATGGTTTTGAGCAATCTCCAAACACAAAGAGAGTTGATACATCAAATTATTATTTATTGGAAATCGATCAAAGAGACATTGAAAGTATTACGGGAATTACGAATTCTTTTGATACTGCTAAGTTATTAGAGGGATGGTATCCAAARGAATCAAACTACAGATGGATTGCAAAAGAAGCTAATGGAGTCTTTAAAAGTGGAATGGAAGGAACGTTAATTATCAAAGGAATAGTTCCTGATATTTTTGACAATATAGAATTATCAGTACAAATCAATAATCAAGAAAAAAAAATATGGACTCTAAAAAAAGGAGATTTCACAGTAGAAATAAATAAAGAAATACCGTTAGTTACAGATGTAGACTTGACTATTTCATTAAATAAATCATTTATCCCAAAAGAAATTGGGAGAAATGAGGATAGTAGAGAATTAGGAATTGTTATTAAAGACTTAATATTTAAATAATGAATATGCTTATTATATCGAATAAATTAACCATGGGGTGTTACTTTGAATTACGTAATAAGTTTTTTAAATCGTTATCCTCTTAGAATGTCAATATTTATTATGATCATAGTTCTACTCGTAATTTATAATCCTATACTCTTAGGAAACTTGTGGTTAAAGTGGGATGTTTATGATGCTGCTTTTCCTCTTTCTGTAGCAGTGTCTGACGCATTAAAAGAAGGACAATTACCGCTGTGGGAACCATTTGTTTATAGAGGTGTCCCTCTATCACATTTAATAGGTGTATCAGTATGGTCACCGATAACAATTGTTTTTGGACTTATTGGTTATACACAGTATATAATGCAACTTCAATATGTAATACTTATATTATTAGCCGCGATTTTTATGTATATGTCTTTGTATATATCAGTGAAAAAACCTTGGCTTTGTATGGTTGGCGGTATCGCTTATGCTACTTGTGGCCAATTTGTAAGCAATGCGCAGCATCTAACTTTTTTAGTGGCAATGGTATTATTTCCTTTATTGCACTTCTCATTTAGAATGTGGGTCAAGAATCATCAAAGTAGTAAAAGTATAAAATTTTCTATATTAATTGGTGTAACCTTAGGTTTAATTATATTAAATAATTATCCTCCATTTATTTTTTTAAGTGTTTTATTCATTTTAATTGAGTATGTTTTTATTATTAAGCATCTATTTTCACATGAAAATAAATTGAAAATATTAATCAGTCATATCAAAAGTGCACTTATTGTTTTCTTCGTTGCATGTTTATTTGGTTTAGTTAGTATTTATACAACTCTTGAAATAGTAGGGAAAATTACTAGAGAGGAAATACCATGGGAACTAGCTACAGGCGCTTCCTTAAATCTATGGCACTGGTTAGGGTTCATATCGCCAGTATTTATACAATTAATTCATACCGCAAGACAAGATATTAATTTATCAATGACTAATGTCTATATTTCACTTCCTATTTTGATATTTGCGTTCTCCAAAAGACCGAACAAGAAAAATGAATATTTTCTCGTATTTATAATCATTCTTTCTGTGTTACTAACTATGGGGGATAATGGATTTATTTATAGACTTTTTTATGAGTTGGTTCCTAGTATGAGTTCATTTAGATTTCCTGCTGGACTTAGATACCTTTATTTTTATTATTTGATTCTATTGGCCATAGGGAATATAGAGCAAATATATAACGTTAATAAAATAGAGGCATTTAATTTATTCAAGAGAATTACTAAAATTTTTACATGGGTGTTTTGTGTAATCACAATTTTCTTTATATTAATCTACATATTAAAAATTAATACAATTAACATTCCTAGATTTACACTATCTGAGCTAGGAATCACTACTGTGATACTACTAATAATTTCACAACTATATTCTCATGTGAAAGTAAAAGCGTTTATGACAATAATATGTATTTCGACAATAATATTTAGTTTTATTGGTGTATTTAGAAATGAGGAATATACAATTGGAGTTAAAGAACGTCCTCATGCTTTTAAAGAAGAAATTAAAGAGCTATATAATAATTCTGCTCCAGTAAAAATTGATAATAAATTCACAGTAGCGTACCCAAACGTAATGGGTTATACAATATTTACAAAACAATTTCAAACAGGGGGGTATGTAGGCAGTTTTGAGCTGAATAAATTTACTGAGGCATATCAAAGCAATAAATTACCGATTGAGAATAATCCGGTAATTTATGCAGTAGATAATAAATCAGTATATGAAACTCTAGATGGACAACTAGATGTTACAGATGAGTCCTCTAAAATGGCACCTTCTTATATTGATTATAGCCCCAATGAACTCTCGATTGAGATAAACATGGAAAATGACGGATATGTAATACTTCAACAAACATATTTCAAAGGCTGGAAAGTTAAGGTTAATAATGAAAATACTGATCTTAAAGAGTTTGTAGGAGGAATATTCGGGACAAAAGTGAATGCTGGAAGTAACCGTATAACGTTTGAGTTTAAACCGATAAATACAATAGTTACAGCATGGATTTCTTTTGTTTCATGGATTTTGCTATCTATTTATGGAGTTTACTTAATTTATAAGCGTATTAGTAACTGTAAATGATAACAAGTGGAAAATTAACGTAATATTCCAGTTGTATAATAGATTGAAAAAGAAGTGCCTTTCGTTCCGAAAGGGGAATAAAAAACATCTTAAGATGTGCTTGTTGATTTCATTGTTCCATTTAGGTCTTAGAAGACTATAAACGTTGCGATGGAGACACGGATCATCAAGTGACTACGGATATGGAGTAGTCATAAGAGCGTATGATTAAGAACTGCGATTTAAAATTGTATACAAGAAAGATGATTTACTACAGCTTTCTAATTGGAGGTAAAGCGGTTAAAGCTTCTTTTCAAACCATGGATTCGATTTATATTTCTCGACCATGTGTGCTTTGATACGGTTTCGACCTCTACCTCCAGTTAGGGTACTAAATAGTAATTAAGTGCATTCTATTCAATTGTTTGGTACAGCTGTGAAAAGAATGAAAGAAAACATTTTACGAGGGGGATTAAAGTGATTGCTTCTAGAGTGATTGATATAAAAGAACTAGGCGATGAAAGAGGTTTACTAACCGTAATCGAAGAAAATAATACGATACCCTTTGAAATGAAGCGTATATTTTATATTTATGGTACTGCAGCAGGTGTGCGTCGTGGATATCATGCACATCATAGAACTAGACAAGCTTTAATATGTGTATCAGGTAGTTGCAAAGTCTATTTGGATAATACGAATAGAAAGTCGGATATTATTTTGGATTCTCCTACAAAAGTACTTCTTCTTGAGCCAAATGATTGGCACGAAATGTATGATTTTTCTACTGATTGTGTGTTGCTAGTACTTGCATCAGAAT
>NZ_JBFTPZ010000073.1:0-27279 GCF_056398745.1 Paenibacillus sp. 01T424 | reverse complement strand
GTATTATACAACGAGGAGAAAAGTTCACGCGCCAGAGAAAACCGTCCTTGCATGGGCAGAAGCAGCTTAAGTTAAGTAGAAATCACGTATATTGACTCATTCGCAGGATTTCAAAAAGAAAGCACGGAGGACCGAGCTCGTTACCCATAAGGGCTCAGACCCATCCGCTAAACGCTATCGGTCTCCACACCTTGGACAGGTATAACGAAGGAATGTAAGGGCAGTGACCCGTTGAGATTTGGGAGGGTGAACCTCCAAGGGATTGTGGAGTATGCGTGCAGTAGAGACTGTCTGGGGAATATTTCCTGAGTGTTCCTCTATTTCCGCATGCCCAGCTCACCATCTCAAGCGGCATCAACTGCGTTGCTTCCTGAGATGGACTTGATCCAAGGTGACGAAATCCTGCGAATGAGTGAGTATATGTGAGATAAACCCTTAAAACGGAGGGACGGGTAACTATAGCTTAACAATCATCACGAGGCTGCCTGTATAACACGGCAGCCTCGTTGAACTATTCCAGCTAGTAGCTTGTCAATATTTATTAAAGACGAAACGAAGAATGATATACTAATAACAAAGAACCGTCCCACCGATATAGAGAAGGTATTCCTTCATATCTAAGTATTGTATATTCAGTCTAGAATGCTTGCTGCCTTCTTGGTCAAAATCGCAAAAATCCAGTGGAGCAGTTTATTTGCACACGCGATCACAGCTGCTTTAACCAGTAAAGTGTGATATCGATTGATTAATTCATATTCTAGTAATTTTTTATATAATCAAAATTAGAGAATAAGTGAAACATGCTCTAGCACAAGCTAAATGTGAGGGATGTTGTTAAATAGCGTAGAACGGAGAGTGAGCAGCGATGAAAATAAAGGTTATAATTTCCGATGACAATCCCTTTATCCGGGAAGGCATGAGGATCATACTGACCACCTTCAATGAGTTCGAGGTATTGGCGACGGTTGAGGATGGTCGAGAAGCCGTAGATTTCTGCAGGGAGAATGATGTAGACGTGGCACTGCTCGATGTGCAGATGCCCAATATGAATGGTGTGGAAGCGACCAAGCTGATCTCTGAGCTGACAGGAACCAAAGCGTTAATCCTAACCACCTTCGATGACGAGGCGTTTATTCTCGATGCGATTCGGAGCGGGGCGAAGGGATATCTGCTCAAGAATAACGATCCAGAGCGGATTCGGGATGCCATCATTACTGTATACAACGGACATAATGTGCTGCAGGATGCTGTGCTCGATAAGCTGAAATCTAGTTTGCTACCGGACAAGGATAAAGATAAGAAAGAAAATAAAGGGAGTAAGATCGACAGAAGCTTATTCACGGATAGAGAGCACGACATTATGTCCCTCATCGCGAAAGGGCTTTCCAATCGCGAGATTTCGAAGAAGCTGTTCATCTCAGAAGGCACCATTGCTAACCATATTACTTCTATTCTAGGCAAGAAGGGTCTTACGCATCGTACACAAATCGCGATTTATTTTTTGACCGGGGAAGTGGATTAAGTGACGGAGAGGGGAACACCTATAGAACTCTGGACAATGGGCGTAAAAGCGATTCTCTTAAGCTATGTGGTCATTCAATCCTATGTATCAATAGGTTCGATTTCACCATGGTATATGTTGTCCATCCTCCTCTACCTGTGTTTGAATATTTCCATCTATATCGCTAAAAAGGTTAGTATCACTACGATTGTGCTTCTGCTATCCATGATGGTTATTGCAGCGTCCTCGTCGTATATCCAACCCTTATTTTTACTCCTGTTCCCTCTGAACATATACGAACTATTCACTATATACCTGCGTAAAAGCGGAATTATTCTATTGCTCATGCTGGTTCCGCTCTTGTTGCTGTCTCAAGAATCTCAAGCTACCTTGGTTACATATGCTCTCGTTGCGATGCTAAGTTTCCTCTACTCCCTCTTGCTTAACAATTACATAAGCAAAATTGCAGACCTCAAAGAGGACATAGAAAATAGAAACGAACATATCCAGCATTTGACTGAGAGTCTAAATGAGAATAAAGAATATATCAGACAGTCCGATTATACGATTAAGCTGGAGGAGCGTAACCGACTGTCCCAGGAAATTCATGATAAGATCGGACATTCGATGACGGGTGCATTGATCCAGATGGAAGCCTCGAAGCGCTTGTTCACCTCCGATCCGAACAAGTCGGCGGAGCTGCTGCAGAATGCAATCCATATCTCCAAGGATGGGATCGAGAGTATCCGACTTGTGCTAAAAAATATGAAGCCACCGACAGAGAAGCTCGGAATAAATCGGATTAAATTATTTATTGATGAATTTTCAGCGAAGCATACGATCAGGACCTCTCTCACTCATGAAGGTAATGTCGATATCATTACTCCGATCCAGTGGAAGGTCATTCAGGAGAACACCCAGGAAGCGTTGACCAATGCCATGAAATATTCAAACGCTACTTTCGTCTCCATCCATATCGAAGTACTGAGGACCTTGATCAAGGTTGAAGTTTCCGACAACGGCAAAGGTGAGCAG
The DNA here is from genome assembly GCF_056398745.1 of Paenibacillus sp. 01T424. Classification (NCBI taxonomy): domain Bacteria; kingdom Bacillati; phylum Bacillota; class Bacilli; order Caryophanales; family Paenibacillaceae; genus Paenibacillus; species Paenibacillus sp. 01T424. Next base: position 24,743 of record NZ_JBFTPZ010000073.1, on the reverse strand, counting down.
AAGGTGATAAAAGGCTTGGGAATCATCGGTATGGAAGAACGGGCAGCAAGCGTAAATGGTACAATTATCGTCGATGGCTCAAGAGGCTTCAGTGTCACTACATTAATTCCTCACGGATAAGATGAGTTTAAATAGGAAGATTCTCATGGGTTAAGGATGAACTTGTGCACTGTCACAGGGGCATCCTTTTTTATTACAATTACATTATCCTAAAGACGAAACGGGAGTGTTACGAATGAACGTACTTGAAATTAAGCAGCTTACGAAGAAATTTGGGGATTTTATTGCCGTGGACAATATCACGATGTCCGTAAAGGAAGGCGAGATATTCGGATTTCTGGGTGCAAATGGAGCAGGTAAGAGTACGGCCATTAACATGATTGCCTCTCTGCTTCGGATCACCAAGGGTGAAATCGAAGTTCTTGGCAAGAGTATTGCTAAACACGGTAAATTTGCGAAGATGAACATCGGGATTGTACCGCAGGAAATGGCTATTTATGAGGATATGACCGCTTACGAAAATGTTCATTTTTTTGCCGGATTATACGGACTTAGAGGGGCAAAGTTAAAGGAGCGGGTGATTGAAGCACTAGCATTCGTGGGTCTTGGCGACAAGCACAAAAGCTATCCCAAAAACTTCTCAGGCGGCATGAAGCGAAGATTGAACATAGCCTGTGCAATCGCACATCGGCCAAAGCTGCTCATAATGGATGAGCCAACGGTGGGGATTGATCCGCAATCTCGCAACTATATTCTTGGTTCCGTGAAGAAACTGAATGAACTCGGTTGTACGATCATCTACACCAGCCATTACATGGAGGAGGTCGAGGAGATCTGTACAAGAATCGCCATTATAGACCACGGCAAGATCATCGCGGAAGGAACGAAAGGTCAATTAAAGGCCATCATTACGAATCAGAAAAATATAAGTATCGAAGTCCGTTCGGCGGAAAATCTGGATAGGAACAAGCTAGAGGGAATTGCTGGCGTAAACCGGGTTGAAGTGGAGGATCGAATCGTTAAGATCACCTCTGATTCCGAGGTCAATAATTTGAACCGAATCATTCAGCAGTTGATGGCGGACGATATTGAAATACGTTCAGTGGAAGAGAATGAGCCAAGTTTGGAGACGGTGTTCCTGACATTGACAGGCAGAAGCCTGCGGGACTGATAAGAAAGAAGGGGTAAGGAGGCGAAGGGGAAATGAATGTATTCAGAATAATGCTCAAAGAGTTAAAGGTTATCCGCGATCCCAAGATGCTTTTGTTCTTGGTGGTTTCGCCGCTATTAACCATGCTTATTTTGGGAACGGCGCTTACGAATGCTTTCAACGGTAGTTTAACGGTTGATGAGATTAAAGTGCTGTATAAGAATAATAGCTCGTCGAGTGATTTCTCTACCTATTGGGATGACTTCACGGGGCAGATGCGTCAAGCCGGTATTAAACTCGAGAAGGCAGACGAGAAGATGGATGGGAAAATAGAAGTGAAGAACAACCGCTATGCGGGTTACGTCGAGATTACGGACAATGGACTGAAGTATTACAGCAGCAGTCAGAGCTTAATTGAAAGCGGTATTGCTAAGAGCGTGCTTACAGCATTTGCAGATCGTTACCGATTGGCGGCTGAAGTAGCAGGTACCGACTCGGAGCAAGCGGATGCGATCATGAGCGGAAGCGGCAGTGAAAGCTATGTGATGGAAGAGTCGCTGAATGCGACAAGGAAACCGGGAGCCATGGACTATTTCGCTGTAGCGATTACGACAATGATTATTTTATATAGCGCCTTGACGGCCGCACAATTAATAGATAGTGAACGGAAAAGGAACACAGCTGTCCGATTGCTTGCTTCACCGGTGACGAAAATCGAAATTTTTGTGGGTAAATTAGCAGGTCTTGTTGTGTTAAATGTGATACTCACAATTGTTGTAGTGCTTATTAGTAAATACATGTTTAATGCCTACTGGGGAGAAAATTTGGGTCTCGTGTTTATAACGCTCTTTACTGAAATCATTTTCGCTGTGAGCTTAGGACTCGGGTTCAGTTATATCATTAAGGGTAACGCATCAGGCACTGTTGTGATGATTATTATCCAATTGGCCGCATTTTTCGGCGGTTCATACTTCCCGGTCGAGAAGGCTACTGGATTCATGGCAGCTCTCTCTTCTCTTTCTCCGCTGCAATGGTCAAATGCTGCACTTCTTGAAATGATCTACGCAGACAATATGACAGCAACGGTTAACGCCGTGCTGTTGAATATCGGCTTCGCGATCGTCTTGCTTGGTATCGCATTAACGATGATACGCAGAAAGGAGGGGCTGTAAGAATGAGAGACACATTATGGCTGATCCGGAAGACGTTTATTTCCACCTTTAAAAACGTTTTGAATCTATTTATATATTTTGTCTTTCCTGTTATGGGAATTCTGCTCGCGACACTAGTCCAAGGAGGCACGGGAGAAGTTGATTTAAAAATGGGCATTGTTAATCATGATGGGGGTCAGACGATTACAAAAGGTGTTATTGATTCGGTGGGCAGACAAGATTCCATGCTTGTAATTGCGCTTGAAGAGAATGAGATAAATGGGCAGATTGCTTCTGGAGAGCTGGATGCAGCAATTATCTTTCCCGCAGGTTTCGCGCAAAGCTTGATTGTTGGCAAGCCAGCAAATGTTAAGATCGTATCCATTAAGGGGGCGCAGGTTACCGGACAGGTAAAGGCATCCTTGGATCAACATATTAACAATATGGCTTCGATCGGCATGATAGCTAAAGGAGATGAGGCTAAGTTTATTACCCTATATGACGAATTTCAAAAAACGGGATTCGAACTATCAGCCCAGAAAGTGGAGGATCAATCTGTCAATTTCAACAAAACCAATCAATCAATAGGATACTTACTCATCCTCATGCTAGTGTCCGCTTCGAATTTATCTGGTATTCTTATCAAGGAAAGAGAGAATAGAACCTATTATCGCCTTCTATCCTCACCGATCAACCCTAGAACCTATGTCTTATCTAATATCATCGTTAATTTGACTATGATGATGCTGCAGATTGCAGTGACACTGTTGATTATGATAACTATTTTTCATGTCGATCCGGGTATTCCTTATTGGAGCATGTTCCTGATACTTGTGTTATTTGCACTGGTGGCAATAGGATTATCTCTTGTAATTGTGGCATTTTCCAGTAGCTCTTCAACAGCCAGCGGCATGCAGAATATGATCCTCATTCCTAGCAGCTTATTGTCCGGATGTATGTTCCCGCTTGTGTTAATGCCGGAAACCATGCAGCAGCTTGCGCACTTTCTTCCCCAATATTGGTTGTTGGATACCTTCAGCGATCTACAGCAAGGGGTATCCCTTGGGGAATTATCCTTGAACTTGATCATTTTGATTGCTTTTTCTGTGGCCTTATCTTTAATAGCCGTCTATAAGTTTGGCAGGAATAATGATACTCGAAGCTATATTTAAGAAATAAACTAATCCCGTATATYAATCATCTACTTCCAGTCTACTATATTGTAGGAGATTTCGAACTTTACAACGAGCTTAGGTCTTCTATTTTCTTCAACCTGGATATGTTCCCAAACCAAACTCGGATATCGTTACCCGTTAGTTCAAACCGGAGTCGCTAAATTCTAAAGCGGTAACCCTGCAGGGAAAGGGGATGCTAAGCCATCTAACGTCTGATTTCTTCATGCCGGCAGATTGTATAACCTGTGGAACATCTGTAATTGGCATTAAAGGAACTTCTTTGTTCCTAAACTCATCAATAATAGTTTATCATTACCTCAGAGCTCGATGAAATCCTTAACACCTTTGCTCCACGTTTAACCAGCCGTGAATATCCGTTAATATCACTGTAAACATGATGGCAAACTTTAGCCATTTGGATTTCAGTAAATTGGCAGATGGACAGTCTGAATAATTAAATCGCTAATAGAGGGGCAGGCGTTTCTGTAGTAAAGAGAAACTAGTTCTATTATTAAGCTTGCACCAATAAAATAGAGATGTGAAAGCGATGTAAGGCGCGGCATCGCTTAACGTCAAAGAAGCCTAATGGTTCCTTATTGAACAAAAATAAAGTTGAAAATGCTCAGAGTCATCCTCAAAAGGATGGCTTTTTTTGTACGCTAAACATTCTGTTACGATAGTCTTTGATTTTGGTCTTTTTTTCCATGCAATATTGATATAATGAGTTTAAAATTATTCGTAACAGAAGTTTTAGGGGCTTTTGGGCATCATATTTTGTTGACATTCCAAAATGGGGGATTATTATGAGACCAATCGAGTTTACGAAAGAAGAAGCTTTTTTAAGCACATTAAAAGAATATTTAGAATCTGAAGACGCTCATGATATTCTTAAGCATTTAACCCAATCGAAACTATCATTTAAATATTCAGATAGATTTTCAGAAAAGCTTTGGAATCAAAAAACTGCATATGTAGAAATCAAAGTACCTGTACGATCCAAGCAAACTCTAGAACATGAAGATTTATTTTATCGCTTAAATCGGTATTGCGGGGACATATTCGAGGATGATGAGGAATATGGCTTCAAAGGTGTGCAGATTGGCGTACTTATCGGAACTCCAACCGAACAATCTGTAAATAAAGACATCAAGTACCATAGTAAAAATCAGGTGTACGAGAATTTAAGAACGAAAGTTCATAAAGCCTCATTGAATCCAATGTGGGGTTGCGGAGGAAGCAGCCATTATGACAAGCCGGTCATGGACGGCTTTTGAAATTGATAAAAATTGGTACGATGTTGCTAGTCAAAGAATTAATAAAGTGTTAGAAGAAAGATGTGAAAAAATTAGTTCTATAATGAACAATTAAAAATAAGTGGTGTTTCGTATGAGAAGCATCAGTTAGTGATTTTTGAGCAAAAAATTGGGCTTTCAATTATAAGTCCACCTACCAAGGCGCTTCTTTTTTTGCAAAGCTGATAATTAACGCTCTACAGGAATGCTAACGGGCAGTTTACCGCAACTAATGGTGATTTTTATCGTCATTATAGTGGGTAGGAATAATTTTACGATGCTGCTTCAGAGTCGTGCGGGCGAGCTTCATCTGCTCCCGGCGCTTCCGGCAGTATGGTCAACGGGCTCCGTTCAAGGGCTGCGCGCTAGAGGCAGCTATACGGTCGACTTGGAATGGAAGGATGGCAGTCTGACGAAGGCCGTAGTTGCCTCTACTGCCAGTGGACCATACTTTATTCGAAGCGCGATCAGTTGTTCGATTACAGTGGAAGGGAAACCGGTCGAATCCGAGAGGCCGGCCGGCCTTCTCCGCTTTCATGCGGATGCCGGCGTCGTCTACACCGTGCTTCCGGATTGAAACGATTGCTTGTGTCAACGCCAATGCCCAAGCAGGGAAGAGTGAAATAAAACCGCTTGTCGCTGCAGTTTAATCCTTGATCAAAGCAGAACTAGGCCGCACTAGCATTGGCCGGTAGATGACCCTCGGAATTCGTCAATTCGTCGGGGGTCATCTTTTTTCTGTCCAGAAACGGAAGCATACGAGGGACGATATCGCCGCGTTCTATGCGGATCGCAAACCGATTTGAACGGCGGCAACGGGATGCTATTGTCCGGGCACCTTGCCATCCGATCTTCAAAAATGACAACGCTTTCTTAAGAATGTTGGCTTTCGACGCTCTGATTCGAAGAGTACACTGAAAACAAAGGAGGAGCAGATATGGAGTTGGATACACGCGTAATCGGAATTAAGGGAAAAACAGAACAGCGAACGCAGTTTTGGAAGCGATTTAAAAAACAAAAAACGCTGCACCTGTTCGTTGGGCTCGGCATGATATTTTTGCTTGTCTTCGCCTATACGCCGATGTTCGGCATTCTAATGGCATTTAAGCAGTATTCCATCTCTACCGGAATTAAGGGCATTTTTACAAGCGATTGGGTGGGATTAAAGCATTTCAAGGAGTTCTTTAATGACTATCAGTTTGGAACAATCGTTCGAAATACGCTGGCATTGAGTCTGCTAAAAATCCTTTTTGCTTTTCCGGCTCCCATATTGCTGGCCATTCTATTAAGCGAAGTAAAAAATTTGAAGTTTAAGCGTTTTGTCCAAACGATCAGCTATTTGCCCCATTTCATCTCGTGGGTTGTCGTCGCAGGCATCGCTTTCGCCTTCCTGTCGACGGATATCGGAATGGTCAATAAAGCGCTTCTAGGGCTAGGCATAATCGACAAGCCGCTTGACATATTGACGAACCCCAACTATTTCTGGGGACTGGCGACTGGAAGTGCCGTCTGGAAGGAGATGGGCTGGTGGACGATTATCTTCCTGGCCGCCATAGCGGGCATTAACCCGTCATTATATGAAGCCGCGCAGATCGACGGAGCGGGCCGCTTGGCTCGAATTCGCCATATTACGTTCCCTGGAATGAAAGGAACGATCGTCGTTGTACTTATTCTGACGATTGGAAGCATTCTGGGCGGAGGACTGGTGGGCTCCAACTTCGAGCAGGCGTTTCTGTTCGGCAACAGCATCAACAATCCGACCTCGGAGATCGTGCAAACTTATGCGTTTAAGGTCGGATTAAGAGACGGGAGATTTTCCTATGCGGCAGCGATTGATTTGATCCAGTCCGTCATTTCCGTCATCCTGATTTTCTCCAGCAACTACATTGCCAAACGCACTTCGGGATCAAGTCTATTCTAGGAAAGGGGAGCGTGCATGCAGCTCAGCCAAAAACAAAAAGATCGTATCATGGATGCTATGATTTATGCATTACTAGCCATTCTGACGTTATCGATGCTTTATCCGTTCTATTACGTCCTGATTCTTTCCTTCAATAAAGGAACCGATTCGCTTCTTGGGGGCGTCTATCTATGGCCAAGGACCTTTTCCTTTGAAAATTACGCGCGATTTTTGGATGACCCCCACTGGTACCGTGCTTTTTTGGTCACGATTATGAGAACGCTTGCTGGAACCGCCCTAGGCGTCCTTTTTACCTGTTTGGTTGCTTATGGGCTGTCTCACCGCGATCTTCTGTTTCGCAAAGGTTATTTCACGGTCATTATATTCGCGATGTACTTTTCCGGCGGTTTGATACCGTATTACGTCGTTCTGCGCTCACTGGGGCTGCTGAACACGTTTGGTGTCTATGTCATTCCTTCCATGTTAAGTACGTTTTTTCTGCTGATAGCCATTTCGTTCTTCCAGGAAATTCCGAGTGAACTCAAGGAGTCGGCTTACATGGACGGGGCTACCGAGCTCGTTATTTTCTACCGGATCATCCTTCCCGTCTCTATGCCGCTGATCGCAACCATGTCGCTTTTCTTGGGGGTTGGTCAATGGAACTCTTGGCTGGATTCCGCTTACTTCGTGCAGTCGGAAGGTCTGCGGACGCTCGCTTTCCGGATGATGGAGGTTATCAACAAGAGCAATGCGCCGATGGACGCTATAGCCGTTGCGAACAGTGCTTCAGCGGGCGTCACCAGCTATTCGCTTCAGGTAGCGGCTATGGTTATATCTATCGCGCCTATCGTGTGCGTCTATCCGTTCCTCCAGAGGTTTTTCATTCAAGGCATTATGCTGGGTTCCGTGAAGGGTTGATTTTGTTGGCATGATATTAAAGCGTTTGCTTTAATATAAACATCACTTGTTGGAGGGGTTATTTTGAAAAGAAACAAAGGGAAGAAGGCACTGCTCTTATCGCTCATCCTAATGATGACGATATCTCTGATGTCCGCATGCGGAAATAACAACGATGGTCAAGTCAATAACTCGGAGGGGAGCGAACAGCCCGCAAAAAGCAACGAGGCAAAGGAGCTGTCCTTGTTTATCGATGCCTCCTGGTATCCGGTGAAGGAGTGGAAGGGGTCGGTTGCCGAGAAAATTACCGAAAAGACGGGAATCAAGCTGAAAGTGACAGTAGCCACGGACGACAAGCAGCTTCCGCTCATGATCGCGTCCGGCGATCTCCCGGATCTGGTTTTTACTAACGCAAACATCGAACGGATGTCCGATTCGAAGCTTTCTTATCCTTGGAACGAGTTGATCGAGAAATACGCGCCTGACTTTAAGATCGATCCGATACGAATTGCGATCCACACGATGGATGACGGCAATTTCTATACGGTGCGCAACTCCTTCGCGACGCAGGAGGAAATGGTGCAGAACAAATACTCGGTCGGCAGCGACGGCAACCCGGGTATCGCGGTGCGCGAGGATATTCTGCAAGAGCTTGGCAATCCGCCAATAGACACCATTGACGACTTTATGAAGGTTTTGGGCATGGTCAAAGAAAAATATCCGGACATGATCCCTCTGATCATGGACAAAGATTGGATCGAGCAATACTTCCTGACGCAGTTCGGCGTCGAGGGCCTTTTGGACGGCTGGTATGAGCGGGACGGAAAAGTGGACTATGCGATCAGAAAGCCGGAAATGCTGGATTTCTTCAAGTTTATGAACCGTCTGTACCGCGAAGGGGACATTCTGGCGGAGAACTTCGCCTATACGAACGATCAGATCGACGATCAGTATGCGACCAGCGGGAAGGCATTCGCGCATATGCATACGGTCAGCATAGCAGACTCGGACAATATCAAGGTCAAAAACGCCGGCGGTTCGTATACGTTCCAAATGCTGCCTAGCTCCATTTCGAAAGATGCGAAAGCGGTCAGCTCTGGACTGGGCTTTGCAGGTACATTTATCACGAAGAAAAACAAGGATCCGGAGGCGTCGATCAAGTTCCTTCAATATCTGGCGAGCGACGAAGGCAAAAAGTTAACGATGTTCGGCGTCGAGGGCGAGCATTGGACCTGGAACGACGAAGGGTATCCGAATTTGAAATACGATCCGTCCGACGCCGATTTCGTCAACAGCAACGGAATCAAATGGTGGTACCTGTACAACGACGGCGTTACGGAAGGCATGTTGAGCTACGTACCGGGAGCGCAGAAGACGAAAGCGTTGATGGAAAGAAAGGCGTTCACGGTTTACAAGCCGGAGCTCGGCTTGATTCAGCTGCAGCCGGATTCGGATGAGAAGACGATCAAAACGAAGATCGACGAGATGATCAAAAACGAGAAGGTTAAAATCTACTTGGCGAAGTCGGAGGAAGAAGCCGTGGCAAACTACGAGAGCATGGTGAAGAACGCCGAGAAGATCGGTCTGGATCGCTTGGTGGATTGGGCTAACCAAACCTATCAGAAGAAGAAGGATTTGTTTAAAAAATAAGACTTGGTCCGTCAGGAGCGCTGCGCGTTCCTGACGGACTTTGCACGCTATATTGCAGGTGAAGGCAAATGGGAGAACGGAAAGGCGGGAAAATGATGAAGCTGGAGTATGATTCGCCCGGTACGGTATGGAAAGAGGCTCTTCCGATTGGCAACGGACGGCTGGGAGCAATGGTGTTCGGAGCAGCGGAAACGGAAAGAATCCCGATCAACGAGGAGACGTTGTGGTCGGGGGCGCCGCATGATTATAACCGGCCGGACGCGGGGCAATATTTGCAAGAAGTCCGGAGCCTGATTTTCAATGATCGGATCGAGGAGGCGGAGCGGCTGTTTCTGGACCGCATGATGGGCGAGCCGATCCATCTGCAAGCCTACCTGCCTTTTTGCGAGCTGAATCTGGCGTTCCCCGGGCATCGCGAGGTTACGCGATATCGGCGTGAATTGGATCTGCGGCGGGCGGTGGCGACCGTATCCTATGAAGCCGACGGATGCGAATACACGCGCGAAATCTTCTGTTCCCGCCCGAGCGGCTGCCTGGTGATTCGGCTTTCATGCGGCGAGCGGGGCAGTATCGCCGTAGACGCGTCTTTGTCCAGCGTCCACCCCGATGCGTCCGTTCAATCGGACGGAAGCCGTGCGATTCGGCTGACTGGACGGACCGGAACGCGCAAGGGTCCAAGAAATTGGAGCGGCTCTTGGGAAGGTCCGGGACTCCGATTCGAAGGGAGGCTCACGGCTTTTTGCGAAGGCGGCTCGTGCGCGGCCGGCGACGGCGTCCTGCGCATAGCGGAAGCGAGTGCCGTAACCCTCGTTTTTTCCGGAGCGACAAGCTTCTTGAACTACCGGGACATCGGGGGCGATCCTTCGGAATTGAACAATCGGTATATGGCGCGCGTCTCCGAACGACCTTATCGCGAGTTGCTGGACGAACACGTCGAAGACCATAAAGCCTTGTATGAACGAGTCTCGATAAGGCTATGGGGAGCCGGGGCGGACGAGCAAACTGGCGGCAAGCGGCGTCCGACGGATCGGCGCGTACTCGACATTCGGGAGACGGAGGACCCGTCGCTCGCCGCGTTATATTTTCAGTTCGGCCGGTATTTGCTCATTGCGTCTTCCAGACCGGGCGATCAGCCTTCCAACTTGCAAGGCATATGGAATGAAGAAGAATGGCCGGAATGGGGAAGCAAATGGACGACCAACATCAACGTCCAGATGAATTACTGGCCGGCGGAGGTCGGAAACTTGCCGGAATGCCACCTGCCGCTGTTCGATCTGATCGACGATCTTCGCGTCACCGGCGCGCGCACGGCGGAACTCTATTACGGCGCGAAGGGCTTCGTCGTCCACCACAATACCGATTTATGGCGCGCCGCGGCCCCGGTCGACATCCATGCCGGAATATGGCCGATGGGCGGGGTATGGTTGGTCCAGCACTTATGGGATCACTTCGAATACAATCCCGACCTTGACTTTCTGAGGGTACGGGCCTACCCTGCCATGAAAGAAGCCGCCCGATTCGTGATGGACTTCCTGGTGGAGGCTCCCGAAGGCGTCAAATTCGCCGGTCTGCTGATTACCAATCCTTCCTATTCGCCAGAGAACGCGTATCGGGACGGCCGCGATCGAAGAAGGCATCTCACGATCTCGTCCACGATGGACGTGCAGTTGATCCGAGACTTGCTCGAACGTTGTTTGATCGCAAGCGAGCTGCTGGGCGAAAATTCGGCGTTCGAACACGAAATCCGAAAGGTTCTGGACCGGATCCCCCCCATGCAAATCGGACGATTCGGCCAATTGCAGGAATGGCCGGAGGATTGGGATCGACCGGAAGATTCGAACGGCCACGTTTCTCACCTTTACGGCTTATATCCCGGCAATCAGATATCCGAGAATACGCCCGAAACGTTCGAGGGGGCGCGCAAAAGCCTCGAGCTTCGCCATCGGAGCAAGGACCGAATCCTGGCTTGGCCGGCTGCTTGGCGGATAGCACTGCACGCCAGATTGCGAGACGGGGAGAGCGCGCGCAAGCGGCTCGTCGATCTCTTGGCGGGATCGACCAATCCGAATCTGCTCAATCAGCATGAGCCGTTTCCGATGCAGATCGACGCCAATTTCGGCGGAACCGCGGGTATTGCGGAAATGCTGCTGCAAAGCCGATCCCGCTATCGAAACGGAAAAGCCGAATACGAAATCGAATTGCTTCCTGCCTTGCCGGAAACATGGCCGGAAGGCTCCGTCTCGGGCTTTCGCGCCAGAGGGGGATTCGAAGTCGGCATGACTTGGGCGAAAGGAAGCTTAATCGGAGCCGAGATCCGCTCCCTTTGCGGAATGCCTTGTACGCTGCGCTATAGGAAGCGATCGATCCGATACACCGTGAAGGCTGGCGAATCGTTTCAATTTGATCCGTTCTCACGTTAACCGGGGTTTGCGGAATTGTAAATCTGGGAGGGATGCGCCTCTATCGGAATTCTTTAGTACATGATATGTTAACGATATATGGATTCCGCATCGGAGGGAAACGCCGCCTTGAGCATCATGCGCAAAATCGTGCTTGGTTACGTGATTATGATCTTTATCCCTGTTCTGGCATTCGGTTATCACTATTACACGCAAATCTACGGCAACCTGACGCAACAATTCGTGGAGAGCAGGCAGAAAATCCTGGAGCAGGCTTACGCCAATCTGAAAACGGATTTCGCCCGAATTCAGTCGGTCCACCGGGTGCTGCAATACAATCCTTACTTGACCGATTATCTGGACGGCGTATACGAATCCGACGCGGACAGCATCTACGCGCTTACCCGCTATATTCTCCCGCTGAACACGCAATCGATGTTCGCTAATCCGGAGATCGAATCCATCGTCATTTATAAGATGAAGGATCGGGTATTGCCCATCACCAATCTGTTTCGCGACCGGTCTATGCTGGATCCGCAAACGGAACAAACCGTCTCGTCCCTGAAAGCCGGACAGGGGAAATGGCTGCGCGCCGATCCCGCGGCGTCGGATCCGGACCTGATCTATTACCAGTACATTTACAATACGCAAATTACGGAGCGAATCGGCCTTCTTGAAATTCGGGTACGCAAAAGTTTAATCCATAACTTCTATGCGGCCGCGGGTGTGGAAGGAAGTTGGAGAGCGTTGCTGTTGTCCGGACAGGGCGATCCGTTGACGAACGAAGCGCCGGCGTTGGACAAGAAGACATTGCGTCTTCTGCAAGCGGATGACAGGAAATTTTTTATCAACCGGCAAACGATCGTCAATCAGCTGAAGCTCGAGCCGCTGGACGTTCGCGTCATCGTCACCGGTCAGGTGGGAGAAGTATTCCGTTCCGTGAAGAAGAAGGAAATCGTCTTGGTGACGATGATCGTGCTGCTGTTGATCGCTCTATCCATCGCCTATTACCTGCTGGCTTCGACGATTACCAAACGGATTCTTCGGTTGGCCCGGCATATGCGTACGCTGAACGACAATAACCTCAGGCAGCTGACGATCAAAAACGGCAAGTTCGAAAAGGATGAAATCGGCTTCCTGATCGTCACCTATAACGCGATGGTCCGGCGAATGGACGAGCTCATCAACAACGTCCATCGAGCTGAAATGCGCAACAAAGAAGCGGCATACCAGGTGCTGCAAGCGCAGATCAAGCCTCATTTCCTCTATAACACGCTCGAGACGATCCGCATGGTCGCCGAGGCTAACGACGACAAGGAAGTCGCCGATATTTCCTTCTGGTTCGGGAAACTGATGCGGTACAGCTTGTCGTCCGCGCGGGAAGAAACGGTTCTTGCGAAGGAAATCGAGATGGTTTCCTTTTATATGAACATCCACAAAATGAGGCTCCAAAGCAGGCTGACTTTTGAAATTCAAGTTGCGCTGGATGCCGAACGGCTGGCTTGTCCGCGATTCCTTTTGCAGCCGCTTATCGAAAATGCGATCGTGCATGGAGCTTCCGCCGTCCTTCGACCCGTCCATATCTCGCTGCAGGCGACGGAAACGGAAAGCGAGATTACGATCGACGTTACCGACAACGGCAACGGGATTACGCCGGAGAAGCTTCTTGCGCTTCGCGAACGGCTGTCCAGGCACGACGAGCCTAGAAAGGCAGAGGAGCAGGTCGGCGTAGGTTTGAAAAACGTCAACGAACGAGTCAAAAGCTTCTTCGGAGGAGAATCCCGACTGGAAATCCTCAGCGAGTCGGGCAAAGGAGCCTGCTTGCGCATTATCATCGTGAAAAGGAAGGTGGCGGACGTTGAAGATCTTGATCGTAGACGACGAACCTTTGATTCTGAAAGGGTTAGTTAAAATCGTCGAGGAAGTCGCGCCTGTCGGTTCCGACATTTGCTCGGCCCTCAATGCCCCGGAGGCATTAGAGACAATGAAGCGCTTTATGCCCGCTGTGACGATAACGGATATCCATATGCCGGAGAAGAACGGATTCGAATTAATTCAGGAGGCCAGGCTTGAGGGGTTATGCGATCGATTTATTATCCTGACCGGCTATGACGAGTTCGACTATGTCCGTCAGGCCCTTCGCTCGGGCGTCGTAGATTACTTGCTGAAGCCTTTGGACAAAAAGGAAATCGCGTCCCTGCTGAGCCGCGTGAAGGAGGAGCTCCCCGCCGCATCGGATTCTGATTACAGTCGGCACGCCGAACGGATATTGGCCTATTTGCAAATGAACTATATGAACGATCTGTCCCTCGACCATCTTGCGGATCGCATGAGTCTGCATCCGAATTATATTAGCAGCTTGTTCAAGAAGGAGACGGGAGACACCCTCGTCAATTACTTGAATGCGTTACGAATCCGGGAAGCGCAAAAGCTGCTGAAAACGCAGCCTCATTCGACCGTTTGCGCGATCAGCCGTCAGGTCGGCTTCGATACCAAGCACTACTTCGCGAAGGTGTTCAAAAAATACACGGGAACGACTCCCGGCACCTACCGCGAAAATCAAGAAGAAATCGAACGTCATGAATCGCCTAATACCTGAAGGTTTTCTTCATTCGCGCTTCACAGGCGAACAACTTAACAATTCCTTGCTTCATTCTCTGACGGGGATTAATTTCTTGAAACCAGAAAGTTTATTGTTCGCCAGCATATCTGGATTAGATGAAAAGGTAGAAGCTATAACAACTGAAACTCCAGTTTCATCCACCTCATCAACGATTGGTTTAAATAACCAATCACCAACAATTATTTCAACACATCAAAACTAATGTGACCCTCAAGATGATGAACCTCAGAAGAATAACGATACGGCTACCAATAATAATACTCATCAGAATGAAAATAATGGTCAACCTTTTAATTCTCCAGTAAAAAAAAACAAGATGCTATATTTATTTATCACTCTCATGCTGTGAATTGCGATTGATTTAATTAAACTCTTGTCTTTTGAAATTTTCAAGAGTCGAAAAACTGATGAATGATAAGGGAAGCGAAGGAACGATATCTCGCTTTCCTTTTCTGATTTTTTATTAAGCAAGATCCTCCTGCCCTTTGCTTAGTTTCTTGCTTATCTGTGGCGGTTACGGATATAACGTCCTGGAGGCATTCCTTCCGATTTCGTAAATTGCTTGGTAAAGGAATAAATATCCCCATAACCAAGACTAACGGCTACGTGTTTAATGGGGAGTCCGGAGAGGAGCATCATTTTGGCCTGTTTCATTAAATGTTCAATGTGGTACCGCTGAGGGGAAACTCCGGTTGTGGCTTTAAATAGCTTCCTGAAATTCTCATAGCCCATATTTACGGCTGCTGCGGCTTCCTTAATATCGTAATGAATATCATTGGCGCCACCGATTAGTTGGCAAGCTTTTGAGATTTTATGATCATTGTGCTCTCTCTGAGTATGATGTACGCTGCCGTGCAAACGGATAATGAGTTCTTGAGCTTTCATCAGCAAATAGGGGAGCCTTTCATCTACAGCGGATTTAAGAGAGTTCAGCAGGGCGGCAAATTCATTCAAAATATCGCTTGTATGTCGTGTCGGCTGCACCTCTTGGTCGGAATTTATGATGCCTAGCGTTTTGAGGTAATGATAGACAGGATAACCTATGCTGATATAAAACTCGATCCATTCCCCATTCGGCTCGATTTCGGTGGAGTGCATACGATCGGGCAAACGTTGTACCAGATCCCCTGCTTGCATTGTAATAACAGTGCCTTCCTTTGAGATAAATCGTCCGTTGCCTTGCAGGACCAACAAACAGCTGTAATATCCGATCCTGAAGTCATACTGGGAGCGCTCTGCCGTTCTTTTTCTCATAAAGCCGCAAGACAAAATGCCCAGGTCGAAATCGTCTCCGATACACCGGTATACGACATCGTTTTCTTTTATAGCATCGAAATTCATATCGTCACCGCACCTACCAAAATGGATAAATGAATTACCAGACCTAACATTTTATATGAAAACTTGTCCTTATATTATAAGGGTATCGACTTTCATAGCACAACCAATTAAGACAATTTATGAGGGGGTTATTCGAAACGTATGAAGCTGAACAGAGACTGGGAGAATCCGCATGTCGCTCACAAGAACCGTCATCCCATGCATGAGCCGTATGGAATATACGAAACCGTGGAACAGGCGCTAAGCGGCGACCGGAGAGCGTCAAAATACGTAAAATGCTTAAACGGCACTTGGAAATTTAAAACGTTTTCATCTCCGGATGTAGTAACTGATGAGTTTTATCATCCTGCATATGACGTGTCCAAATGGGATGATATCCCTGTTCCTTCCAACTGGGAGTTGTTCGGATACGGGAAACCTATATACACTAATATTAAGTATCCCTTTGCGCGGAAGGGGGCGGACTCTCATCACGAAATTCAACTGAAGCAAGATGAATTTGTTTTGAATCCGCCTTATGTGCCGGAGGATAACCTCACCGGATGTTATGTCCTATCGTTCGAAATTCCTGAACATTTTAACGGCAGAGATTTGTTTATCGATTTTGCCGGTGTGGAATCCTGCTTTTATCTGTGGTTAAACGGGAAGTTCGTCGGTTATTCGCAGGACAGCAAGCTTAACGCTTCTTTTGATATTACCGATTACATCCAAACGGGGCAAAACCATTTGGCCGTTCAGGTGATGCGATTCGGAGCCGGTTCTTATCTGGAGGATCAGGACTACTGGCATCTATCGGGTATTTTCAGAGATGTTCTGATTTATGCAAAACCGCGAATGCGAATTCATGATTATAAAATCGAAACGCTTTTCCCGGGTGATTATGACAATGCCGATTTAGCCGTGACGGTTTATCCTAATAATCAAGCAAGCTGTTATGGGGAAGCTCACGTGCGTCTGTCTCTTTATGATCACGATCGAAAATTGGTTACGCAATTTGAGACGCCGAAGTTTGCGGATTTCAGATCCTACCTGCAAGACAACTATGTGGCGAAAGTCAAACAAACCATTAAGAGTCCCCAATTGTGGAGCGACGAAATTCCTTACCTCTATAAATTGGTATTGGAAATGATCGACCCTGACGGAAATGTCGTTGACATCGAGAGTGCAAATGTCGGCTTCCGAGAAATCAGCATCGATAACACCGGGATATTGAAAATTAACGGCAAACGTCTCATAATTCGCGGAACCAACCTTCATGCATTTTGTCCCGAAACGGGGCGCGTGGTGTCAACGGAGTATATGAGTGAGCAGATCAAGATCATGAAATCGCTAAATATCAATGCGGTAAGAACGAGTCACTATCCGCATGCCGTCGAATGGTACGACCTTTGTGATGAACTGGGCATATATGTTGTGGATGAGGCCAATATTGAGACCCATGGCATCGGCGGCCAGCTCAGCGCATCTCCCGAATGGACGCATGCTTATATGGAACGTGCAGCACGGATGGTGTTGCGAGATAAGAATCATCCCTCGATCATTCTGTGGTCCTTGGGAAATGAGTCCGGTTACGGAGCGAACCATGCTGCCATGTACGGGTGGATGAAGGAATATGATAAAACAAGATATGTTCAGTATGAGTCCTTAAATCCTCCGGCCAATATTTCCGATATCATGGCGCCCATGTATCCTCAGAAGGATTGGATCGTGGATTGCATGACGAGCAGCGATGACTTGCGGCCGTTTATTATGTGTGAATATGCGTACGCGAAAAGCAACAGCAACGGGAATTTCAAGGAATTCTGGGACCTTATTTATAAATTCCCGCGGTTTCAGGGCGGCTTCATTTGGGATTTCCAGGATAAAGCGCTTGTCCGGCATGATGAATCTGGGAACAAAAAATATGTTTATGGCGGCGCATTCCAGGAAGAGATTATTGATTCCGCGCCCGATATGTGCCTGAACGGCATTATATTTCCGGATTTAACGCTGAAACCGGCTGCCTATGAAATTAAAAATATACAAGCTCCCGTCCAGATCGATTATTTTGAACGGCCTTATGATGTTCCCGGTAATAAAAGTTATCGAATTTATAATCATTATACGCATCGGGACTTAAGCCACCTGGACATCGGTTGGGAACTTGTTTGCGACGGGAAGGTTGTGGAAAACGGTACATTACCCCGATTACACACGCCGGCCGGAGCTATCGAAAGTCTTCAGGCACCATACGATCCAACCAAGGTCTCTGGGGAAGCGTTCCTGAATTTTTATGCTTATCTGAACGAGGACACCTATTATGCAAATAAGGGAACCTGTATCTATGCATGCCAGGTCGAGTTGAAAGATTCCGTATATGAAATACATACCGGGGATATTCAAAGTGGGAGCCTGGTATATGAAGAAGCTGCGGATCGAATTCATATTTATAATGAAAATACGAACGTGGTCTTCTCGAAAGAAACGGCAGAGTTCATTTCTGTCAGATACAATAATCAAGACTACTTTACGGGCGGAGCGAACAATTTCTATCGGCCGCCAACGGGGATAGACGCAGGTGTGCCTGGTGAGACGCTAAACTATGCAGATGATTGGAGAAGCCTCGGGCTGGACTCCGATCAGAAAGAGATCAAGAATATCCGGGTATATGCAGCGCCTGCCTCAGTCATCATTCAGGTTCATGTTCTTTATCATGGATGCATTGAAACACTTACGGAGTATGCGATTGGAGGTAAAGGCATTGAAATTACTAACACTGTCGTGAATAATGCTAATGTCGATACCTTACCGAGAATCGGTCTGAGCTTTACCTTCCCTGCTGCCTGGAAGAGTATCAAATGGTATGGCCGCGGGCCATGGGAGAACTATGCGGACCGTAAAGCGGCTGCCTTCATCGGTATATATGAAAGCTCTGTTGAAGAACAGCATGTTCCCTACATCGTGCCGGTTGAGTGCGGGGGCAAGGAAGATGTCCGTTATTTGTATGTGTCGGCGGATGACCGCAACGTAAAAGTTACCTCGGCGGGTCACTTCCATTTTGACATCCATCAGTACAGCATCGGACAGTATGACAATGCCGCCTATGAGGACGAGCTTGGCACATCCGATTCTGTTTTCCTTCATATCGATTACAAACATGCAGGTCTTGGTGGAGATACTGGATGGACCAAAAATATTCACGATGAATATAAAATCGAAAAGGGCATCTATGTATACAAGATCACTTTAGAGATCGTGGATTGAATAGTAGATCCTCGAAAGCGAAGGATAGAAGTGAATTTTTGATAAAGGCACTGGCCAAAGTCAGAGGTCTTTATTGATTAACGACGATTCATTGGCATTGGCTTCTAGTACATCGGATCAGACTCCGCAATGTGCATCAGCGCCTTATTCTGACTTACGGATAAGGATATGGGCTGAAGCAATTCCTTGACTACCTGGCGTCCGAACAGGCTCAAGTCCTGATCAACTGGGGCGTTGAAGGAAAGCATTATGTAATAGAGAACGGCAAACGCTCCAGTATCATATTCATGGAAGGGTACTGATATACATCATATAATACCGAGGAGGTACGGAGGCACGAACACATATGGAATGAAAAATAGAATTGATGATAACCTGATACCTTTGAGTAAATCGGTACATTATAAATTTAGTTATTTTTTCACAAATTACAGTTAGAGGACTGACTATAATGAAAGTTTATAAATATGGTTATATCGATCGAGATGGTGGATTTGTTATTGAACCTGTTTTTGATTTTGCTACTTCATTTGAAGGAGGGCTGGCATCCTGTGATGTTGAAGGAAAGAGCAGGTTTATTTCAAAAGATGGAACAACAGTATTAGAAACGAACTATTCTTTTGTGAGTAACTTTTCATGTGGCCGAGCGTTGTTTACTGACCGTAGTAATTTTGGATACTTAGACAAAGAAGGAAACATAGCAATTCCTGCAGTATATGAGCAGGCATATATTTTTTCTGAAGGTTACGCCAGAGTTTTAGCACCAAATGGGAAATTAGCTTTTATTGATGTTGAAGGGAATATGATAACAGCTCCGATCTACGATGGAGCAGTGCACTTTGTTGATGGTATGGTGACGGTGAAAGCTAAGGATGGGAAGTATGGGTGTGTCAACATTGCAGGGGAATTTACAATAGATCCAATATACGATTCTCCTATATTGTTTTCAGAGGGTTTGGCAGCTGTAAGTATAAATAAAAAGTATGGATATATTGATAAAAATGGCCAAGTAAAGATTCCATTGCGCTTTAAATATACGGAAGGCTTCCATAGAGGTTTAGCATCGGTTTKGGTTGGTAAAAGATATGGCTTTATAGATAAAACCGGACAAATGGTGATAGATCCTACCTTTAATGATGTAGAAAACTTTGTTGCTGAAAATCTTGCTCCTGCTAAGGTAGATAAGAAATGGGGGTATATCAAGCCAAATGGCGAGTTTGTAATTGAACCAAAATTTAAAGATGCTTCTCCATTTTCAGAGGGTAGGGCTTTTGTAACTGAAAAGAATTTTCAACTGATCAACACCAATGGAGAATTAATTAGTACTCTAAATCAAGTGACCCTAGTCAATTCTTTTTCAGAGGGGTTAAGCGCAGTCCAAGTGAAAATGAATGGTTAATGTGAGCGATTTTAATAACTCTATAGTGCCACTGTTGTTAAATGCTACTTTAATAGAGTATGTGATCAATAAATAGAAGAATAGTGGTATTAAGTGATTATGTCTTCACTCTATGACTTATTTTCAAGACAAATTACTTCATGGGGTACACATTCTATTGGTGCTGATTTAAGTACTGAGAATGGTTTTGCTGGCCATGGCGTAAAGATAGCGGTTTTGGATACAGGAATTGCGAATCATTCCGATCTTAATATCTCTGGGGGATATTCTTTTGTAGATGATACTCCTGTATATAGCGATGATAATGAACGAAAGGATGTGGAGTGCTTATGATGTCAGATCCGTCACAGATGACCATATTCGACTTCTTGGAAGAGAACGAGGACCAATTCAAGGAATCGTTGCCGGATTTCCTTGCCAGGCTTTCTCCATTGCTGGAAAGCGTGAAGGATTTAACGACGCTATTAGAGGGACAGTATTCTTTGAGATCATCAGGTTCGCATCTATTTTCAAACCTGAATTTATACTCCTTGAAAACGTCACAGGACTCCTCAATCATGACAAAGGGAGAACGTTCGAGACTATCATCGGAACGCTGGATGAGTTGGGGTACGTGGGGGAGTGGTGTGTGCTTAACAGCTCGGCCTATGTGCCACAAAACAGAGAACGTGTCTTCATTGTCGCAAGTCTTAGAGGATCAAGTGAACGAAAAATATTTCCTTTCAGAGAAGAAAACAACAAGCCTGCTAAAGACTCTAAAACAATAGCTTCTAAGGTTATGATCGCTGGAAATGTAAATCCGAGCGGAAGAGGTATGAATGGCCAAGTCATTTCTGCAAACGGACTAGCGCCGACACTTACAACGAATAAGGGTGAAGGTAACAAAATTTTAGTTAATGTATCACAAAAGACAGCTGTCAACGAAACAGGGGAAGCTGCTTGTTTAGATGCAAGTTATTTCAAAGGATTAGGAGCCAATCAAGCGCGTACAGGGGTCATGGAACCCATGGCTGTATTAACACCTGACCGCGAAGAGAAAAGGCAGAACGGACGTCGATTTAAGGAGCCAGGGGAACCATCTTTTACGCTAACAGCACAGGACAAACATGGAATCTATGATGGTTATCGTATTCGCAAACTAACACCTCTTGAATGTTTTCGACTGCAGTCTTTTCCGGACGATTGGTTTTATACACTCAAAGGATATGGGATAAGCGATTCCCAATTATATAAAATGGCAGGCAATGCTGTAACGAGCCGAGTTGCTTATGAAATCGGTAAACGATTGATGGATTCCTTCAGCATTTAATGTACTTGAGTAAAGCAGCCGATCATTATGATTGGCTGCTTCTATGTTTTTATTGAACTATCGTGTCCCATTAGTTTAACGCACGTTTACTTCCTCTGCATTCGATTTGGAAATTTTTATTTTTACCATAATCAATACGAAAGCAAGCAATGTAAACATAATTCCGCTCCAGATGAGTTGATGTATTCCCAAGTGAGAAATAAACCAACCACCGATAGAAGCCCCTACAGTAATTCCAAGATTGGAAAATGAGACAAACAAGCTGTTGCCGAATTCGGGAGCTTCTTTCGCCTCGGTCGTTAACCATGCTTGACTGACAATAAGCCCGCCGGAATGCACTACCCCCCAAATGATTACGATAACAACCATCGGAATGAGATAAGATCCCAGATAATAAGCGAATAAGTAAATTACCGCATATAGCAGAGGAAACATGATGACGGTCTTTGTAATGCTTTTATGAACAAAGCCCCCAAATAAAAAATTCCCGAAAATCATGATGATACCAAAGACCATCAACATGATGCTGATTCCTGACCCGTTCATATGTGTTACTTGCACAAGATATTCAGCAAAGTAGCTGTACACAGAAAACATAGCTGCAAAGATAAAAATAACGGTCACGATATTTAACCACAATTGAGGTTTACGTAATATGCCAAGCTGCTTGCCATAAGACATTTTTTCCTTAACAGGCATGGAAGGAAGCCAAACTTGTATCCCTACAAAGGCAATCATGCTTACAACAGCTCCGAACAGGAAAGCGACTTCTAACGAAATCTTCTCCGCGAGATAAGATGTCAAAGGCACGCCAAAAGCAAACCCCACCGTGATTCCGGCGAAAACCTTTGTGACCGCTTTACTGCTTTTTTCCGGAGGGACAAGCTTGGCTGCGGTCACAAGGGCAACCGAAAAAAAGACGGGATGAAAAATAGCAGGGATAAAACGAAAAACTAGCATCACATCGAACTGGGTCGTATAAGCATAAGCCATATTCGAAATTGCAAAAATAAGCAAAGTGGTTAATAGAATGACTTTACGATTAATACCGGATACGAGTAATGTCAGGAATGGACCTGAGATAGCAACGACGAGAGCAAATATACTTACAAGCCATCCAGCCTGTGAGGTCGATATATTAAATTTTTGAGTTACCTGGGGTAAAACACCTATAATCCCCATTTCCGTTGTAATAATACCGAATACGCCTAAAGCCAAAATAATGATAAGCAAAGGGTTAACCTGTTTCATTTTAAATGTAAGTCTCCTTTTATATTTACATATATAGATTTATAGATGTATATTACAAAAAAAAAGACCTCCTTTCAGTCTATAGTTTCTTTTGGATGTACTCGGAAAATTCCTGTATTGTCTTTTCGTTTCGACGATAGTACGTCCACTTCCCAATTCGCTCAGATTCCAACAAACCAGCTTTTTGCATCGTCAACAAATAACTCGAAATAACAGACTGTGCAAGACCTGCTTTAGCCTGAATATCTCCCACGCATACACCAATTTGAAAATTGAGATTTTGTTGTAGATAAGGTTTTTCATCAAAGAATTCCTCTGGATTCTTTAACCATAGCATAATTTGACTACGCGTCTCGTTAGACAAAGCTTTATAAATCTGTAATGGTTCCATACAGATTATTATATCTATTTTTATAGATTTGTAAATATAAAATGTGCTGTTTTCTCCAATATCTTTTGACAAGAACTTGAAAAATCTATTGCCTGTACCGACTTTTGTTGGAGAAATCTGCCCGTTAGTTCAATAAAAAGAGCAGGCATCGCAGCGCCTGCTCATCATTTGTGTTATTCCACTATCGTTCTCCGATAGCTTAATGACTATTTCACGCTTCTTGTGCTACCCTGAACATATGCCCATTAACATCTCGAAATGTGAACTCTCTTACGCCCCAGGGTTTTTGTTCAATATCTTGCACAATGTCTAGTGCTTTACTTTTATACAATGTATAAATTTCATCTATATTTTGTACAAAGAGATAAGAGTGAGCTCTATAAGTTGTGAACGATTCCTGTACATCCAGATGAAATTCAATATCACCACATTGGATTGCGGCATAGCCATTGTCATCCCATATCCAAGCCACCTTAAACCCAAGCACATCTAGGTAAAATGCAAGGGATTCATCCATATTACGTACGGGTAAAATCGGAACTTGACATTGAATGTTTAGCATAAAAAATACCTCCCCCCAGCTGGTTCATCAATAACAAAGAATATATTCGTTGAGTCTTTATAATTTCCTCTATTCTCATTGTTCAGTTCTCCTGCCCGTTAGCGTAATGAAAAAATGGAGCAGCTGCCGCAGCAAACTACTCCATGTTTGTTCAACTATCGTCTCCCGTTAGCTAACGGTTAACGTTAGTTCAGCGAGTAGCAGTTCTACGTTTCCAGCGCGTAAGGGTATTTGAGTCTTATCAAAAAGGCTTATGTAGTGACAATGTACTGAGAAAAAATTCTGTATATAAAGGGGGGCGACCCCCCCTTGGCCCCCTCTGTCCGTAAAATAGAAAACCCGATCGAGTGAGATCGGGTTTTTTGTCTCATGGTTATGCATAATAGCTTTTAAATGCAGAATTAAGAAGCACTATCTTCTTAACTCAAACAAACTTCCGACTCGTCTTCTTCCCATCACAGCTGAACACAATCTTCTTATCCTCAACAAACGTCTCCAGGTGAACGTTTTTCCCCCAAAGCTGAACGACATGAGGCAGCGTACGCTCCACATACTTCAGATCGAGCTCCATCCCTTCATACTCATGAATAAGATAAAGCTCACCCACACGATTAAAATCCCCATCCTTGACCATCAAACTAGGGAAACCACCGTTTACTTTCGAATAAACAAGCTGATCGCGAATTTTCTCCCACGACTTATCGGTAATTTTCCACTCAGGGCCTTTTTTCTCGAAAATGTACAGATCGAGATCATTAACCAGATCTTTCGTCAGGTAGTTGCGGATGAACGAAATATCGGAATCGAGCTCGCGTACCTCGAACATTTTTTCCCTGCCCTTGCCGGGGACGCGTCCGAAGCGTGCTTGTTCTTCCTTTGTTGGGTTATCGAATCGGCGCTCGATATCCTCGAATATTTTTAGGCCCAGATAATAGGGATTCAAGGTATGCCGGGATGGCTGCACGACAGAAGAGTTTAGCTTAGCGAACTCAATCGTTTCATCGCTAGTC
>NZ_JBFTPZ010000072.1:0-27580 GCF_056398745.1 Paenibacillus sp. 01T424 | reverse complement strand
CTCCTATTGCTCCTGTTTCACCTGTCGCTCCCGTTACTCCTGTTGCTCCTGATGCGCCCGTTACTCCTGTTTCACCTGTCGCTCCCGTTGCTCCTGTTGACCCTGTTGATCCTGTTTCACCTGTCGCCCCACCTGGATTTCCTGTTGGGCTAGTTACTCCTGTAACCCCAGTTGCCCCTATTGATCCTGTCACACCTGGATCACCTGTTGCTCCTGTCGCCCCTGTGACTCCTGTTGCTCCCGTTGCTCCTGTTGTTCCGGTTGCTCCCGTTGCTCCTGTTGTTCCGGTTACTCCCGTTGCTCCTGTTGTTCCGGTTGCTCCCGTTGCACCTGTTGCTCCCGTTGCACCTGTTGCTCCCGTTGCACCTGTTGCTCCTATAACACTCGCTGCTCTTCGCTTTGCTTTGACATTTACTATAACTTCCTGTCTAATACCACACTTACAATTCCTTTCCTTACACTTATGGCATCGTTTTTTTCTAAATTGAAAATGCCTGTGATTGTAACGAGCAAAACGTTTTTTTACTGTTATCTTCTTCAGTGTTCTCATCTCCTTAGCTGCACCATATGAATCAAAATAATGTCAGAACGCCATTATACAAAGCCTTCCTAAACAGCGATAACCAAGGCAATATCATATTAGACTAAACCTTGATCCCATCCCTGACTACGACCGTTTTCCCTCCAGAACTGGTTTCACATCTACACTATTTATTAATAAGGACGAGTCAGCGCCGCTGGCTTGTCTCGCCCATTTGAGAATAAAAAGTTTGGTTAGCTTATCGATGTTTTGAATCTTCGCTGACTAAGCCACGCCAAATAAACAAGTATCTTGGGCTGGTGTTATTTTAAGCAGCTTCGGATTGCTTGAGCCATGTGCTTTTACACTCCGCACACTTTAAAAACAAATCACCCGGTAAGCTCCGTTTTTAATTTAAATAATCACATCTCTCATTGAGCAATTGCTTACTCTGTCATTTAACATAAGGCACTGTATATCGTATGAAGGACATTCATATAGGGCATGGGCCAATGTTCTAAAATGAATTTTATTACATGATGTTTTGTTCCTTGGAAATCTTTTCACTCCCCACTCGGACTGCATCCCGGAGATCGTCCCCCTGGCATTCTATACAAAAAAACGCCACCACGCTTAGACACTCCTTCAAAACAGTTTGGTCATCAATTGCTTATTGCCTTCTTCTAACCCTCCTTCTGAAATAAGTCAATCCTCTCGCCAATTCGACTCGATTAGCCTTTAATCGACAAAAGTATACCAAACTACGATAAACAAGAAACAAACAAACTCATCCATAAATTTCTTGTTATTGACATACGAATGGCTTCAATGATATATTGTGCATGCACAACATACACAATCTACAAAGGAGATGATTATATGCTTGCGTTAGAAATTAAAAATTTAAATAAAAAATATGAGCATTTTCATTTAAAAGACGTATCTTTTCAACTGGAAAAGGGTTATATTATGGGATTTATCGGAGCCAACGGCGCAGGAAAAACAACGACAATAAAAGCCATTTTGAATTTGATTCATAAGGATAGCGGCGAGATTAGTATTTTGGGCAAGGAGATGACCAAACACGAGCTCGAATTAAAACAAGAAATTGGCTCTGCCTTTGGTGACATCAATTTCTATACTCGAAACAAAGTCAAAACATTAACTAATGTAATCAAAAAGTTCTATCATAATTGGAATGATGAAGCCTATTACAATTATCTCAAGAGATTTAATTTGAATGAAAACAAAAAAATAGCTGAATTATCAACCGGGATGAAAGTGAAATACAGCTTAGCCATCGCTTTATCACACGGTGCAAAGCTGCTTATTCTTGATGAACCGACAAGCGGACTTGATCCGGTGGCAAGGGACAATTTATTGGATATTTTTCAGGAACTAGTGGAAGATGGTGAAATCAGCATCCTGTTTTCCACTCATATCACAACTGATTTGGAAAAATGTGCCGATTATATTACTTTTATCGATAACGGACATATTATCAACAGCTCTGAGAAAGAAGAATTTATTGATACCTACCGCTTGGTGAACGGGAAAGAAGAACAATTGGATTTGATAAAAGACCAGTTAATTGCCTACAAAAAGAATTCATTCGGCTTTACAGCCTTGATCCATACTAAAGACTTTGATCCCTCTTGGAATATTAAATCAACTTTGCCTAGTCTTGAGGAGATCATGATCTATTTCGCGAAAAAGGAGATTGTGCATGTATAATTTACTGATGAAAGAATTAAAGCTAGGCGTAAGCCCATTCTTTTATATCATGCCTTTTTTGACAGGGGCCTTAATGTTAATTCCCTCATGGTTATATTTCCTTGTCCTGCTTTACTTTTGTTTCATCACGATACCGAATATGCATGCAGGGTATAAATCTCAGAATGATCTGATATTTACAAACATGCTGCCTGTAACCAAAAAAGACATAGTAAAAGCAAAGGTATCTGTTATTGTTATCCTAGAATTAATGCATATCATTATTGCAATGATATATGGGATAATTAGTGTTCACCTGTACCCGAATCTGATCTACTTTTTTTTCAAACCATCCTTTGGTTTTTGGGGACTATGCTTCGTTATGATTGCGATCTTCAACATTATCTTTATATCGATGTATTATAAAACAGCCTATAAATACGGCGCAGCATCGATTGTTTCTATTACAGCTGCTATTCTGTTTGCAGGAGGAGCAGAATGGCTCGGAATTCAGAATTCATTTGTGTCTGATCTCTTCAAAGGAAATGGTACTGATCAATTAGGAACACATCTATTTATCCTGATCATGGGCATCGTCATATTTGCGATATGTACGTTTATCGCTTATCGTATTGCTATTAAACGGTTTGAGAAAGTAGAAATATAATGAACATAGCCATTTCGAATACCTCTGATAAACCGATCTATCAGCAGCTTTTTGAACAAATTAGCGCACAAATTCTAAACGGTGAACTAGAAAATGGTTACAGCTTACCTCCCATACGACAAGCCGCCACAGAGCTTCGTGTTAGTATCATTACCGTAAAAAAAGCGTGGGAAGAACTTGAACGACTTGGCTTGATTTATACCGTAACCGGCAAAGGCTGTTTTGTAGCCGAGCTCTCCCTTGATGAGATGCTGCAAAAACGCAACGAAATGATTATGAAGCAAATGGTTCTTGACACTTCCTATTACAAAACCTTCGGCCTTACTTTAGAGGAAGTTTTCGAGCTTTTGAAGGAAATTTATTGAATAGGTTTAAAACAAATCAACCACGACCTATGGGCGTGGTTGATTTGTTTTATTGGTGAATCCCACTATCCTTACCCAAATAGATTGGACAGTTCATCTGCATATAAAAGCACTACTGCAGCAGCTATCAAAAGATTTAATATAGCAGGGAATATTTTTCCGATTGGATGTTTAACTCTGAAATGTGTGAGGCACGCCAATAGCATCATGACGCCTACCAATAATGCGGTCCATGCCGCAATCTCCGCATACCAATAGCCGACAATGAGTCCTATGCAGGCAACAATTTGAACGTAGCCCGTAATGACGCGAAACCATTGAGGAAGTTTAATCGAATCAAACAGTTCAACCTGATGCTTTGCTCCAACAATCTTGCTTCCTCCAAAAAAAGCCATGGAAAAAAGCAGCCAGCTTTGAAGAACAATGGCTAGTATATGCATTTAAAATACTCATCCTTTCTATTTTCTAATCAGACACCATTCGGTGTCCTATTTCATAATAGTACACCCACATATGTCTTGTAAAGCATTTATTACGATGTAATTTATGAAAATTTTATCCATTTAACGGTTTGAATACTTAATACTCCGCATGCCAGCTCATCATAAAACATGACGCTTTTATTTTGGCAATATTTTAATGGTGCATCTCCCCATTAGCTATTCACCTAATGAACAGAAAACCACGTCCGATGGACGTGGTTGATTTATTTATTATGGTGGAGCTTAGAGGATCCCTGATTTCTGCCAGCTAAACGCTCTCCTCCTATGGTTAGTTTCACTGCTCCGATCAACTTTCAAAGAAGCCTTTCTGCCTTAGAATATCACATGTATCAATCCATAATTTACTTTGCATCTCCTTCATTCCCCCAGGATGCACTGGTACTATGGGATCGCCGGCTCCAACATTATAATATCCGCCCGATTTTCCCTGATAGTTAGGATCAGTCATTAGACGAATAATGATATCGGCTCCTCTTCGCGGATCCCCAATACGAAAGAAATGGAGTACACGCTCCAGCATCGAGGCGAACCATAGTTCCCTTCCCAGACCCGTAACATTAAATCCCGGATTCAGTGCATGTATGCTGATTCCTGTTCCATCCCATTGACGTGCAAGTTCAGCTGTAAACATAATATTTAAAAGTTTGGTTTTCCCGTATACCGCGGATGAGCCTCTAGAAGTAAAAGGAGCTGTATCAAGTAAATCCGCCGGTATCTTAAGCTCTCCATGACGGCGAGAAGCCTCAGAAGCAACATTAACAACAGTTGCACTTCCTGCTTTTTTCAAGGAATGATGCAAGTGATGGGTCAATAACCATGGCGCAAAATAGTTCACAGCCATCATTTCTGCTATTCCATCTGACGTAATCCTCTGTTCAAATGCATGAAGGCCAGCGTTATTTAATAACACGTCAATCTTAGGAACTGCGTCTGATATTTCTTGACCCAAACGATTGACATCCTTCATTGATGACAAATCACCATAGAAAAAGTTAATTTCAGCTGTTGGTGTCCGCTCCTTGATCATTTTTTCAGTTGCTTCTGCACGACTCTTACTCCTCGCCGTTAGAACAAGATGAGCGCCTCGCTTAGCCATTTCGATTGCAACAAGCTGCCCCAAGCCACTTGTAGCACCAGTAATTACAATTATCGGATTTGCTGTCATCTTCATTCTCCTTTATAAGGATTGCATGTTTTTCACGATCATTTTGACATCTTATTGCTGAAAATATATAATTGATATATATCAACTATATATAAGTGATTGATATATGTCAATTAAATAAAGAGTGTGCTTTCTTTGAAAAATCTAGGTTAGGTGGTACCAATAATGAATGAAGAACGTAAAGACACGCTGAGAGGACAATTAGAGCTGAAGCTCGGCGAACAAATTAACGCCCTCATTAGCGCCTCGCATGCGCTGAATGTCAGAACTTCTGCTTATTTCGATTCCTCAATACAACCTGCGGCTTTCCATATTGTGAGATGGCTGTACTCCCATGGTCCAACAAGCGCCTCTATTTTGGCAGATTCAACTGCTATGGACCGAAGCTCGGTCAGCCGTCTCGTCAAACAACTAGAGATTTTGGGTTATGTAAAAAGGGAAGGCTCCCCGGATGATCGCCGAGCGATACTTCTTACTCTCACAGAACTTGGACGCAAAAAAACATTTGATGCTCTGCGGGATAAGGAAAACGTTTTTTATGAACGCATATCCCAATGGGATAATCAACAACTTAATACATTTATCGAAATGCTTAAGTCCATTAATGGATTTGAGCAAAATAATGAGATCCTTTGAATTGGCCAAGGCTAAAAAATGTACGACATGAACCTAGAAAATCGCCTAATTGGGCTTGCTCGATCATTTGATATATTTCCTTCGAAGCCCTTCACTTCACCGAACTTCTGGGATCGCCCCCTTGCAAGGCTCCACCAAACAATAAACTAACCACTTCAGATGAAGTGGTTAGTTTATTGTTTATGAAGTTTATTTGGAGCCTAACCTCTGACCTCATCGCACAGCAAACTTTCCAAATGGTTTACTCGAAGATTGATATGACTGGGCTTATTCATATTTAATTATCTCCTTTCATCATTTACGGAATCACTTGTCTTAAGTCTAATTGCCATCAATACATCTTCCCAATAAAGCTTCATTTGTTCACGCGTATTCGGATGATCCAGATTTTCTTGATGGAAACTGATCGTTGTTTTGTCAGGGTTATCGGATAGCAGCCGGATTTGCAGCGTCGAAGGTTTCTCCCATTCGTTCTTCTCCCACTTTAAGCGAAGCTGCTGAAACGGTTTTACAACCCTAAATTCGCCAGAAATACCTTCAGAAGTCGTAAAAGTCTCTCCCTTGTGCAAATTTAAGAAAGATAGGCTGCCGAGCCATAATTTCAGCCCTTCGGAAGAGGTAAGAAACGCCCATGCCTCTTCTTGCGAAATCGGAAACGTTCTCCGAACACCAACTTGATAACCCACCGATGCCGTTTGACCAACTATTTTGCCTGATTCGGAATATTGTTTATTGCTCATTGCAACACCTCCCAAATGGTTGTTTGTACTCACTAACTAATGCTTAAAAAACTACGGAGTCAGAGCTCTAACAAACAATTCAATGCTCGATTGCATAAAATTTTGCTGGGTCACCTTAGTGATGGACGACGCACCAAACAGCTGTGTTATGAAAGCGCCATAATTCATCCACATGAAGGTAATCGCCTGTGTTTCCGCATCGGTTGCAATCAGTTTGTTCTTTTCCTGCATGTCTGCAAAATAATTCGTCAATAGCTCCAATAGTTTCCGCGGATGCTTCTGCGCCTTCTCACGAATCTCGGCCAGCTCGTTGTCACTCAAAACAATGAGAAACAGTTTACGGTTTCGATCCATGATCTCATGATACATTTGGCTTATCATGAGCAAGTCCGCTCTCAAATCCCAAATCACTTTTTCATGAAAAATTTTAGTCATTTCAATCGAATAATGATAATGATCGACTGCTTTGTCCAGTAGATTTTGCTTGCTTCCAAAATTGCGGAACAAGGTCATCTCGCTAACGCCTGCCACTGCAGCTATCTCCTTCGTTGATACGCCTTTGTAGCCTTTCTCAGCCATTAAATCGATTGCAGCCAGCATCAGCTTGCTTTTATTGTCGGTGGTCATCCTGTTCTCCAAATCCTCATTTATTATAGTAGATCATAGAATTTTATAGTTAGTACTCACTAACATAATTTCATTTAGAATATCGTTAACTTTCAGAAATGTCAACAGGCGCATTGTTCCTCCGATTGCAATGCCATAGAAATTTTCGTACCACCAAATAAATATGGATTGCTCGATAAACGCATTTTTGGATCTACTTACTCACTCCAATAACTGATATGCTAGCGAAAATAAATCAGTATTGAAGGAGTGGTTGAGAATGGATATGGTTCGTTACAAGATTAGAGAGGTGCTCGATAGCAACAAAATTAAAGCTTTCCTGAGCAAAGCGCGAATTGGCCATCTAGGCATGGTTGATGGTCAGCTGCCCTATGTTGTTCCGCTCAACTTTGTTTGGGCAAATGAGAAGCTTTATTTTCATGGTGCCGGAGGCGGGAGACGCAATCAGGTCATGAGTGTAAACCCTGAGGTTTGTTTTACGGTTTGTGAAGAATATGGAACCATTACTGATCCAGTACCGGCTAAGACAGACACAGCCTATATGAGCGTCATGATTTTCGGCAAGGCCGAGCTCATCGTTGATCTGGACGAAGCTACATATATGTTGCAGGAAATGCTCCACAAATATGTGCCTGGTTATTATAACCGCCCTTTGTCCAAACAGCATGTAGATAAATACAGGTCTGCTGTTTTCAATACATCTGTTCAGGTGTACCGAATTGATCCCCATCAAATAACAGCAAAAGAAAATCCAATTGAAGCAGAAAAAATGTACAAGTAAAAAAAGTATAATGGATGACTACACAGAAAAAACATTGCGCATAGTCTGCGCGTTTCCAGAAAGAAGGCTGAACGAACATGGTTCATTTCGTTGAACAAAATCTTAGATCCGTAAGGGATCAGATGGAATTGGCTTGCCTGCACTCAGGACGCAAGAAAGATGAAGTGAAGCTTTTGTTAGCGACAAAAACGGTTCAGCTTGAAAATTTGCACATTGCCATACAAGCGGGTGAGGTATTATTTGGCGAAAATAAAGCTCAAGAACTTCGTGAGAAATTCCCGCTTATGCAGCAGTACAACCAAGTAGAATGGCATTTTATCGGACATCTGCAAACGAATAAAGTGAAGGACGTTGTTAAATATGTCACCCTCATTCATTCTGTGGATCGTTTGAAGCTCGGAAAAGCCTTGCATCAGCAGCTCCTTAAAGAAAACAAAACTTTGGATATCTTGGTACAAGTCAATACATCATTTGAAGAAAGCAAATTCGGTGTTTTACCGGAATCTGCACTGGAGTTGGTTCAACAATTGTCTCATTTTGAAACATTAAATGTTAAAGGCTTGATGACTATTGGAAAACTGAATGCTACAAATGACGAGACAAGGCGTTGCTTCCGCTTATTAAAACAAATTCAATCACAGATTATAGAGAAGAAGCTGCCAAGGGTAACAATGGATATTCTCTCGATGGGCATGTCTGGGGATTTCAAGGTTGCTATTGAAGAAGGGGCAACCATTATAAGAGTAGGGACAAGCGTATTTGGCAAGCGATATTTACCGGATGAGTATTACTGGGATGAAACCGCACAAAAATCATCCAGAATGAGTAGAATAAAACAAGCTCAGCAGAAATAGTAGGAAACATGATCATAAATACAGAGACAGATTGACTCAGCTAAGAGACGGAGATGTTCGAATTATAGCAGCATCTCCGCAAGACGATAAATCCCTTTTGTTATTGCTGACTCATCTACTTTAGCAAAACCAAGCACCCACCCTTTTCGATTACTTTCCAAACAATAATGGCTAAGCGGATAAACGCGTACTCCGTTTTCTAACGCTTGGTTCGTAAAGGCTTGTTCGTTAAACGAGTCTTCCGCTTCTAAAAACATGTGTAATCCCGTTTCTACGCCGCTTAGCTTGAAACGTTCTCCTAACCCAGATGAGCTAATGGCTTTCGACATCGCTTCATGTCTGCGCCGATATACGTTTCTGACCCTTCTCATGTGACGCATGAAATACCCATGTTCAATAAAGTGTGTAAGCGTTAATTGCTCCATAATCGGAAGGTGACGATAAGTTAGCTCTTGGACTTGTGCTAGCTGGCGAATGGCTTTTTGGGGTCCAATGATTGCGGATATTCGTATACCAGGAGCAATCATTTTTGAAAAACTCATCATATACAATGTGTTCTGAGATTGCTGGCTAAACAACGTAGGCAACGGGTCGCCGCGATACCGAAATTCGCTGTCATAGTCGTCTTCCACAATCCAAAATTGCTGCTGAGCAGCCATATTCAGCAAGTGTTGCCTGCGGGGCTCCGACATGATCACCCCAACTGCACACTGATGTGAAGGCGTAACATAAACAAGCTTTGATTGTGGGTGAATGTGGTCTACCTGTAATCCGTAATCATCAACAGGGACAGGTACAACATTCATCCGCCGATATTTCATGGCCATCCATGCGGCGGGGAACCCGGGATCTTCTACGGAAACCGTTTCTCCTTCATTTAAAAGTGCTTGAGCGATCAAATCAAGGCTATGTTGTGCGCCCGAAGTTAAAATAATTTGATCGATATGCACGTGAACACCTCGCTCGAGTGACAGATAGCGCCCAATCTGTTCGCGTAGTGGAACGAAACCATAAGCGTTGCCATATGTCCAACTGTCCAGGTCCGTTTCTTTCGAGGCTTGCAAAAATGAGTGTCTCCAGTTTTTCTGAAAATGTTGATCCAAATAAGGCTCATGGGGGCTGAAATCGATCTCAACATTTTGATATTCTTTGCCTCTAAACCAGCTCTGCAAATGACTGACTGCTTCGTTTAATAAAGGTAACTCTGGGGTGTTAGGCCCTTGGGGTTTCACATCCTCTGTAAAACTTGTTCTGCTGGTCCAGTCACTTACCCTTGTTCCGCCGCGCCTTGAAGTAACCGTGTAGCCGCGACTAAATAATTCCTCATAAACAATCTGTATCGTTGAACGAGAGACACCCACTAATAGTGCGAGTTCACGAGAAGGCAGCAGCAACTCGCCTGGCAGCCATTTGCCGGTTGTGATGTTATGGATTGCTTGATCAAGCAGTTGTTGCCATATTGGGCGCTTGTCTTCACGGTTAATTTTCAGCATCCTGTTCACCTCTAGTTGTATTCGGATTAATTTATGGATTGCATTAATATCTTCTAATAACCATTTAGTAACATTCCATTACTTGAAATACTATCATGCTTCTAATTGCGCCAGCAATGTAGTTATAAAAAATCCGCTAAGTCAGGAACAGCTGACTCAGCGGACAAGTACACTCTATTTTAAACTCTGTTTTCCCTGCTTATACATTAAATACACAAAAATGGACCCTCTCTCTGCTTTATCTTATGTAAACTAAACCATACCCTGATATCAAACCGATTCCATACGACAATACTGCATTCAAATTTCTGCTCGCAATAAATAATTGGAGGTAGTTGAATTCTTGCCTCGGTTTCTACGATGACAACACATGATGAAAATCTAGCTATAGAATTTAGATATGAAGCCTTTTGGAGTTTATTCCGAAAGGCTTTATTCATTATTTTCTAATGGAATATCATACACACAAAGATCAAAATAAAAAACGGCATCGCTGCCGTTTCTGTAGTGAAACTATCTAGGTATTCCGTTTCATGCCTTATCACATATTGTTTCCTACCAAACTTTTATCTTCGAAAGCCGTCGAGAGAACAATTAAGGTCGTTGAAAATCCGAATGGGCTGCACCTATCTAGAAAGTTGGTCATTGATTCTGTATTTTCGGATAACACCTTCATATGTCAAGAATCACATATCCGGTTTTTGCTGAATAGACCGCCTTGCTTCATCACCGTCCGTAAAACTGCTAACCTGCCAGCCTTCCTGTTTTAAGTAATAAGCAAGAATTTGATTCAAGTTCATATCATCCTCAACAAGATAAATCGTGTACATAGCGTGATCTCCTTCATGTTTCTGTGCTTAGTCTAACAAATGATTATCGCCAAATTACCAAAAAATTATGGGAAATTGTATGAAAAAAATATATAAATAGAAAACGATTGTCACAAATAAATAAACCACTTCAGCAGAAGTGGTTTGAATTTATGGTTTAATGGAGACTAGCGGGATCAAGCCGTTGACCTCTTGAAATATGCCCTAGCCCAAACATCACACAGAGAAAACTAAACGCCAAACTGCTTTAAATGATGGTCCAAGTGCTTATAAATACCGATGCCCCACTGCTCGGAGGTAAGCTTGCCGAAAAAGGGGTGGGGATGAGTCGTGCACCTCTCCGGTCCATTGCGCTGAAATAAGTCGGTTTTTTGTTTCAATAATTCTCTTTCTTTCTCGAATTCTCTTTCATCTGTAAATTTAATGGTCGGGATCGTTGACATATTGTGGGGCAATGTTTTGTCATTATACATTATTGGTTTCACGAAGCCTCCAATCACGACCCCAAGCCATCCTCTCTTTGGAAAAGAAACGCCCGAGGCAATGTCCTGGAATGCGGAGCAGTGAGCCAGCATTTGAGCAGCATTCATCTGCCCCCAATGTGGTTCTGAATGACCCTCTAACTTATCGATACGTGCTAAAATCTCGTTCGTATGGTTTCGATCAAAAATACTTTTCATTCATTGCCGTCCCTTCTCTTTAAATGAGCAGTTCATAGAAACCATATTGTTCAGAAATAATCCATATGAGAATCGGACACGCTAATCATCCGGCTTTCCAGTCGAGTTTGTCATGATTGCAGGTTACCATATTGAAAACCTTCTGTCGATCATCCAACTTCCACTACTTCCGAGCTGTCGAAATTATAGGGATATTACACACCCCGAAACTCAAGCAGATCACTTTTATCCTACAAAAAAAGACTTCTGCATAGCAGAAGTCTCATTTCGGATTCACAATATTTATGAGAATGTAAGAGGTCATCGGTTCTAGCGCAGTGTCTTAATCCAAAAAGCATTCGTTCGACTTTTTTTATTTTTCGCGAATCCAAACCGTCATTTCGCCTGGGTTCCGATTACCCCAAAATGCGTATGGCACAGCCAAGATTGGGACGCTCTTCTTCTTTCGCATGACCGGCCTGTACAGGTCATCTTCCCAACAAAAATCTGAACGCAGCCCCTCTCCGGTTAACACGACAATACCGCCTAGAACGTCTTCCTTATATACCGCCGTTAATTCAGACTCTTCGGGAAAACAGATATCCGTAAGGTCCGGGCCGTTGTCAACTTCCTCCATACAATAAACGAGTGGACCGAATTGCAAAGCGATTTTGCCAGCATTCTCGTGCACTCTGGGGTTCGACTCAATGCGCTCGACGATCATCGGGAAATACAGCTTGATCTCGTCGTTTTCCATCCATGTTCTGCTGATACGCGCATATCCGCTCTTGACGATCGTATCCAGCGCTTGCAAGTTCCCGTTTACCTTGATGTAAGGGTCCCTACACCATGAAGGGATCCGGAAAGATAGCGTGCAATCGATCGGCTCATCCGTTTGCAGTCGGATCTGGATATTTCCGTCCCATGGATAATGTGTTTCCGTATGCAATATCATCTTTCTTCCTTGAACATCGAATGTACTCTCATTGGAAGCATAAAGATGCATAGCGATGTCTTTGCCTTTTTGCGTAAAGAAATAAGTATCCAAAGACGTTAGCAGCCGCGCAATATTAGGTGGACAACAAGCGCAGCCGAACCATGGTACGCGCTCGGTTTTGACGTGCTGCATATCGTAACGGTATTGAGTTACAGCAGGATGAACCTCCAATGGGTTGACGTAAAAATAACGTTTGCCATCTAGCGACATCCCGCTCAGCACCCCGTTGAATAGAACCCGTTCCATCACATCCCCGTATCGGCTGTCCGTTTCAATCTGGAGCATTCTAAATGCCCACATGGCAAGTCCGATGGATGCGCATGTTTCGGTGTATGCCGTGTCGTTAGGCAGATCGTAATCAATCGTAAAGCGTTCGGCATGACCTTGCGAGCCGAGCCCTCCCGTTATATACATCCGCTTGGAAGTCATATGAACCCATAGTTTGCGAAGCGCTTCGGTCAGCGTTGCGTCTCCGTATGCAATCGCGAGATCCGCCATAGCCGAATACAAATACATGGCACGCACAGAATGTCCTTCTGCCGTTTCCTGCTCTCTTATGGGGGCGTGAGCCTGATGGTAATCCAGATCGAACCAGCGATCCTTGGAAGGTCCGCCGAACTCGGGCTCCTCCTTCAGGAAACTCGGCTGCTTTCCACGCTCCTCAACGAAGTATCGGCTCAAATGTAAATACCTTTGTTCTTTCGTTGCCTTGAACAGCTTTACGAGCGCGAGCTCAATCTCCTCATGACCGCAGTACACCTGCATTTTATCCGAATCCGGACCCATAATCCGGTCTATATAATCGGCGTAACGGCACATCATATCCACAAAAGCCCGCTTGCCCGTGGACTCGTAATAAGCCACCGCGGCCTCGATCAGATGGCCCGCGCAATAAAGCTCATGCCCGAATGAAAAATCCTTCCAGCGCTGTTCCGGTGCAGCGACTGAAAAATAAGTGTTCAAATAGCCGTCTGACTGCTGGGCACGTCCCATCAGATCAACAACCGCATCGATGACGGCTTCGAGCTGCGGATTCGGAAAGTGCCGCAGGCTGTACGCGGCAGCTTCGATCCATTTGGCTACATCACTGTCCTGAAAAACCATTCCGTAGAAAGTTCCTGTCTGTTCTCCTGCCGAGATGCGGAAGTTTTCTACGGCGTGACTCGGTTCCGCGCCTTCGATTTCATCGTTCAGCGCCTTCCATTGATAGGGAATCGTTTCCTGGATAGTTTGCCGAACCCTGGGCTGCCAAAATTGGTCATTAAGCCTAACATTCATATCGATAATTCTCCTTTCAATGGGACAAAGCGACAATGATCCGAACTAATTTTTCAATCCGGTCATCGTGATTCCCTCTACAAAATACTTTTGACCAATCAGGTAGAAAATGACTCCTGGAGCAAAGGATAAGCACGTGGCGGCCATCGTCATCGACCAATCTTGCTTTAATTGACCTCTGAAATTGGTAAGCCCCAACGCTATCGTGAATTTATCGCTCGAATTAATGTAAATCATCTGTTGGAGCAAATCGTTCCACAAGCCGATGAAAATAAACAATGCGACGACGATCATGGCGGGCTTGATCGCTGGAATAATAATATTGAACAAGATGCGGAAGTATCCGGCTCCGTCAATCGTTGCCGCTTGGTCGAGTTCTCTCGGTATGGAGAGAATAAACTGTCTAATTAAAAAGATATTAAACGCGCCGCCTCCGCAAAAATATGGCAAAATCAATGGCAGATAGCTGTCATGTACCCCCAAACCCCGCGTCCATCCAATGTACAGCGGAATGAGCGTAACCATGGTAGGCAAAAGCATTGAACCGACACATAGGGTCCAGATCAACTGTTTCCCCCGAAACCGCAGCCTCGCAAAGGCATATCCGCACAAGGTGGCCGTAAACGTTCCCGCCAAACAGGAAGGAACGATGATTATCATCGTATTGCCTAGATATTTCCAAAATTTAAATACCTTCAGCGTATCTTCATAATTGGAAAACAACCAATTTCCCGGTAATAGGGATGGCGGATATTTGTAGATCTCGGGATTGGTCATCAGAGACGTACGAAAAATCCACCAGATCGGGAAGAGCACGATTAAAGCAAATAAAACAACGACTACAAACATAATCACGTTTATCGTTCGTTCACTGCGTTTCTTGCTCTTTAGTCTGACGTACGCTGCTTCACTCAATTGCCATCGCCTCCTTCAGAAAAGATCCACAGATTTGATGTCTTGAACAAAACACCGGTAAACGCGGCAAGGATGGCGAAAATTACAAAGGTCGTCGCACAGGCATAACCCAGCCTGTAATTGACGAAAGCCTGATCGTACATCAGATAAGTCATGAACCTTGAAGAATTGCCCGGGCCGCCATTGGTCAGAGAAAGAGCTGGCGTAATGACTTGGAGATTAGCGATCAGGCTCATCAACAAGTTGTAAAAGATAATCGGCGTCATGCAAGGCAAGGTGATATGCCAGAAGCGTTTCCATCCGCTTGCGCCATCCATCTCAGCCGCTTCATGATAGACGCTCGGAACGTTCTGAAGCCCGGCCAAAAAAATAACGATTAAGTTCCCCGATAACCAGACCGCAATCAAGGAAAGCGAAGGAACTACCCATCTGGAATCCGCAATAAAGAGAATTTTGCTCAACCCGATTTCGGAGAGGAGAAAGTTGAAGAAACCGAAATTCGCCTCGTAAAGCCAGGACCAACCTACGTATATAGCAGCAGCCGGCAAAACGAACGGCACATAAAATACGGCTCTGAAAAAACCTCTTGCCGGAATTTTACGGTTCAACAACATCGCGATGAAAAACGAATAAATCATGCTTCCGGCTACGGATAATACGGCGAAGTAGACCGTCGCGATAATCGAATCTTTAATGTACGGATCGGTGGTAAACAGCTTGATATAATTATTGAGGCCAACAAATTCGGGGTTGGCTAACCCTGTCCAATTCGTCATGCTGATTCCGAGCACCCCCAGAAGAGGCAGGTAGGTCAGGAAGATCAGTCCGAGGAAAGCCGGAATCAAGCATATATAAGCAACTCTTGCCTCGCTTGAGTAAAAGCGAGAACGACGCTTCAGCGGTTTGTTAATCGGTTCCATATCTCGCTCCCCACCTCATGTTTGAAGGAAGACCGCCACTTGCAATATATTGGCGGTCATTCCTCCTATCCGTTATTTATTGCCTGTATGAGCCGCATTCAAAGCATCGAGATTTTTGGTTATGGCTTCCTTGGCGGTCGTCTTTCCGGTCCAAACATCCCCTAGAGTCGATCCGAGCAAGGTGTTAAAGTCCGTCGTATGATTTGTATAGAACCACGATGCGGGTCTAGCGGCGGCGGATTGCGCATAATCGACTACCGCAGACTTGTATTCGTCATACGGAGGGAAGTTCGGATTGTCGACCCATTTATGGGTGAGAGTTTCATCCGTATACCACTTTTGCAGCGTTGGCATCCAAATGCCTGATGAGATGAGCCCCCAGTTGTTTTCTTCGGAATTGTACCATTTGAGCCATTCCATCGCTTCTTTCGGATGCTTGGTCTGGGAGAATACGACATTGGCGCCGCCCGTGTTTAGAGTAACCTTTTCCTTCATATAAGGCAGTACGGCTACGCCATAGTTCAAACCTTTCTCCTTGGCTGTATTCAAGCTGGTTCCTACATTCCACGCACCGTTTGTGGCCATGGCAACCGTTCCTGCAATGATAGTGCGCTGAATGCCATCATCGGTCTGACCAACCGACAACGGGGCAACATGATCTTTCAAGTATAGATCAGCAACTTTCTGAATCGCTTCCGTGCTGGCATCTTCTCCGATTCTCACTTCGTTCCCGTCACTCGAATAGAAACCGCCGCCATTGCTAAGCGCCCAGGTTTCCAACTGCCACGGTAGATTTTCAATAGAGGCGCCATACTGAACGATGCTTTGCGATTTAAAACCATCCTCGTCAGGATGTTTGCCATTCTTGTCAACCGTCAGCTTCTTGGCCGCAGCTACGAATTCATCCCATGTCCATGCTTGATCCAGTGCGGATGGTGGATAAGGCACATTCGCTTTGTCAAACATGTCTTTGTTGTAATAAAGGAGGAGGATTTCATTGGCAGCAGCATAGGCTACGGTTTTGCCTTGATATTTGTAGGCCAAGCTATCGAGCGGCTTGCTGTCGCTTCCATCGTACATGGAGCTCACATCATTCAACATGCCGTCGGAGGACCACTGGATGACGCCATCCTCCTTCAATATCCCCGTATCCGGCAATTGGCCTGCCGTTGCCTGTGTATTCAACTTTGTCATGTAGTTTTCCCAAGGAATTGCCTCCACTTTTACTTCGATTTTGTCTTGGGAAGCATTAAACTTGTCTGCCGCCGCCTGGACGGTTTTCCCTTCTTCTTCGCTACCCCACATCGAATACGTAATCTTGACCTTTTCCGTTTTGGAAGGCGAATTCTCCGGTTTACTTGAAGCCTCTCCTGCCGATGGTGTTGTATTTGTCTCTTTGTTACCGTTGTTCCCACAGCCTATTGCACTGAATGTCAGTGCAGCCAAGATTAGACCTACCCCAAGTCTTTTTCCTACTTTCATTGCCCCGTTCTCCCTTCATCAATTGAATGATGTTAAATGCTAATCGTTTGAATGAAACGTTTAGCCTTTCTACGCCTGACCAAACCGTCGTGTTTTTCCATTGCAACATGACATGATTCAGGAAAGCGCTTTAATAGAATTGTGACATGAAGTACCTTGAAAAAAAACAACATTTTCCAACCTGATTTTTAATATTTTCAACCTTCGTTCTTACGCCACCGATTTCCCGATATCGGGAAATCGAGCTTATGCCAGACGATCAACAGGAAACTCTTTATTTAAAAGACAACTATGAAGTATTATAAAAATAACAATATTTTCTACCTTGATATTCACGATTCCAATCTTAGGAGGAAACAGTGTGGACTCTACGATTCTTCATTTTATCTCACCACCGATTCCCTATTTCGTGGATTGCGGTTATGCCTATTACGAGGTAGGAGATACCCATATCGACCGAAATTGTATCAATGTATTCGATCTGATTGTCGTCCGCAAAGGGGTTCTCCCCATTGCCGAGAATGACCATAGCTGGGAAGTCAATGAGGGAGAAGGACTCATCCTTCTCCCGAATGCTCATCATTACGGCAATGCGCCCTGCAAAGCCGATACGGAAATCATCTGGATTCACTTTCAAACCTTCGGCAGCTGGCAGATGTGCCGCGACATGAACGAATGCCAGAGCAACCAGCTGGAATTGATCGAGGAACACAAAAAGTTAGCGTATGTCAACCACGCCGATGTCTGTTCCATCTTCCTTCCCAAGCACATGAAGCTGTCGACGAAAG
The DNA here is from genome assembly GCF_056398745.1 of Paenibacillus sp. 01T424. Classification (NCBI taxonomy): domain Bacteria; kingdom Bacillati; phylum Bacillota; class Bacilli; order Caryophanales; family Paenibacillaceae; genus Paenibacillus; species Paenibacillus sp. 01T424. Next base: position 9,647 of record NZ_JBFTPZ010000072.1, on the reverse strand, counting down.
CGTTGGAGGCGCTTGACACCTTCTTTCAGCAGGAGAATGAACCGCAGTCGCTTCGGAACTGGAAGCGACAAGTTTCCTTCCAGTTATTTTTGCAACATTTGGATCGCGATCTCGCTTCCCCCGCGAACGCCACCGCGATTCAGCTCGCCGAGCGGATCGAACTGTTCATCCGCCAGAACTATGCCAGCGATATCACGAACTCGGTGCTGCAAAAGAAGTTGAACTATCACCCCAATTATCTGGCTAAAGTGATGCTGAAAATGTACGGAATGACCCCAATAACCTATCTTCAATATTACCGGCTTGAACAATCCAAACGGCTGCTGCTGCAAACCTCCAAATCTATTGCCCAGATCGCAGATGAAGTTGGCTTCCATCATATCTCGCATTATTCCACCTGCTTCTCCAAGAAAGAAGGTCTCTCTCCCTCAGGCTTCCGCAGCAAATTCGCCAAGAAGCGCTAGATGCAGCGAATCCGGAGGACGTTCCGCTACAGCAATACGAGAAGAGCGTTCAGCTTGCCTTCTCCGATTCCCGGCTTTCTGCACGACACAAAGCTGAAGCTTAGGCCCTAAAACCACCCAAGATGATTCGGGCAGATGGAGCTCGAAGGATTCGTGACCAAGCAAGCATAAGCCCAATCATTGCGCTGCCCACGAAAAGCCAGCTTTGCTGTGGGTATTTTCATCATATGTTCTCTTGTGATTTCGAAAAAAAATACGCTATCTATTGAGGCCACTGAACAACCCACACATTTTTTCGGCAGTCCCTAGCAGAACATAAAAAAAGACATCCATTCTCATATTTTGGGAGAAGGATGTCTTTTTTGTGTACTAAATAATGTTACTTATCCTGTATTTAAATCAATTAATTTCAATATCCGCTTAAGAGTTACAGCGAATATAGTCATAGCTCCTTGCATCTCCATGCCAATCAGACCCGAGGATGTGGCTACATCATATAGATTTTAATCAAAGATCATCAGCAGAGAAGATAAAATATGAGGATTTTAATCTAGAAAAAAAACTTATTGAATCTATAGAGCAAAATCCAGATGATGTATTTTTGAAAGAGGTTAGGAAGTATTTAACGACGGGATATAGAAACGAAGTAGCTAAAAAAGAAATTACTGCTGGTGTATCACCGTCTTCTTATAAAACTTATATTATTGTTTATGATGACAAGACTGGTAAATCTCTAACTTTAGAAGAGTATTTAATTGAAAAAGAGAAAAGTTTAAACAAAAATAGGAACATAAATTCATTTAATGCTGCTGCAGCTCCGGCAAATGCAGTAATATTTAATGTATATCTCACTTCTAGTGTGGTAAATAAAACAATCACACATAAAGTAGTATATTCAAGCTATATTGGTAAAGCCCCAACTTCTATTTCAATATCTAATCGTCTTAAATCTTCTACCTCCAGAAATGGCACATACTCTACCGAAGCGACATCAAGCGAAACTATGAAAAAAGTACTAGACGCATCTGAACCTACTACAGTAGCTAGTACAAAATATTGGAAAGGCGATTTTACAGCACAAATCTATTCCGGAACGGTTTTAGTAAGTGTTCATAATGGTGGTACCGATGTAGCTCAGCTTTACACTAAAAATGGGGTAGTATATCCACCATATACTGATCAACATTCTGGTATAGTGATGATAGAGCCAGCTACAACGAGTTGGGCTAGAGTTCCTTCAATTTCCTGGAGTGGCAGGGATGCGTATGTCAAATGGTATGAAACACAATGTGGAGTTCTAAATTGGAATTGGGATGATTATCAAATACATCATATTAGACCAAGAAATTTAGGTGGTACTAATGTATATTCGAATTTAATCCCACTAGTAAAAACTTTTCATACTGGAACGGTCAATCCGTGGTTTGCTGCCTATTAAGGAGGAGTTATTTGTGAGTAAATATGAGACTATAATCAAAGCTTTAATGTCTAGATTTAATGATAATGTATTAACAATTCAAACTACTGGTGGAGAAACATATCAAACAATTTGTACTTTTAATCCACCAGCTTCGTTGCATGAAATTGAAAGCATGTGTGAATTAAAAAATTGGTCATTACCGATAGATTATATAAATTTTTTATTATATTCAAATGGTGCGCGATTGTTCGATGTTGTAAGAACCTATGGTGGATTTGAATTATTCAGTATTGATGAAATATTACAGAACCATTATGATTACATGCTTGACAACTGGATACCCATAGCAAGTCACCAAGGTGATCTTTTATTAATCGATTCTTCACGAACTGATGGTGATAATTATTTATTTTGGCGAGATTTCGGAGAGCTTATTGATCAACAAACCTTTTCTTTTAAAATCAATTTTAGAACGTGGTTTGAAAGGATTATACTCTGTCAGGGAGAAAGGTTTTGGTTGTGGCAGAATTAGTAGAGTATATAAAAAATTTATAATGGACTCAACGTTAAGAAGACTCTTGCTTTTTAAGCAGGAGTCTTCCGTATTTACTGATTTAACAAACGTTTATACAATCTCTTATAGACTTCATTTTAATTCTTCTACTCTCTCGCCGCATATTTTCTATGACGATAGAGGRAGTGCTACATTTTACATAAATCAGGAGCGGCTACGGTAACTTAGAAAGAATAAAAAGGGAGTAGAGCTAACAAGCCTTTTTCTCATAGAGCTTCCTCCTTAATTTCCATATAATGAATGGGACAAGTCGATCGGGACTGTAGCTAAAGGAGAAGTTCCTTTATGTACAGCCCCAATATGGCCTTAGTACGATTCTCTTGTCTATTTATTCGTAAAGAACGGCTTTAACTTCTTCGTTATCGATGTTGGATTTATCGTACCATACGAAACCGCTGTCGATAGCGGGTTCAACCGTTTCGCCTTTGGCAGCCGCAACTGCGGCTTTAACCGTTTCATAGCCGATACCAACCGGATTTTGGGAGATAGCGCCAGCCATCGTGCCATTCTTGATCGCATCAATTTGTGCTTTACCGGAATCATAACCGATAACCGTTACTTTACCGACCGCTTTGGCTTCCATTACTGCATTAATAACACCAATAGCGGAGCCTTCATTGGTACCGAAGAAGCCCTTGAGTTTTGGGTACGCTTGCATAATCGCTTTTGCCGCATCGGTCGATTTGAGATGATCTCCCCCGCCATACTGAATATCTACGATTTTAATATTCGGGTATTTTTCCTCGATACGTTTCTTGAAGCCATCACGACGATCGATGCCCGTACGGCTCGTTTGGTCATGGGCAATAATCGCAATCTCGCCCTCGCCACCGATTAATTCCGCCATTTTATCTGCTGCAACACCAGCGGCAACCGCATTATCCGTTGCTACTGTACTAAGCGGAATGTCACTGTCCACGCCGGAGTCGAATGCGATAACAGGAATGCCGGCGTCTTTAGCTTTCTTGAGCAGCGGGATTGAAGCTTGGCTGTCCAGCGCTGCGAAACCGATTGCGCTAGGTTTTTTATCCAATGCGACTTGCAGCATTTCAAGCTGTTTGTCTACTTGAGATTCAGATTCTGGGCCTTCGAAAGTAATATCCACATTCAGCTCGGCTGCAGCCTTCTCTGCGCCGATCTTAACCGCTTGCCAGAATTGATGCTGGAATCCCTTGGAAATAACCGGTACATACATTTTTTCCGTGTTAGCAGGCGCTTCAGAGCTCGGTTTTTTAGTTGACTCTGGTGCATTCGAAGGTGAATTGCTGCCTCCGTTCGAGCTGCAAGCGCTAATGAATACTACGAGTACCAAAGCCGCCATCATCCATACTTTTCTCATGTTCATATCCCCTTCATCATGAATTATATTTGCATTTATATATAATCTCCCAAGGAGACTATATCGCTGTTAAGCCTTGCGACGACGCAAAATATCCGCATATACCGCGAGTAATATAACAAAACCAACCACGACCGTCTGCCACTCCTGAGGAACCGACATGATGCGTAAACCGTTCGTCAAAACGCTCATAATGAGTGCGCCGATTACGGTTCCCAAGATCGTTCCCTTGCCGCCGCTTAGTGAGGTGCCGCCGATGATTACCGCTGCTATCGCTTCCAGCTCGTAACCCGCGCCGAGAGAAGGATGCGCTGTGTTCAACCTTGATGCCATCAGAATGCCGGCAATTCCTGTAAACACGCCTGTTATCGTGTAAATCACGATTTTCCAATTTCGCACATTAATGCCGGATAGACGCGTCGCCTCTTCATTGCTGCCGATTGCGAAGTTGTAACGGCCAACAATCGTTCGGGACAATAAGATGCTCCCGAGGATGGCTACGATGAAAAAAATAAGGACAGCGTTCGGAATATCAAAGCCTGGAATAAGGTCACCTAATACCGACCCTAATGATATTTCCATAAAAACTTCATTGTCGGTAAAATAGATCGGCTTGGCTCCAGAGATAACCAAAGCTAACCCTTTGGCAATCATCATCATCGCGAGCGTGGCTATAAATGGCGGAATTCCCAGTCTAGCAATCGTAAAGCCCGATAAAAATCCGCATAATGCCCCAGTCAGCAAACCGCCGATAATACCGATCGGAATGGGCAGCCCCCAGATCGTAATGAAGACGCCAGTCATGACTGCGGACAGCGTCATGACTGTGCCAACCGAAAGATCAATGCCGCCCGTAATAATGACGAACGTCGAGCCTAACGCCAGTACGCCGATAACCGCGGTGGAGAGCAAAATGCCAATGATATTGGAGAAATGAAAGAAATTATCCGATGCGATAGAAAAAAAGATGACGAGCAAAATCAAACTTCCAAATACTAAGAGCTGCTGTAGGCCTGACTTAATCGCAAAATGCGATTTCTGCTCAACCACTGTTGTTTTATTCATGCTTCTCTTCCTTTCCCTCCCGACCTTATCCGATTCGATCTGTTGCATAAGTCATGATCTGCTCTTGGGTCGCAAGATGGTCATTCATAAGCTCCCCGGTAATTCTTCCTTCGCACATCACGATGATACGATGACTAAGCCTTAAAATTTCCGGCAGTTCCGAGCTGATCATAATGATCGATTTGCCTGCAGCCGCCAAGTTCTCAAGAAGCTTATAAATCTCGCTTTTGGCTCCGATATCGATCCCCCGAGTCGGCTCATCGAAGATCAGGATGTCGCAGTCCCTCGTTAACCACTTCCCAATAATGACCTTCTGCTGGTTTCCGCCGGATAGAAATTTCAGATTTTGCTTTATGCTTGGCGTTTTTACCTTAAGCTCCTCAACAATTTGAGTCGAAACCTCGTTCATGCGTTTTTCGTTCATCCAAAAACCCGCGCTTGTGAAACGGCCAGTCGTTGCCAATGTGGCATTCGTTGAAACATCCATTTCCAGCAGGCAACCAAAGTGCTTTCTATCCTCGCTCAAATACCCAATGCCATGCTTCACGGCCTGATGGGGTCCGTTAATCCGTACCTTGCGGCCATGCACGTGGATCTCACCGGAATCGAGGGGATCAGCACCGAAGATTGCCCGGGCAACCTCCGTTCTTCCTGCGCCGACTAATCCGGCTACGCCAAGTATTTCGCCCTTCCGCAGCGTGAAGCTCACGTTGTGAAGAACATTTCTACGGTTTAGATTACGTACCTCAAGCATGCTTTCGCTCGTTTCGTCCTTTAACCGGTTCGTCTTATCCGATTGATAGAGCTCTCGGCCCACCATCATCGAAATAATTTTATCGATGCTGGTATCAGCGGTCGCAACCGTATCAATGTAGCTTCCGTCTCGCATAACCGTGATGCGATCAGTAATTCGTTTCAGCTCCGCCATACGGTGAGAGATGTACACAATGCCTACCCCTTTAGCTCGCAGCTGGACGATAATCTTAAACAATTCCTCAATTTCCGCATCACTAAGCGCCGCTGTCGGTTCGTCCATGATTAGCACTTGAGAGTCGTAGGAAATGGCTTTAATGATTTCAACCATTTGCTGCTTGGCGACCGTCAGCTTCGATACAAGCGTGGTAGGATCGATATCCAGATTCATTTGTCTGAGTAAAATGGAGGTTTGTCGATTCATCTCTTTCTCGTCCAGAAACAGTTTGATCGCTTTCCGCGGCTCTTTGCCGATAAAAATGTTTTGCGCGACGGTTAGATCGGCTGCGAGATTCATCTCCTGATGAATCATGCTGATTCCCTTTTTTTGAGCGGCTCTTGTATCCGGAATACGTACTTCTTCGCCCTGATAGAGAATGCGTCCCTCGTCCAACTGATACACGCCTGTCAACACCTTCATCATGGTCGATTTCCCGGCGCCGTTCTCTCCAACAAGTGCGTGTACCTCGCCAGGCCGCAGGTCAAACTTACAATCCTTTAAGGCATGAACCCCGGCAAAGCTTTTCACGATTCCTTCCATCTGTACAAGGCTTTCACTCATCGCTTCATCTCCCCTCTCCATATTCATGTTGTTACCGATAACTTTACACGGTTCATTCCGTCACTTACATGTGATTTCTTCTTGTAAGAGTCGAATAATTTTGGGGATTCAATTCATTAGAGGAAACTAAACAATTTGTTTTGGTCGCTACGCGAGCAGATCATTCTTACGATCGCGGTTGCAGCCAGATTCTTGGATTTGATTAGACATTTAAAGGTTAGAATCCGGCCGCAAAGGCGAACACTTCGTTTCTCCAGAACGATCTTCTCGCTTCGCTTAAACTACTAGTTCAACCTATTTAGTCGTTAACAACAAAAAGACAGAGCAGGCTTTCGCCTACTCTGCCACTCTGCCATTATTCTCAATCTCGTTCATCTATTCATTTCCAAAAAACGGAAACAACAGCTTCTGATTCTCCTCTTCATACATATTTTGTTTCGTTATAAGCAGTGAGCCCGTATCGATAAGCTTCGCAGCCTTCTTGCCCTTAACAACCTCCATGGCTGTTTTGATGCTGAGATAGCCCATTTGAAAAGGCCTTTGAAGCACCGTAGCATTCATGACGCCTTCATCCAAAAGCTTAATCTCGTTGAAAGAACTATCGAATCCAATCAGCTGCACTTTCCCCTTTAATCCCAGCTCCTGAATGGCTCTTCCCGCTCCAACCGTAGTCGGCTCGTTGAGACCGATAATTCCGAACACATCGTTATGCTGCTGCAGCATTTCCATAGCCAGCAAATAGGAATTTTGCTCGGAACCCTCGCCATTGTACGTACCTAGCATTTCGATTCCGGGATAATTCTCTAATACTTCATGAACGCCCTTTTCCCTGTCGATATGAGAAGCAGCGCTTTTGACATAGCTGATAATCGCTATTTTAGCCTTATCTTTGATCAAGCTTTTCATCGCTTCGCCCGCTTCTCTGCCAGCGCTGACGTTGTCCGTCGTTACGATGCTGTCGGCAGCATCGGACTTGATTCCCGAATCGACGATAATAAGCTTAATTCCGCTCTTTTTTATTTTCTCTGCGACGGGTACGAGTCTCTCGTAGTCGGTCGCGGCCAATACGATTGCATCTGGCTTATTTAATATTGCCTTCTCCACAAGAGCAATTTGTTCATCAACGTCCGTTTCCGACTTTGTCCCCCATACCTGAACGTTTACATTGAACTCTTGGGCAGCTTCATGCACTCCGTCGATTAATACCTGCCAGAATTCTACCGATGTATCGATTGTTTTCAAGATGACCGTAACCTCTATCTTCTTTTTCGCAGATGATCCATTATGCCCATATACAAAAACGGCCACTGCGATGAGAAGGAGTGCAACGGCGGTTGTTACCCACTTATGACTTCCTGCCATGTCTCTCGTCCTCCAAAACTTGGCGTAATTTAGGAATACGAATATATACGGTTGTTCCCTCTCCTAGCACGCTCTGGTAGGTTAATCCGTATTGCGCCCCGTAATAAAGCTTAAGCCGTTCCTGAACATTTTGTACGCCGACTCCTCTTCCGCCTTCCGTAACGGAAGCTGGAAGATGAAGCGACTTCAATTTCTCTTCATCCATCCCATTCCCGTTATCTTCAACAATCAGAATAATGTCCGAGTCCGTTTCTTCGCAAGCAACCCGGATGAAACCAGGTCCCTGCTTCATCTTAATGCCATGATAGATCGCATTTTCAATAAGCGGCTGCATAATGATTTTGATGACCCGATATTCCTGAATCGATTCGGATATTTCAATATGATAATCCAGCTTATTTTTATACCGCATTTTTTGGATCATTAGATAATTCGTAATATGCTCAATTTCAGTTTTAATCGAAACCAGCTCCTCGCCCTTGCTGATCGATGAGCGGAAAAGCTTGGCAAGCGCCGAAGTCATCAACACAACTTCCCTAGACTTATTGCTCTCGGCCATCCACACAATGGAATCAAGGGTGTTATAAAGAAAATGAGGATTGATTTGGGCTTGAAGGGCGCTAATCTCACTCTTGCGTTTTAGTTCCTGATCAAGTACCGTTTGCTGCATCAGCTCTTTAATTTTCCCGACCATCATATTAAAAGCTCTTGCAAGCCTCTGGATTTCTACCGTTTTGTGACCCGGGACATGGATATCGAAATTCCCCTTTTCTACTTCCTTCATATAGCCCTGCAATCGTTTGATTGGTTGGCTGACTCTTTGAGACAAGAATAATGAAATAATAATTCCGATAATAATACAGATGATTCCCAAAACAATAATAGACAGCAGCACATTATTTTGATTTTCAGCTAATTCGCTTACATAGGAGACACCGACAATTTTCCAGCCAAACTCAGAATCCTGAACCGTGTACATTCGGCTTTCGCTGCCTTGGTTGCTTATGAACGTTCCGTTTCTGACTTCCAGCACTTTATCGATCATCTCTGTTTTCAAATTACTATAAATCAATTGCTGCTGGGGATGATAGACGATTTTCCCATCCGAATCGATGATGAATAAATATCCTCTTTGGCCTAGTCGAATATCCTTGAACATGTCATTCATAACGCTGAAATTCAAATCGACCAAAAAAACGCCCAGCTTCTTGTTGCCGTCCTTGCTGACCAGTTCCCGGCTCAATGATACGACCCAAGGATACATGTCTTTAAAAATAGGCTGCACGTGAGAAGAGGAAATAACGCTTTGCCCGCCCATGCTTTTAGCGTTCCTATACCAATTCATACTTGTAATATCGACGTTTGGATTTAACTCGAGCTCTTTGCGGCCGGACACGAACTGTCCGCCATAACCGAAAATATTCGCTGAGCTAATATCCGTTCGGGATACCAGCATCGCACCTAGCATTTCGGAGATCGCTTCCTTATAATCCTTCTCTTCCTTTAAGCTATTAAAAGAAGCTGAGGATAAATAAGCTTGAACCGCATAATTGCCAGCCACAAGATCAGACATATACTTCATGCCGTTAATGTAGGATTTAATATTGTTGTTTACCTGTTTCACCAGCTCCGTAGTGTACGTCTGCGCTGTGGAATTGACGGAATCCTTAGTTAAGTAAAAGGAAGTAACGCTCATCATAATGCTTGTCATAATGATGAGCGCGACCGAGGCAAGCACCATATTCGTCTGAATACTAGGCAATCGCGAAAACATTCTCACTCGTATCACACTAACCCTTTTATTTTTTTATGGCGATAATCTGTTGGGGTTTCTCCCGTATGCTTCTTAAATGCGCCGCTAAAATAATGAGGATCGCTGTATCCAACGG
>NZ_JBFTPZ010000071.1:0-60636 GCF_056398745.1 Paenibacillus sp. 01T424 | reverse complement strand
ACCAATGCAACAACAGCAACAGTAACAGGCTTGTCCGCCGCAACGGCATATGACTTCCGTCTAGTAGTTACAGGCGGAGCAAATGCTGGCGACTCGAACGTAGTAACGGTAACGACAAATCCGATTGCACTAACAGACTTCACGAGTGCAAGCAAAACGGGAACGAGCGCTACGTTCACATGGAGCGCAGCAACGAATGCAACAAGCATTAAAGTGGAGCAAACACCAACAGGTGCAAACACGTGGACAACAGCTACAACAGGTGCTCTTTCCACGAATGCAACAACAGCRACAGTAACAGGCTTGTTGGCAGCGACAGGTTATGACTTCCGCCTTGTTGTAACAGGCGGAGCAAATGCAGGCGACTCAAACGTAGCAACGGTGACGACAAACCCGATCGCACTAACAGACTTCGCGAATGCAAGCAAAACCGGTACAAGCGCTACGTTCACTTGGAGCGTAGCAACGGGCGCAACAAACATTAAAGTTGAGCAGTCACCAACAGGTGCAAACACGTGGACAACAGCGACAACAGGTGCTCTTTCCACGAATGCAACAACAGCGACAGTAACAGGCTTGTCGGCAGCGACAGGTTATGACTTCCGACTAGTAGTTACAGGCGGAGCAAATGCAGGCGACTCGAATGTGGTAACGGTGACGACAAACCCGATTGCACTTACAAACTTCGCGAGTGCTAGCAAAACGGGAACAAGCGCAACGTTCACTTGGAGCGCAGCAGCAGGAGCAACAAATATTAAAGTTGAGCAATCACCAATAGGTGCAAACACGTGGACAACAGCGACAACTGGAGCTATTGCGACCAATGCAACAACAGCAACGGTAACAGGCTTGTCGGCAGCGACAAGCTATGACTTCCGTCTAGTAGTTACAGGCGGAGCAAATGCAGGCAACTCGAATGTAGTAACGGTGACTACTAACCCAATTACACTTACAGACTTCGCGAGTGCAAGCAAAACGGGAACAAGCGCAACGTTCACTTGGAGCGCAGCAACAGGTGCAACAAACATTATAGTGGAGCAATCACCAACAGGTACAAACACATGGACAACAGCGACGACAGGCGTGATTGCGACCAATGCAACAACAGCTACAGTAACAGGCTTATCTGCAGCGACAGGTTATGACTTCCGTCTAGTAGTTACAGGCGGAGCAAATGCTGGCGACTCGAACGTAGTAACGGTAACGACAAACCCGATCGCATTAACAGACTTCGCGAGTGCAAGCAAAACAGGAACAAGCGCAACCTTCACATGGAGCGCAGCAACGGGTGCAACCGGTTTGAAAATTGAACAATCGCCAACAGGTACAAACACATGGACAACAGCGACAACAGGTGCTCTTTCCACAAATGCAACAACAGCGACAGTAACAGGCTTGTCCGCCGCAACAGGTTATGACTTCCGTCTAGTAGTTACAGGCGGAGCAAATGCTGGCGACTCGAACGTAGTAACGGTGACGACAAACCCGATCGCACTAACAGACTTCGCGAGTGCAAGCAAAACGGGAACAAGCGCAACGTTCACATGGAGCGCAGCAACAGGCGCAACAAATATTAAAGTTGAGCAATCACCAACAGGTGCAAATACGTGGACAACAGCGACAACTGGAGCGCTTGCCACGAATGCAACAACAGCGACAGTAATAGGTTTGTCCGCCGCAACGGGATATGACTTCCGATTAGTTGTAACAGGCGGAGCGAATGCAGGAAACTCGAATGTCTTGACGGTAACAACTTATTCGATTGAACCTTCACAGCCAAACCCGCCAAAAACGGACGAAACCGATGTTGAAGTGCTGGTGAACGGTAAAATTGAATATGCAGGTAAAGCGACTACAGCAATTGTGAATAACCAAAAGGTCACAACCATTATCGTGGATCCGAATAAGCTTAAGAACAGATTGGAGTCTGAGGGTCAGCGTGCTGTCATTACGATTCCGCTAAAAGGCAGCTCAGATGTTTATGCTTCACAGATAAATGGGCAGATCATTTCTGATTTGGAACTAAAGCAAGCTGTCTTAGTCCTTCAACATGATCAATTTACGTATACGATACCTGCATCACAGATCAGTATCGATGCACTCACTAAGCTTTTTGGAAAAAAATTAAATCTTCAAGACCTCAAGCTCGAGATAGAGATTGCCAAGCCAATAGCAGATACCATAAAAATGGTGGAAAGTGCAGCAGTTAAAGGCCAGTTTGAGATGGTTGTTCCACCGCTTAATTTTACAGTGCGAGCTTCGTATGATGGAAAAACGATTGAAGTTTCTAAATTCGATGCGTATGTAGAAAGAATGATAGCTATTCCAGCTGGTGTTGATCCTAACCGAATAACGACAGGGATTGTGGTTGAACCAGATGGATCTGTTCGTCATGTTCCAACTAGACTTGTCGTTAAGAACGAAAAGTATTATGCCGTAGTGAACAGCTTAACGAACAGCACGTATACCATTGTCTGGCATCCACTTGCGTTTAAGGATGTAGAGCGGCATTGGGCAAAAGAAGCTGTGAATGATATGGGTTCACGAATGGTAATAACGGGTGTTGGCAATGAAATGTTTAATCCAAATAAATCGATTACTCGTGCGGAGTTTGCTGCTATTATCGTTCGGGGATTAGGTTTGAAATTGGAGGCAAGCTCATCGTCATTCTCGGATGTGAACAAAAATGAATGGTATAGCAGCTATATTCAAACCGCATTTTCAAATGGTCTTATTAATGGATATGAAGATGGAACCTTCCGTCCTATGGACAAAATAACGAGAGAGCAAGCCATGGCGATCATTGCAAAAGCAATGAAAATCACCGGCTTGAAACCGAGTCTTGCAGCAAGTGAAGCTGGAGAATTGCTGCTTCCTTATAAAGATGCGAATGCCGCATCCGAGTGGGCGAAGAGCAGCATCCTCGATTGCTTGCAAGTGGAGATCTTCTCAGGCAGAAGCAGTACTGTGCTTGCTCCAAAAGATGAAATCACGAGAGCAGAAGTGGCTGTGATCATCCAAAGACTTCTCAAAAAATCTAATTTGATTTAAAAGACTAAATACTAAAGGGTTATCTTACAAAGGTGAATACACCAATGTGAGATAACCCTTTTTTCTGTTTGAGCAATAGGTTTTAAGTGAGCCTGTATGCTCGATCATCGCAATTAAATTATTTTCATATAGCTGAATCCATAAACAGAGCCGAGCGCCATTACAATGGTCCATACGGCAAGGCTGACTGCCATCCATTGAATGACGCGTTTTCGCGAAGAGCCTAATGACAAAGCTAATAAAGCCGCGATGTCGGTACCCACAATAAGGGGCGCCAGCAGGGCAAGTCCGGGAAGGCCGTAACGCTCCCAAATTCGCCTTGCTCGAGTCTCCTTTTTTGATGTTGTGGTAATGCCCTTCTTCAATTTCCGATTCGTATTCCACTTCGAAAATTGTTTGAAAAACAGGCCCAGGAGCAGTACCAAAAGAAAGTTGCCTGCAAAACCGATAATGGCTACTGCTACTGGCGACAATCCTGCTACGATGCCAAGAGGTACGACTAGAAATACATCCAACCACGGCGCTGCTGCAAGTAAAAATGAAACAATATATGGCCATATCCCATCCGTTTGCTGAATCCATTCAATCATAATGTTCCTCCAGTTATTATTTATCTAATTAGCTGAGGAAATGGYTTCGCCTTGAGTCGGCTTCATCGCATTTTCCCACTTCACATTGATGGATCGGGCAGTGAATAGTTCGGGTCCGTCCGATAGCTGAAAATGCAAATGGGGCTCACTGCTATTGCCTGAATTGCCGGTCAGACCGATGACGTCGCCTTTTTTGACCTTGTCTCCTGGCTTAACTGTTGCAGAGCCTTTCTTGAGATGCGCCAGATGGCTGTATTCTCCACCGTGATCAATGACGACATTATTCCCAGCAGGTTCATTCGGATTCATTACCCCAACAGGCGCATTATCTAAAATATCATTCACTACCGATATGATTGTACCATCCGCTGGAGCAATGATTTCTTTCCCGAAGGCAAAATAGCTTTCATTTTTGAGCGGGTCACCTTTATAGGAAAAATGATCCTTTGTTTGGATAAAATCGTACGCGTATCGCTGAATCTCTAGTTCATAATGATAATTCACAAGAACATTCTCGCCGCCCCAAAATACGAACCAGTCGCCCTCAAAAGGTAAAGCATATTTATTTTTGCTCAGCTTCGAATCGGTTTCAGGTGAGGAGGTTAGTTCCTGAACTTGAATTGATGTAATGACTCCGTCAGAATCAAACATTCCGAGCAGCCCCTTATTCCCCTCATCACTCACCCATATGCGCCGGTCGTAACCATTAAGCTGTATAGTAGAGGATTTCTCGAAGCTATGGATCCCATTCGTAAATTCCTCTCCCGTCTTTTCTAAATCTGCTTCGCTTACCGCATCTTTTAAAGGTTGATTAAAACGGGCATAAATTTCCTTATACTTGCCGTCCAGCAGCGCCTTTGGCAAGTCGTCTGGCATAAGTAATTGGTTCGTTGTCTCCGTGGGGCTCATTGTTGGCACAGCTCCTGTGTTGGTGGTCACTGCTGAATTTTCTCCGCTGCAAGCGGCTAGAAGTAAAGCTAGTGAACCGGCAGCTAATGCCGTTTTTGCAGTCATTGCTGTACCATATATATAATTCGTTGCTCCTTTTTTCATTTTCATCGCCTCCCGATAATACCATTGTAGCAGCAGAGTCTTAGCTCTTATGAAACCCATCATTAACGCACTCTTAACTTTAAGAAGGGTGAATGGAAACGAATTAAGCTTCCCTTAAGATTAGAATGATTTAAAGTGAAAAAAATCATGCTATGATGATATAAACATCAGTTGGCGGAAGGAGCTGGCACGAATGAACCATGCATCGATTTTGCTCGTTGATGATGAGCAAGCGCTACTGGAGCTTTTGCAGACGGTATTGCGCAAGGAAGGCTACATGAATATTGATACCGTGCAATCGGGTGAAGAAGCCATTGAAGCTTGTGAAGCTAAAAAATACGATTTAATTGTATTGGATGTGATGCTGCCAGGGCGCAGCGGAATTGAAATATGTCCTTTTATCCGGCAAACGACGAACGCGCCAATTTTATTTCTAACCGCGAGAACATCGGATTTCGACAAGCTGACAGGGTTTGCAATTGGCGGAGATGACTACATTACCAAACCATTTAATCCACTGGAAGTGGTAGCCCGCATAAGGGCGCAGCTGCGGCGGTACTTTAGTTCGTCAACGGAGACTGCTGCCTTAAAGAATATCTCAGAAGATTCTCTCAATCGAAAATCCAACGTATTTGATTACGGCCGATTTAAATTAGAAGAGACAGCAGGTGAGCTGTTTATTGAAGGACAGGCTGTTTCATGTCCTGCGCTTGTGTTTCAGCTGCTGCTTTTTCTATGCAAAAACCCTAATCGAATATTCAGTAAAAGCGAGCTGTATGAGAAGGTTTGGGGTGAAGAAGCCTTCAGTGATGACAATACGGTCATGGTTCATATTCATCGGATAAGAGAAAGAATTGAAGCTGATCCGTCTAACCCAAAATTTATCGTTAACGTCAGAGGTATGGGCTACAAACTAGTTAAAGCGGATCAGCAGGAGCTTACTATGCCATGAATATTAAGCGACAACTAACACTGAAGTTCGTTCTTCAACTCGCAATAGCAGGAATGATCGTTCTTCTCATAGCTGCGCTAACCTTTTATTGGATGCTGCAGCGGTTTAGCGAGATTAACATAACACGTGATTTTGCCAGTGTAGGGTTAGAACAGATGGTAGAATCCTCTAAGCTTGGCAAGAATGGCATTACGTTTGCACCCAGCTTGCTGAGGCAGGTGAAGAAAAACAATGGCTGGCTGCAAAGCCTAGATGAGAATGGAAAAGTTGCTAGTGCTTATAACACGCCCAAAGATGTTCCTAACCAATACGGGCCAGGTGAATTAGTGGAACACTGGATGGGGAAGAGCGCATTTCCTTACCAGATTGCGTTATGGATACAGCAGAAGGATGGGAAGAAATTCACAATGGTCTATGGGGCTCCAAAAGTAATAGAGCCTATATTGGAACAATTAAATGAAGTCGAATTCATTGTTTCTGAAAAAAAATTAGTCCTTCCAGATGCCTTATCAGGAAAAATAAGATCGGCTCATGCTTTTGTTCAACTGATCGATTCGGCAGGATTGGAACTGGACTCCTATAACAAGCCCGATGCGGTGCCTTCGCTATACTCCGTTCCGGAACTTGCGCTTCGCACATTGTACAGTGAAAGATACGGTTACCGGATAGCAACCTCGTATGATGCAAAAACTGGAAACACCTGGCTTGTCGGAGAACCGAATACTGTAGCGGGAGAATCGGGCAAAAAGAAATGGATACCGGAGGAAGCACAGGTAGTCATTATCGGGTCCATTTTCTTGTTTATCTCCTTACTGGTCTTGTTCGTACTCCTCTCACTATGGCAAGCCCATCGTTTTGGCGCCCCGATGCTGCACATGCTTGTATGGCTGGATTCAATAGGGAAAACCGTGTATGAAGAACCTGTCGATCGTAGAGGTCTCCATCGAAGCCGAACGTCAGCAGGAAAATGGCGGCGAAGGTATCGTGTTTTTGCTGATGTGATGGTTTCTATTGAAAAGCTATCCAATGCCTTGAAGAGAGAGCAAGCGATGCGGGAGCAAACGGAAAGCCTGAGAGAAGAATGGATTGCTGGCGTTACCCATGATTTGAAGACGCCGTTATCCTCAATAACTGGTTATGCCCATTTATTAGCGGAGCCGGCATATGATTGGTCTCAGGAGGAGGTACGTAAATTTTCTGCGACGATGCTGGAAAAATCGGCTCATATGGATATGTTGATCAGCGATCTTGCTATGACGTACCGATTGAGGTCGGGAATTCTTCCTCCTGAGACGATGAAGGTTGAACTAAACGCCTGGCTTTATGAAGCGCTTGAACAGGCTGCCGCTGATCCTGCTTACGGAAAACAGCGAATTGTATTTCATGCTGCGCAAGATGATGTCTGGTTCCAATTGTATACACCTTGGCTGGAGAGGGTAGTTAATAATTTAACCGCTAATTCGCTGCTTCATAACCCGCCTGATACCGTTTTGACGGTATCGCTTCTGGCGGATGAAGAAGGTGGCGGAATAACGATAAAATTCTCCGATGATGGCGATGGTATGGATGAAGTTACATTAAATCGGCTTTTTGAGCGTTATTATCGCGGCACGGATACCGCATCCACCACCAATGGTTCTGGACTTGGCATGGCTATATCGAAGGGACTGATTGAAGCTATGGGTGGCAGGATTATGGTTAAAACAACACCGGGTGAAGGGACGACGATTTTGTTAATATGGAACTGACAACATCGACTTTCATCGAACAAACAACAGTTAAAGAATTGCTGTAAAATTAGTAAATAAATGAAAAAAAACGCTAGATCATGATATATTGATGATCTAGCGTTTTTTTAAATCTACAAGAGAATGAAAAATGTAAAGAAAATATATTCTTGTCAATCGAAATTATTTGCCAGGGAGGGGTAAGAATGCAGCAACAGGAAAAAGAAATACAGGAGCTTAAAGAACGATTAGTTAACGTCGAGGAAAAACTTCAACGTAAATCGAATTCTTCTAACGCTCTTAAGTTTGTACTGTGGTTCGTCCTTATATTCGTCGTTCTACTGATCGCAATTGGCGTATTTCAATTTATTAGCTCTTCTTCATCCTAATTTAAAATAAATATTCTAACGAATGAAGCGGCGGTCAATGACGTTACTATACGTCTTGCCCGCCGCTTTAAGTTGTATTTAGGCTTTTTTAGTTTGAAGCCGTTTAAGTTCTTCATCCACACGAGCTTTGCGCTGCTCGAGCTGCTGATCGGAACCATATGCGCCAGCATGTAAGCTGTTGTATGAACCTTTCGTAAGGTCACGTTGTGCTTCTAATTCCATCACCTTCTGTTCAATCCGATCGAACCCTTGTGAAGCGGAGCTGCCATGTAGGGAGTTGGAATAGCCAGTAGAAGTTGCAGTTGTCTGCTGCACGCGGGTAATGAGCTCAGCGCGTTTTCCTTGCAGCCGTGTTTTCTCTTCTTTTAATGCCTCAATGCGATAACCGAGGTCAAGTACCGCTTGCTTTGCTAGCTGCTGCAGTCTTGCCGTTTCTTCGGCTTGTTCTAGATACAACAGCTTCGCTTCAAGCGCCGTACGTGCTTCTGCTTCACGTTCCTCAACTGCCGCTTGCTCTGCTTTACCCTCGTAATAGCTTACTTGTCCGCTGAATTCACTTAGTTTAGATTGCAGCATACGATCCTGTGCTTGCTGCTGTGCTAGCGCATGCTCCGTTTTGGCAATTTCCTCATCCAAATCTCTCAAATAATGATTAAGCATCATGACCGGATTTTCCATCTTATCCAACATTTCATTTGCTGCTGCCTTTGTCATACTAACTACTCGTTGTAAAATTCCCATTGATAATCTCTCCTTAAAAGTTTGTGTTTGGTTTTATTTTCATTTGCATTCGTTTATTTGATTTAGTAGTGATCGGCAAATCGAAAGTCGTTGTTAATTGCTTTTGGGATAAAGAGGGTAGCTATAAAATATGCGAGTATAACCGTTCCGAAGCTGAAGAACGCCGCAATGACAACTAACAATCTAACAATAGTGGAATCAATGCCGAGCCATTGTCCGATGCCTCCGCATAGACCTGTCAGCTTGCTGTCTGTCGTTGATCGAAATAATTTTTTCATATACAGTCATCCTTTCGTGTAGCTCATCTATGTCCTTATTGTAGCCTCTTGAAGATTCTTTCGTAACGGTCCTCGGGCCATTTCGGTGCTAGGCTTTAGGCGGGGACTGTCTGCGACGGGCGACGGGGCTGCCGCTATTCTTATAGCAGTTATAGGCTGTGCTTTATTAGAAATTGCAATTGGGATTGGTGGTGGTCTCAGTTGAAAATGTAAATCCATAAAAAAACTGCCCGAAAGTAATTAGACCTTTGGGCAGCTTTATCGGGATGAACGTGTTGTTGTTAAGGTGTTAAAACCAAAGATTTACGGTTGTGGGTTACATATTCATTGCGTAGCTAGGCTTTAGACGCGTTTCTTCTTTAAAGGAGCTGCTTAGAAATACTATTCCTGCAGGCAAACCTTCTGCTGTGTAATCAGTCGGAACCGTGATTGCTGGCTGGGAATCCTGAATAAGGGCTAAGTTGGTTATTGTTTCCCACTTTCCCGCCTTCTCGAGCGAGAGAGGCTGCTAAATTCCTTTACTCTATTCAACCAATCTACTATTATAAATTTAGATTTGAGAGATAATAATTAGTATAAATGGGAGATGGGACCAACATGAACAGATGGTTTTATTATAAAATCGGAATTTGCTTGCTGATCGTTTTTACGCTGTGTGTTCCAAGCTTCGGTGCTTCATCCTCTGTCCAAGCGAATGACGCTAAACCTGCTGCTTCCTATTTAGCAGAGCGTTGGAGCGAGAGCATCAAGGGAGGTGCAGCTGCGAATCCGGTCATCGGTGAGGACGGTACGGTGTATATCCTATCTCAGCAAGGGAAGGTTTATGCCTTTAGCCCTGCTGGCAAGCAGCTGTGGACTGCTGATGTTAGTCCTATGGATGATACTTCTCCAGAAAGGGAGGGTCAGCTCGAAGTTGGAGCAGATGGGATCCTTTATGTCGGCTCAAGAGGGAATTTATATGCATTCAACAAAGATGGCGTGAAAAAATGGGAGTATGAAACAACCTATTCAAGCTTTCAAAAGGTTGTCGTTCAACGTAACGGCTTAATCTATATTCAAGTCAGATCAAGGGAGMTGCTGCTTGCCTTGCGCACGGATGGCACGAAAGCAATGGAACGAACCAGTATTAGAAATTTGGTAAAGCACGCAGGCACTTTAGAGGATAAGGTTTTTATTACATCTTATAACCTAGATACTAAATTTGTTGAGGGCAAGATAAGTTTAGAATCTACATCTTATGCTGAGGAATTAAATGCTAGTGGTTTATCGCGCTGGAAAGTCAATTTGAATGGATCATCTTATAATACCCCAATGACGGACAAGCAAGGCAATTTAATCGTATATTTAGAAGCTTCGAAAAAAGGAGATCAATCGGGTAGTTCACAGCTTAATC
This sequence comes from Paenibacillus sp. 01T424, assembly GCF_056398745.1. Taxonomy (NCBI): domain Bacteria; kingdom Bacillati; phylum Bacillota; class Bacilli; order Caryophanales; family Paenibacillaceae; genus Paenibacillus; species Paenibacillus sp. 01T424. The sequence goes on along the minus strand of NZ_JBFTPZ010000071.1, from coordinate 50,462 downwards.
AGGACAGAAGTCCAGGTGAGGTTAAAGTGATCAGCGAGGGAGCTGTGAAACAAAGTTACTCGCTAAGCGCAAGGACGTACGCTCCTATTGTTTTTGATGATCAACAAAACGCTTATATTGTAACGCGAGATGCCGTCATTTCTAAATTTGATACGCAAGGAAAACTTATATGGAAGCTGCAAATCGATCAAGAGGCTAATGTATTGGAAAATGGAACGGCAATGCAGTTGGATAAAGATGGTTCCCTTCTTTTCTACAGCTCATTGACTAGTTATGATAAGACGAAAGTTGAGAAAACCGAGCAAAATGAATATTTTAAGCATCGGTTGCTTCGAATTAGTCGAGGAGGGGAACTGCTTTCCTCTATAAAGAGCGGTATTTACACAACCTCGGTTGTTTGGTTAGACAATGGAATGATTTTATTAAACGGTTATGACAAAGTTGTTTTATCGGATATGAAATTAACGAAGCTAACAGAGTACAACATGAATTCTCCCATTTATTTAACGTATAGGGATATCAATACGATCTATGTTGGAACAGAGAGCGGCCGGGTAATCGCGCTTGAAATAAAACAAGCATCGAACAAGGGCGATGCGGTTTCCATCACGTTTGGGAACCTCTTTCCGTACATTGAATCAAAAAGTATATACTCGCTATTTGTAACTGTGAAGTGGGCAGATGGCAAGGAGCAAACCAATCCGCAAGGCATCGTTTATCGCAGCAGCAATGAAAAAATTGCTTATTTTGATAAACAGGGCCTTCATACGGTCGGAGCTGGTGAAGTCGAGGTGAGCGCTGAATATTTGCATTTAAAGACGACAATGAAAATTAAGGTAAACGAGCGAGCTTATATGAATGAGCCTGGGGTTACCTATAGCGCTCAGCTTGTGAAAAAATGGGGAGTGTCACTGCCTACACTGAATAGCAGTATTAATGAGGTATACCAGGTTCCCCTCCTCTCGGATGATGGAACGGTTTATGCGCTTAGCAGTCAAGGGAAGGTAGCAGCGGTCAGTTTGGAAGGAAAGCTGCAGTGGCAATACGATTTGAAGGAGCAGGTAGGGGCGAGGCCTGCAATTGGACCGGATGGACGGCTATTTATAGGAACGAATAGCGGTTTGCTTACAGCATTTGATCCAAGCAGCGGCAAGCAGGTTCTTCATAATATGGTGGCAGCTAATCAGCGCAATACTATGCTTGGCTGGGATCGTTCCGGCAATAGATATACAGGATTCACAAATAATAATATTGTAAGGGATGGCAGCAAACGAAGCGTTACCAGTTATCTTGAAGCATCAAATGTTTCGGATACTCGGCTTTGGTCGATATCCTTGAGTGGAGAGATCACACATTTTGAGCCAACTTTAAATGATACTGGAGACACTTTATATGTTATCACTACGGCAGATGAGTGGGTTGGTGAGAGTGCGACTATACCTTCAGGAATAGTACAAATTCGTAGACATGGCATGCTATATGCTATTAATGCTTCATCTGGCAGCATACGCTGGAAGTATGAGCTTGGCGCGTCAGATAATACATTTTATAAACCTTTGCTGCTTCAGGATGGCACCATTGTTACAGGCAGCTCACAAGGTACTGTAGAAGCAATAGATAAAGAAGGCAAATCGAAATGGAAGAAAAATTTGAAAGTATATGCCTATACAGGACCATTTTTAAGCGAAAATAAGCTCGTTATATTTAAACCTGGCGAGAATATTGGCGTGACCGAGGGAGAAGAGCTTATCCGTTTTATTAATGTGAAAAATTATCCCGAATCCACCAATAGCATCAATCAGCAGCAGAATGAATGGCTTCTTACTTTATCTGATAATACTTACGCTAGTAGAGGACGTCATTCTCTTGCATCGTATAATTTAGCAGGCAAGTTGAAGTGGGAGCTCCCTATCGCTGGAGAGAAGACGGCAGTAAGTAGAATTAGCAACAACTTTCAAGTCGCGGTTATCGATTCAGCAGCTGAATTAACCTTCTCTGATATTAAGGTTAAACATACTTCTGGACTTTTATTTTCTGATTTGAAGCTGCACTGGGCAAAAGGAGCTGTTGAGGAACTTGCAGCAGCTGGCGTTGTTGACGGTTTTCCAGATGGAACATACCGTCCTGCAGCTCAGGTAACGAGGGAGCAGTTTCTAGCTATGCTTGCGAAGAAATTGAAAGTTTCTGTTAAAGCAGAAAACCTGTCATTTCTTGACGTCCCGAGCACGCGCTGGTCTAGGCCTTTTATTGAATCGGCTGTAACACGAGGCTGGATTGATGCTTCAAAATATGGAAATCGCTTCAAGCCTGAACAGCCGATTACAAGAGAAGAGGTAGCGGTATGGACAGCAAAAGCTCTAAAGTTGATCGAAAAAACGGATGGCTTAGCTAAGATTTCTGACAAATCATCCATACAAGCATCAAACCTTGGGCTGGTGGGCGCAATAATAGATTCCGGTATTATTACTGGCTACAAGGATGGAAGCTTCAAGCCGCTCGCGACTTTGACTCGTGCAGAGGCGGCTGCTCTACTGGCACGAATGTAACAAGTTAGAGAGAGAGTGTGAAAAAAGGAAACAGCTTAAGATGTAGCATTAGCGTCATAGGCTGATGTCTTTTAAAAGTTGAATAAGATAGTTGTGACGTAGAACGTCATAGTATGACATATTATAAAAAGATGAATAAAATAGTTTTGACGTAGAACGTCATGGTATGACATCTTATAAAAAGTTAAATAAAAAAAGTGTGACGTAGAACGTCATAGGCTGACATCTTTGAAAAGTTGGATAAGATAGTTGTGACGTAGAACGTCATAGGCTGACGTCTTATAAAAAGGTAAATAAAAAAAGTGTGACGTAGAACGTCATAGTATGACATCTTATAAAAAGTTGAATAAAAAAGTGTGACGTAGAACGTCCCTGGTTTTCCTCTGTACAAGAGGAGCCAAGGACGTTTTTTCATTTTGAGGAGGATGAGAGATGGAATTTGCTGAAGAACATGAGAAATGGTTGAAAAAACATTTGCGTGCAAGTAAGGGAGAGCACAAGAGCAGGCTTCAGCGTGGACATGGGCATGGTGAACGTTTGTTTTTGAAGCAAGTTTGGTGGCCGATGATGGGTAGTTTTGATCATTTACATCCGGAGTATGAAGTCGTGGATTGGCGTGGGAACCCTTTTTATATTGATTTAGTTTGGCAGCGGGGAGCGACGAGGTTCGCTTTCGAAATAAAGGGTTATGGACCTCATGTTCAGAATACCGATCGAATTCGATACCGACGGGAACTAAATCGGGAAACATTTCTGCAAGTGCTTGGATACCGCGTCGTGTCCATACCTTATGACGAGTTGGAGGAAAAGCCGCAACTTATTGTGTCTTTGCTGCAGTCGCTGCTGGCTCCTTATTTGGTGACTCACACGCAAGAGCAGAACATGACACGCTTTGAGCGGGAGTTATTGCATTATGCGTTTAGGTCAAACAAGAACATTCGCCCAGCTGATGTTATGAAGGAGTTTCATATTAATCGCCGCACAGCGGTCAAATATTTGAAAAGACTGTGTGACGTTGGCAAACTGCGTCCAGTTGTATCTGGAAAAGGCATTCGTATTGTCAGCTATGAGCTAATACGCTCGGCTTTTAATCCTTTTTTTTAGGGAACGGAAGTGGACGTAGAAGTAGGACTAGGACTAGGAGTAAGAGTAAGAGTAAGAGTAAGAGTAAGAGTAAGAGTAAGAGAGGAATTAGAAATGACGGCTGAATATGTGTGAATGTGTTCATTTGTGGAGCGTGTGACTTGTAAGTATCTGGAGTGTTACTGGATTGCATGCAAATTGTATGTAAGTGGAGTGTGGTTTAATTGCATGCGATTTGTGTAGGTAAAGCGGGATTGAAATGGTGTAGATGGATTGTGAATGTAGTGTGTGGGGGGTGTGAATTTGGATTGTGCACGTAATGTGAGTGAAGTATGCATGTACCGCGCGTAAAGTTTGAATAAGCGCAGGAGTGCATCTATTTTCAATAGATAAGGTGGAATTTACTCAAATAGGTGCACAAGTGCATCTATTTGAGTGATTTGGAAAAGTAGTTGTCGGAATAGGTGTATTTATGCTCTTAGATGAGCCTGCTGATATGAACCGGGGTGCTCACTTAACTAATCAGCATGTACTCTCGACTGTTTTTGTTGAGAGTAGATACTGGACTATGAGGGAATGTGCGTTTGTTTAGTGTATTGGGTGTTGGGTTATGCGTTTGTAGAGCGTGCAAGGTGTCCGATTGGATGATTGTTAAGTGTACAAGGAGTGCTATTAAACTAACAGTATGTGATTTGTGTAGGTTATGTGCATTGAGAGTATAAGTGGTTTACGCATGTTGTGTGATTGTAGTGTGCGTGACCGGATGTGAAGTGTAAATAAGCGCAAAAGTGCACTAGTTTCTATCAAATTTGATGGAAATGATGCAAAGAGGTGCAAAAGTGCATCTAGTTGAGCGGATTTGTAAGGTAGCTGGCGGAATAGGTGCATTTATGCACTTAGATAAAGTTACTGCTGCTAACTGGGGTTCTCACTTAGTTATCCTGATTTTTGTTCTTCGCTTTTGTAGATAGTGATAAATGGGTGCGCAGCAGTGTGCATATTTTAAGTGTATTTGGAGTGAGAGTATGCGTTTGTGATATGTGCAAGGATTTATATGTGAGTTGTGTAGGTAGTGTAATTAGAGTGTTTATATGGTTTGTGCATGTAGTGTGATTGTAGTGTGCGTGACCGATCGTAAAGTGTAAATAAGCGCAGAAGTGCACTTGTTATTATAAAATTTGATGGAAATAACACAAATAGGTGTAGAAGTGCATCTAGTTGAGAGGATTTGAAAAGTAGTTATCGGAATAGGTGCAGAAATGCACCTAGATCAAGTTATTGAGGTTAACTATGTACCTAAATGAAGCTATTACAGTTAGCTCTGCATCTAAATGAAGCTATTACGGTTAGCTGTGCACCTAGATCAAGCTAATGAGGTTAACTATGCATCTAAATGAAGCTATTACGGTTAGCTGTGCACATAGATCAAGCTATTGTGGTTAACTATGCACCTAAACTATGCCATTACGATTAACTATGCACCTAGATGCAACTGAGCGGGCAGCACCATAGCACCCGCCCCACCCCATACAGACTTTTTTCAAAAAAGATCAGACTTCTAACAAAAATGATCATTCTTAAGCGCTTTCATCTGTTCTATGCTAATAAAATCCAATTAGGATCAGATTACCATGGAGGATGGGTGAAAGATGATTAAGAGGAAAAAAAGCACGGTTTTCAAATTGTATGTTTGGATGATTTGTTTTGCAATTTTGAGTCAGCTGGCTGTATGGCCAAGTGCGGTATCCTTTGCAGAGGAAGTCGTTGAGGTAAAAACGATCGCGAGCATTCCCTCTATCGAGATTAACACAACAATAGGGAATCCGCCGGTTCTTCCGCTGGAGGTAGAAGCTATATTTAGCGATGAATCCGTTGGACAAGTTCAGGTAAGCTGGGACGAAATTGATCCCTCGCAATATGCTGAGGCTGGAGCTTTTAAAGTAGAAGGCAGCGTTCAAGGCACTCCCCTCAAAGCTTCCGCAGAAGTTACAGTGAGGGAAAACGATTTTACAGTATTTCTGAATGAGATTACGAGCAATGTGCCAGATGGACAAAGCGTCGTTTCCTACAGCAACAATTATCAGTCCATGCAGCCCGAATTAATGACTTTTATGAAAGGAAACGGGACTACATCGGTTAACAATGGGCTGACGGTAGAAATGAATTCGTTAGAAAAAAATATAGCTATTGCTGCTTGGGATAAAGGACCATGGCTGTCCGCCGGCACAATCGATGCAACACTGCGTTACACCAGCGGGACGCAAGGTAATATTGGGTTTGTAATCGGTGCCTATAATTCTACCCAAGGATTGTCTATTCGTTATGATGCGGGTACGACTTGGGTCATTCAAAGCCCAGATGGTTCTGGCGCGTGGGAATCTTTTGAAGGACCCGAGTTGAAAATGGATACCGATTACCGGATCAAGATTGGTTATAACGGAAACAAGCTATTGGTTATCGTTGATGGCGTTACCTATTACAACAAGGACACGAATTTATTGAATTTGAAGGCTGGAATAGGTCAGGTGGCCTTGTATAAACGTTTTGCGACGGGACAAGTCGTTTTGAAGGATATTAACATTCAAGGCGTTGGCCAAATCGAAAAACCGTCAGATATCATTAATTATGTACAAAATTATGAAGACCCGGCGTACACACCGCGTTGGTCCGGACTTAACGCTCAAGTGGTAACAGACATTACAGGCAACAAGGTATTATCGCTAAAAAAAGGAGCTAAAGAACGCGGAGCAGATTTGGATTCCCCGCAGCTACAATCGGGTACGCTTTCATTGGACTTTAAGCTAGTAAATCCTGTTAAGCTTTCTAGCGGCCAAGGTTTTGCATTTGGCTTCAGAATGAATGAGACGGCAAGCATCTTTAGCGAAATCGGAGTCGATCCAAATCGCTGGTTGCCTGAATCCAGCTCCGGTTGGGGCAGCAATTTAAATATTCCTTATCCGATTCAGGGGAAATGGAACAATCTATTGTTCAATTTTAATGGAAAAACAATTACGGTCTATATGAACAAAAAGCTAGTTGGCGATATTACATTTGCTGAATTTACCGATGCGGCTGGCTTGTTTGGACTTCGAATCAGAAGCACAGTAGAGCTGTATATCGACAACCTGCAGTATACGAATCAAATGATTACTCCAAAGGAATTGGTGCAATACAGCAACAACTTTCAGGATGGCATTACGGGAGGGTGGAGTAGCGGCTCTTCATCCATCATCAAAGAAGGCAGCAATCGCTTTTTGAAGTTGTCCGGTATCACGGGCACGGTATTGAATAACGATGCGCCACTCCTACAGAGCGCAACCTATATGCTGGATGTAAAACCTACGACTGATGCGATTGGTTTTGCTATAGGCAGCAGCTCTGTGGTGAAATTTGCGAATGACCACTGGATTTTGGAGAAGGATGGCAGCACTATTCCTTTTGTAGCAAGTGACGCTATTTCATCGAGTCCATTAGTTATGAGTTGGAATAAGGTCGGAATACAATATAGCGACTCTTCGGTCACACTAAGTATAAACGGAGCTAAGTTGACTGCGAATTTACCGTCCGGACAACAATTCGGAGAAGGTTCATTCGGAGTATACGGGCAAGGCGACTTGTATGTGGACAACATTTTGTTCACGGAGGAATTTATCCAAATGGATACTTCCCCTGTCGCAAGCAAGATGTATTATGAACAATATTATGAGACAGCTTCAAGCATGAACTGGACAGGACTCGGCGGCAGTCAAGTCGTCGATGGTTATTTGAAGGGCAGTATCGCTTCGGGATCGGTTGCGATAAATGAAGATATCGTACCTGTGAAAAACGGCGTATACCAGGTCAAGATGAAGACAAATGCTTCGTCCGCAGGAGTTAAAATCGGCAATGCAGCCATTTATTACGAAGGTCAAGGCAAATGGATGTATCAACCTAACGGTGGAGAAAAAATAGCTATCGGAGACAGCGTTGAAATTGTACCTGGCAAAGATTTTATTTTGCGGGTAAGGTTGATCGAAAATGAGTTGAATCTTTATGTGAATGGCATTTTGGTGGGCACTGTCCAAACGAAAGACTTCACACCGGGAGCGTTTGGAATTTATAATTCCGGAAATGAAGTGATGCAAGTTGAGATGGATGCGATGACCGCAGAAGAAATTAGAATATATGAGCCTGACTTCACTACGCCTAACTGGAGCGCGATGGATTCGAGCAGTCCGGCCGTGCTGGAAAGCGGCGAAGGCAGCGTTAAATTAAGGCTGCCCGGCGTATCTCTCGTTACCGATAATAACAGTCCAGACGTTGTCGATCAGAAAGTAACCTTTGATTTCAAGACGAGTGTAGGCGCTGGGACAGACGGAGGGCGCTATGGATTTATTTTGAGAGGATATGACGATAACCGCTACGTATCTATCGTTCATGACATCAATGGAACTTGGAAGCTTTCTGCAAACGGCAACGATTCCAACTTCCCTACTGCGTATTCCATGGCGGCGGATACTGTGTATAAAATCGAATTGAATCTGATCGGCAACACAGTTACTTTCGCTATTACTGATGCTGATGGCAACAGGACGGATATGGGCGCGGTTACGGATAATACGGTGACCTCAGGGGCTGGGAAATTTGGAGTGTATACAGCTCAGACGGTTTCGGAAAAGGTTGGCGAAAGCAAATATGCCTATACGATGGCTTTTGACGAAATTGGCGTGGTGATTAAGGCTTTCATAGAAGCAAAAGAAAATAACGTTGTTCGATTCGAAGTGAGCGAAATTCAAGAAAAAAGTGATTTTGTTGTCAGATCTCTCGAGTTGAATAGTTCACTCTTCTATGTGGATAGCTCTATGAAAGGCGCGACGTACGCTTGGAACAAGTCTGACGGCAAGTGGCACGGGATTTCGGAAGAGCTGGTTGACGACATGTCCAAAATGAATCAAACCGGTTCATTCGGCACAACGATGACGATGGTGAGCGCAGAAGGACTGGGCGCGTCTATGGAAAATAACGTAATGAGCGGCGGAAATAAGATACTCGTTAACGCCGAGAAAAAGTCCCTTGTAAATAAGCTTACCGTAAAACCAGGATCGTGGACTTATCGTCATACCCAGAGCAATGAAAAGGAAGCACTGCCGTGGTATAACGTTGTTCTTACCGAGGATCGCAATTCCGATGGGAAGGTAGACTGGCAGGATGCGGCTGTGGCTTATCGTAAAGAAATATACGTGCAGCCGTTCGGCGCCGAAGACATGAAAAACAATATGATGTACATTGCGTTCAACTTCGCTAGTCAGGCAAATGATCCGTTCCTGAACGCTTTGGACACTGGTAAAGTGCTGTACAATTATTCCGACGGCTTTGGACAAATGATTTTGGAAAAAGGTTATCAGGCGGAAGGGCATGACGATGATATTCCTTCTTACTCCAACATTGGGGTGAGACAGGGCGGATTAGCCGATTTTAACTACTTGATTGACGAAGGGGCCAAATATAACCTTCGCGTCGGCGTTCATTTAAACGCCACAGAATACCATCTTGATGCAAACGAGCTGAACTATTCCAATCTGACAGGCGCTACGCCAAACGGATATAAACAGGATCGGCTAGCAAAAGGTTGGGATTGGATCGATACGAGCTATTATGTAGATCAGACAAAGGATGTTTTGAGCGGTGATCTGAAGTCACGATTTACAAACTTGTACAATCTCACCAAAGATCCAGCAAACCCGAATGACCCTGCTTTGGATTTTTATTATATCGATGTATACACAGGCAACGATTACAACGCTTATAAATTGCTGCAATATGCAAATGGCTTGGGGTTGAAAGTAGGAACCGAATTTGCGGGGCCGATTGAGCCAGGATCGGTATTTGTCCATTGGGGAACGGATTTGGGTTATCCGAACCAAGGGAACAAAAGCATTCTTTACCGATTGGTTAAAAATGACCTCGATATTTTCGTCGGCAACGCGCTGTTTAAAGGCCAGAAAATCCCGGTCGTAGCGACTTGGGGGGATTCGAAGCCAGATATTCAACAGGGTGTAACCGTGTTTTTCAATGAAGTGCTTCCGACAAAATTTATGCAGCATTATGGCGTCATGAAATATGAGACGGATCAAGTGACTTTTGAACAAAATGTTGTATCCAAACGAAACAAAGCAAGCAACAAGATTGAGCTCTCCAAAGACGGAAAAGTCATCTCTTCTTGGAAAGATACCGGAACAACGACGGACACAGCCGAGCGTCATACGAGCGAAGCAGACTCCTTGATCCCTTGGCTGTGGGATGTGAAGACCAACCAGCCTCTAGGAATAAACGAAGGAGCTAAATTGTACCACTGGAATACGACCGGTAATACGACGACTTGGCAACTGACAAATGATTTTAAAGACGTTGCATCGTTTAACATGTATGAATTAACGCAGCAAGGCAAGGTGCTTGTAGATACGATTGCTGCGGTGGATGGATCGCTAACGATTGCGAAGGCAAGCAAAAATACGCCATATGTTCTATACCCTGCAACAGCAGATGCTTTAAACCTGATTCCTTCTGCGGGTGAATGGGGAGAAGGCAGCCTGATTAAGGATTTTGCTTTCAATTCAGAGAAATTTAATGTTGAAGGATCATGGTCTGTTAATGATACGGCCAATGCTTCCATTAAGGTCGTTCAAGGCGATGTTGGATACGACACGACAAAAGAGATGGTAAGGTCCAACTGGAACCGCTATGCGGAAATTGGAAGCCGTGCTGGTGAGTTGTCTCAGCAAATCACTGGATTGATTCCGGGAGGAGAGTATACGGTTGGTGTATGGACTCAAACCGTTAAAGGAAGAAAATCCTCTTTACAGGTAACCATGAACGGCAAAACGTACAGCAATTATGTAACAGGCTTGGACGGTTCACATCAAAGTTCATTTAAATATGTGGACACAACTTGGCAGAGAATGAATGTGAAATTTAAGGTGCCAGAAGGCACGACAACGGCAACAATCAAGTTAATCGCAGATGCTGGAGCTGGCACTGTGCTATTCGATGATGTCCGAATTTGGAAGCATCTGACGTCGGGAAGCGGTGCTGAACAAGCTGGTTATGTCGTGAAGGAAGATTTTGAGAATGTGTATGAGGGCTGGGGGCCTTTCGAGTATGGAGGCGGCAGTCGAATGATTCATATCGCATCGGATCAGAGCAACCCGCATGATAACAATCCGATTGTTCAGGCAGCTGACCAAAAAATCGGTCCTGTCATGACTTGGGTATTGAATGGTCAGAATTCATTAAAGCTGAATGAAACTGACATGGGCAGACTGATCAAATCAAATGAGTCCGACATTAAATTAAAAGCGAATAAGACGTATGAGCTTGGCTTTGTTTATACGATGGAAAATGGGGTTACCTACGAGGTCAGCGTGTTGTCTCGTTCGACCGGCACTGCGGTGTTGAAGGAAACGCTGCTAAACAAGCCTAATTCGGGGATTAAGGCAGAGGATGGATACATCCGCTTTAGCCAAACCTTCACCACTGGGGCACAAGACGATTATCAGGTCGTGTTTAAAATGATTGCCAAAGGCGCAAGTAACGCGACTTCCGATTATGCTTTTATATTGGACGATTTCTACATCAAAAATACGGGCGTTGATTATGCCAAGGAGCTCCTGCTGCAAGCAATTAAAGATGCCCAAGCGCTTAAAGAAGCAGAGTATACTCCTGTGACATGGGCGACTGTTGCCGCTACTCTGCAAAGCGCTATCGAAGTAAGCAGCAATGCTGAAGCAACAATAGAAATGATTGAATCAGCGAGGACAGCTTTGGAGAAGGCTGTGAGTGAGCTGGAGACTCATGTCATCGCTATTGTAAGCTTGCAGGCAGTGTCAGTGACCACTACGGTTGGAAAGGCGCCAGTGCTGCCTCATACTGTGAGAGCTGTTTATAGTGACAAATCGGTTAAAGATCTTTTGGTCGTTTGGAATGCGATCAAAGCTTCCGATTATGCGCAAACTGGTACTTTTGAAGTAGAAGGCACGGTTGCAGGTACGACGCTTAAAGCGATCGCTACGGTGCATGTGCAGGCGGACAATAGCGGACCGGGTACAGATCCAGGAACAGGGACGAATCCGGGGACGGGCACTGGTCCAGGCACAGGCACAGATCCGGGAGCGGGCACTGGTCCAGGCACAGGCACAGGCACAGGCACAGATCCGGGAGCGGGAACTAAAGTGACTTTCCAGGATACAGCCAGTCATTGGGCTAGAAAAGAGATTGAAGCTCTTGCAGCCAAAGGCATTCTAACAGGCGTATCAGAGAACAAGTTTAACCCTAATGCTTCCATTACTCGCGCTGAAATCGCGGCTATGTTCACTCGGGGATTCAATCTCCAAGCAAGCACTTCTCAATCGTTTGAAGATGTGCGTGGGGACAAGTGGTACAACAATGTGATAACGGCTGCATCGGAATCGGGATTGCTACAAGGAACTGGAGGCAATCGATTTGAGCCCGACCGTTCCCTTACCCGTGAGGAAATGGCTGTCATTATCACGCGCGTGCTGCAAATAAAAGGTAAGCTGCCGACTCTTGCGACATCTGAAGATGCCATTTTAGCGAGCTTTAAAGACGAAGATCAAGCAGCCGCTTGGTCCAGAAATGCGCTGGCTATTTGTATCCAAGCAGGCTTGTTGAAAGGTATGCCGGATCAAACGCTCAAAGCCAACAAAGAGCTGACTAGAGCGGAAGCGGCGATTGTATTGAGCAGACTGTTCGATTATTTGAAATAGATTTAAAGTTTTTAGAGGACTAGTGGATTTCTCTACATTTTGAATGAGCTGTCCTAGAAATAGTCGGTTCGCTTTGAATTTTTAAAAATAGCGATATAGGGAGTTATTCCTGTATCGCTATTTTTCTATTCTGATCCATGGCTGCTTGCTTAAGCAGGTAGCGGGCAATCAAACGCCGCTCGACCCATTGGATGACATTCTGGCAGCCGATAAGCGGGAGACGGAACTCAGGGAACCCATAGATTCTGTAGCCCCTGTAGCAGCCACTTAAAACCCTCAGATCCCTCAAAGCCCTCAAAGCCCTCAGAACACCCCGAAACCCCGAAACCCCGAAACCCCGAAACCCCGAAACCCCGAAACCCCGAAACCCCGAAACCCCGAAACCCCGAAACCCCCAAACCCCCAAAAAACCGGAACCTTCGAAACCCCTGGAATCCTTGGAACCTCTGGAACCTCTGGAACCTCTGGAACCTCTGGAACCTCTGGAACCCCTGGAACCCCTGGAACCCCTCTACTATACTTTAGCTGTCTAAATACGCTTTCGAAAAGCGTGTTGGAGTGCGAATGGACTGTATACGAATTGTTAAGGTGGTGTGATTAGAGTGTGCGTGAACCAATTGTGGAGTGTAAATAAGCGCAGAAGTGCACTTGTTTTTAATATATGATCTGGAAATGACGAGAATAGGTGCACAAGTGCATCTATTTGAGCAGTTTTGAAAAGTAGCTGGTGGAATAAGTGTATTTATGCGCTTAAATGCTGCTACTAATTGGAGTGTGCTCACTAAACTAACTAATTTTATATTCTTGGCATCTGTAAGGAGTGGCGACTGGATGTGTGGGGGGTGCATTTGTAAGTGTGTAAGGAGTGCGATTGGACTGTATGTGAATAGTGTAGGTAGAGTGTTGGTAGTGTGATTTGAGTGTGCGTGAACCGATCGTGGAGTATAAATAAGCGCAGAAGTGCACTTGTTTTTAATAAATGTGCTGGAAATGAAGATGTCGCGATGCTGCTGCTAACAGGTGTATGCTCACTAAACTAGCCAGTTTTACATTCTTGAAATTTGTTGGGAATAACGGCTGGTTACGTGAGAGAACGTACATTTGTGAAGTGTGTAAGAAGTGCTATTGGGCTGTAAATGGATAGTGTAGGTAGAGTGTTGGTACTGTGGTGTGCGTGAACCGATCGTGGAGTGTAAATAAGAGCAGATTTGCACTTGTTTTTAATAAATGAGATGGAAATGACGTAAATACGTGCACAAGTGCATCTATTTGAGCAGTTTTGAAAAGTGGTTGGTGGAATAAGTGTATTTATGCACTTAGACGCTTAGATACCGCGATGCTGTTGCTAATCGGAGTGTGTTCACTAAACTAGTTAGTTTTGAATCCTTGGATCTTGTAGGGTGTGGCGACTGGATGTGTGGGCGTGCTTTTGTGAAGTGAGTAAGGAGTGTGATTGGACTGTATGTGAATTGTATAGGCAGAGTGTGTTGGTAGTGTGATTAGAGTGTGCGTGAACCGATCGTGGAGTGTAAATAAGAGCAGAAGTGCACTTGTTTTTAATAAATGAGATTGAAATGACGTAAATAGGTGCACAAGTGCATCTATTTGAGCAGTTTTGAAAAGTAGTTGGCGGATTAGGTGTATTTATGCACTTAGATGTTACGATGCTGCTGCTAACAGGTGTGTGCTCACTAAACTAGCCAGTTTTACATTCATGAAATTAGTTGTGAATGGCAGCCGGTTACGTGAGAGAGCGTACATTTGTGAAGTGTGCAAGGAGTGCGATTGGACCGTATGTAAATTGTATAGGCAGAGTGTTGGTAATGTGCTTAGAGTGTGAGTGAACCGATCGTGGATTGTAAATAAGCGCAGATGTGCACCTGTTTACAACAAATATGATGGAAGTGAAGTATATAGGTGCACAAGTGCATCTATTTGAGCAGTTTTGAAAAGCAGTTGGCGTACTAAGTGTATTAATGCGCTTAGATGCCGCGATGCTGCTGCTAATCGGAGTTAGCTAACTAAACTATCGCGTCAAATTGAGCTGAGATAGCCATATATTTTGATCCAAGCCCCTGCTTGTCAAACTAGTCCGCATAATTGGTCAAGTCCCCTCATAGACATGTTATCAGCCAGTAAAAAACAATGTGCAGAGGGGATGATTACATGCGTCGCATGACATGGACCGCGGCAATATTATTAATTTTTTCATTAGCATTAGCGGCTTGCGGAACGAAGGACGCCGAGTCCGTGGTTAAGGAGCTCGACAAGGTAGTAAACAGTATGGAGAGCTATCAAGGAAGCGGGACGATGACGCTGCGAACGGGACAGCAGCCACTCGAATACAAGGTGGAGGTTTCCTATCAAAAGCCGCAATTTTATCGGATCAAGCTGACAAATGAAGAGAAGGACATTACACAAATCGTGCTTCGCAATGACGACGGCGTATTCGTTCTCACACCGAAGCTGAATAAAGTATTCCGCTTCCAAAGCGATTGGCCGCAAAACCAAGGGCAAGTATATTTATATCAAACGCTCATTCAAAGCATCCTAGTTGATAACTCGCGGCAATTTGTAATCGATCAAGATGCTTACGTGTTTGATGTCATGGCTAACTACAACAATGGTTCATTGTCTCGTCAAAAAATTTGGCTTAATAAAGCAGACTACAAGCCGGTTCAGGTTGAGGTCAGCGATACGAATGCAACGGTAATGGTCGAAGTGAAATTTGACAAATTTGATTTTGGTCCAAAATTTGATAAAGCTGTATTTGAGACAGAAGCAAACATGAATGCTGCTCCTACTAATCAAGAGACGGAAGAGCCAACGATGACTACGCCGGAGCAACCCAGCAACAAGGGAACAAATACGAATACTGAAGTAGAAGCAGGAACCCCAGGCAATAAAGTGGACAAAGACGGGAATAAGCCAGGAACTGACAGTGCAGTAGACGGTAATAATCAAACGAATAATAGCGGCAATGCTGCGGAAAATGAAGGCGATGGAGCTGCAACGGGTACTACTCCTGAAGCCACTAATTTCACAGCAATGGAACCTTCGTACATTCCAGATGGTGTGGGCGAGCCGGAATTAGTTGATATTAAATTTGGCGGTAATCCTGGTCTGATGCTTCGTTACACTGGCGATTATAGCTACACGTTGATTCAGACGGAGCCAAAAGATCAAGCAGCCTCCTTAGTAGATGGGGTGATGGTCGATCTAGGCTTTACGTGGGGTCAGCTCAGCGGTGATGAACAACAGACGCTCACCTGGACTTACGAGGGTCATCAGTTCCGGCTGACCAGTGCAAATCTGCCTGAGTCCGAAATGCTTAAGGTCGCACAGTCGGTACAGGGAGAAATCGGGAAATAAAGCGGGGAAAAGAGCGAATTTCCAAGACGTACTAGCCAATTCCGAGGTTCGTTTCATTGACAGTCTTAGCAGCAAGGTTTAACATTATTGCTATTGATGTTTGCTGCTCGGACTGTTGTGGCTGAAAGATGAGGAGAAGGTGAAAGACTTGGATTCGTTTTATCGCCCGACTAGGGTTGAATTATCACTTGATGCATTACGACATAATTTACAAGCTTTTCGCAATGCCATGCCACAGGACTGCAAGCTAATGGCCTCCGTTAAGGCTAACGCTTACGGACATGGCGCGGTAGAAATAGCAAGGGAAGCAGAACGCTTTGGCGTGGACTATTTAGGAGTCGCTTTTCTTGATGAAGCATTGCAATTGCGCAAGGCAGGCATCCTAACCCCGATTCTTGTACTTGGATTCGTGGCTGCGGATGCCTTGTCTGTCGCTAGAAGCAATGATATTACAATAAGCCTGTTCAGGGATGACATTATGGAAGCAGCTGCAAAGCTGCCGCCTGACATAAGTGGACGAAAGCTTAAAGTTCACATCAAGATCGATTCCGGAATGGGACGGCTCGGCATAATCGGGAAAGACGCTGCGATTTCTTTTATTGAAAAGGCGTTGCAGATACCACAAGTTGAAGTTGAAGGATTGTTTACGCATTATGCGCGTGCGGATGAAGCGGATAAGAGCTATACGATCATGCAGTACGAGCGATTTCGAGAAGTGGCAGATTATGTCCGGCAGAATGGATTGCCTATACCGATTATTCATGCGGCAAACAGCGCTGCAGGCATTGACACTCCGCAATTTGCGGACGGTATGCTGCGATTAGGAATTAGTATGTTTGGTCTTTATCCTTCTGAAGAAGTTAATCAGCAGCGAGTGGAGCTGAAGCCGGTCTTGACGCTGAAAACAGAAGTGGTTATGGTCAAAAAAGTACCTGCCGGCTGGGGAATCAGCTATGGCACTCGTTATTTTTCAAAAAGCGAAGAAATCATCGGAACACTTCCGATTGGATATGCAGACGGCTTTAGTCGCATGCTAACGGGTAAAGCCCACGGACTTGTACGAGGTGTAAAAGTACCAATCCGAGGTACGATATGTATGGATCAATGTATGATAGCGCTTGATGCAGCTTCTGATGCGGGAGCGTTGCCAATTGAGTCAGGTGAAGAGGTTGTGCTCATTGGACGCCAGGGCAATGAGGCTATTACAGTGGAGGAAGTAGCTGAGCAGCTAGGAACGTTAAATTATGAATTAATCTGCATGCTTGCTACACGAGTACCTCGCGTATATGTCAGAGGTAACCAAATAATAGCTGTGCAAAACCCCCTAACTTAGACATCATTCGAATTGGTAATTGTTTCATCTTACAATTTTTCGTAAATGAAGAGGATTTTCGCCAAATATCTCGAATGTAGTAAGGCAGATCATCTATAATGGCTATACATGAAAACATACAGCATATTTGATATACGGCTATCATAGATATGTTGAAGTATAGCGACGGCAATATATTGTCATAATGTGTATTAAGGTTATGGAAAAGTTTTGGGGGTGCGAGTTCGGTGGCCAATGTACAAAATACCAAAAGAATCATGATTAGCCTGCCAGATCACTTGCTGGAGGAGGTTGACGGGATTGTAGCCAAGGAAAACTCCAACCGCAGCGAATTTATTCGGCAAGCCATGAAGCTGTATTTGGTGGAGCGCAAAAAACGTCAAATTCGAGAATCCAWGCAGCGCGGGTATATGGAAATGGCGAAAATAAACCTGAACATGGCCTCGGAAGCTTTTCAAGCGGAGGAAGAAGCAGATCATACGTTAGGCCGTCTCGTTAGCGGGGTGTAGAGGTTGATTGTAAAACGTGGAGATGTCTTTTTTGCGGATTTATCGCCTGTCGTCGGATCGGAACAGGGTGGTGTTCGCCCCGTCTTGGTCATTCAAAATGATATTGGAAACCGTTTTAGTCCAACGGTAATTGTGGCTGCAATCACAGCTCAAATTCAAAAGGCAAAGCTGCCTACCCATGTTGAAATGGATGCCGCCGCCCATGGGTTTGATCGTGATTCTGTCGTATTGCTTGAACAAATTCGGACGATCGACAAGCAAAGATTAACGGATAAGATTACGCATTTGGATGACGAAACGATGCGTAAAGTTGATGATGCTTTGTTAATCAGCGTTGGATTAATTGATTTTTAATGAGTGAGAGGGCTATTTGGCATAGGAAGGGGATTTCCCTTCTGCTGAATGGCTTTTTTTGTCGACTTTTACTGAATGTTGTTGAACTTGGAAAAATAATGATAGACAAATGAAAGTTCAATTTGCTATTATGAACTCAATTACTTATTGCAAACCTATATATGAGCTTTATTATGCGAAGAACGCACGTAGTACGCCTTAGTTGGCTGCTGCTGCGTTCTTTTTTTGTGCTCAGAGAGGAATGGGGATGAAAAAGAGACGAAATGCAATCATTAGTTTAACAGCTGCGGTGTTGTCGGCAAGCCTCGTGTATGGCATGTATGAGCTGCAAAGAATTCAAATCCAGGGGGAGGAGACGGTAGCTGTTCTCGTACCCAAACGATTTATTGGGGCTGGCGAGCGGCTTAAGGAAAGTGATTTAGAGTACAAATTGGTTCCGCAATCTGCTTATGTCTCCGACATGGTATTGAAGCTGGAGCAGGCTGCTGGGAAGGAAACGATGATCCCCCTTGGCAAAGGGGAGCCGCTCTTGATCTGGAAGGTCGACGATTATTATTTGCAGCCTAGAAGAAGCGAGTCGACATTTCAAATTCCGAAGGAGTATATACGCTCGATTTCGAATGGGATCAGAGCAGGTGATAAGGTGCTTCTATACGCTTCAGGTGATGCGTCTCCCTCGATGAGGATTTTCTCTGAGGCAGTTACTGTAGCCTCGGTCAAGACATCTGGCAACGTCGAAATAGATAATATTGAGAACCCGAATTTATTTTCGCTGGCTGAGGGAAATAAAGAGCAAATGTATGCGTCTAGGCGGGAAGCTAACGGAATGATTGATTATTTGAATTTAAATTTGTCGGAGGAACAGTGGCTTAAGCTCGACAGCTTATGCAAGGGAGGCTCTTTGAAGCTAGTTGTCGCTTATAGTCCGACATCGCTTGATTTGGTTGCTGGAGAGGAGGCTGAGTAATTGTGAATGGAACGCCAGCGCCTCTTGCAGTATTTATTGGCACGACTCCCAATATCGGAACGACAACCGCGGCGTTTGCAACCGCATATCGTATGGCGGAAGCATGCGGCAAGCCAATCGGCTACTTATGCCTTAATCTCAAAAGCGCGAAGATTCATCGGTATATCGGTGTAGACGAGCCACTTGTAACGCTGGATAAGCTTCGTCCAGAGCTTCGTTCCTATACGTTGACGCCGGAGAAGCTTCGCAGGGCTGTATATTCTGTGCCAGGTCAGCCGAATTTGCAGGTGCTGTTCGGTAATCTCATGAGAGATCAAGCTGAATATTTCACCCCAGAAGAAGCGGAGCATTTGCTTTCGATTGCGGAACAAACTTTTGCATTTGTCATTTTGGATGTGGGTGCCTATTGGGACAACGCAGCGACTATTTGCTCTATCCGTAGAGCGGGCTCGCGCATACTCGTTACAACTCCTGCATTATCGCATTTTCAAGAGGATGGAAGACGCTGGATAGGTCAAGTATCGCCCTTATTTGAAGTCACGCCTGAACAATACGATTCGGTCATTATCAACGGTCCATGGAGAAACGGAGGTTATCAGATGAAGCATATTTGCAAAGAGCTGGGAACAAAGGCACTTGGCCAGCTTCAATTAAGCGAGCCAGTTTTTAGTCAGTTGGATAGTGGAACGTATGCACAGTGGCTGAAGGTTGATACGGAGGGCAAGCAGGTTATGCAGGAGCCCGCCAAAGCGATGATGAAGAGGCATAATATACGCAGTATGAGCACTTCTGTTGCAGTACAGCCTTGGTATCGCAAACTGTTAGCGCATCGCAATGGTACGAGTTCGTGACAGCGGGGCAAAATCGATTTTCGCCTTCCCAATTCGCAGCTCAAATGCAATCGGAGAAAGAAAAACGTGAGCATGATGCAGTTGGTTCCTATTTGCCATCGGACGCACAAGAGGAAATGGGCAAGCTTGCCGATGATATTCGAACTTATTTAAGCGCCCCGCACGGGCTTGGCGAGGAAGAGCGCAGGCAATACAGCGAGACCTTGAATCGTGCAGTGCTTGGCTATACGCAGGAGCGTGAGCAAATTCTTGCGGTTATCACGGATCGATTAATTAGGCTTCGAATACATGGAGCCGCTAATATACAGCATTCGTTTCAATCGCTCGCAGAGGCGTTATTTGCGGAAGTGATAGGATTGAATGTTTTGGAGCTGGTGCTTGCTGACAAGGAAGGCTTGGAGGAAATACAAGTCGTTGGCGAGAGGGTTTTTACGGTAAAGAATGGGGTTACAAATGCTTCAGGCTACCGCTTTAACGACATTCGAGAGGTGGAGCGCATCCAGCAAAATTTAGTGCTCTACAATAATGACCGCATCAATCCGCGTAAACGGTGGGCAGAGGTGATGCTGCGAGATGGATCGCGTGTTACGATGACAGGTTTTGGCTTCACGGCAAACCCGACCTTAACGATTCGATTCTACACGGTACGAAGCTTCAGCCTTGAGACATTAAGTAAACAGGAATACCAGACGATTAATGCGCGAGTAGAGAGCTTGCTTAAAGCCATCTTAGCTGCACGATTCAATATGGTCATTATTGGACCAACGAACTCAGGAAAAACCAATTTAATGAAAGCTTTAATTGCTGAGCTGCCTGATGAAGAACGAATCATTACGATTGAGAGTCGATTTGAGATGATGCTGGGGCGTGATTTTCCAAATAAAAACGTTGTGGAATATATGACCGATGAAGAGGATTCCTATCATCGCTCGGATCAAGCTTTTAAGCTCGCGCTCAGGCAGTCGCCGCAGCGCATTATCCATGCCGAAATTCGCGACATGGATGCGAATATTTATGTCCGTGCCTGCACGCGTGGACATACCGGAAGCATGACGACCGTTCATGCGAACAGGCTGGAGGATGTGCCAGAGGCGATAACCGATATGTGTATGCTCGATGGAAGAGGCATGAACGCTGAACGGCTCGCAAAACGAATTACACAGTATGTAACCGAAATCGGCATTGAAATGAGTTACTTGGGTGGACGGCGAGTCGTTAGTCGGATAGGGGAGCTGTGCTGGGAGAATGGGCAGACAATCGTTAGAGACTGGGTAAGATTTGATGAGTCGCGAAATGATTGGCAGTTTCCAATGGAGCCAACTGTGAGGTCGGCTAGCAGGCTAATCACAGGGGGACTCAACGATGAATAAACTTTCCACAGCAGCAGCGGCATCCTTATTATTTTGCTTAATGTTTATCGCGTTGTATCACCTGTTCAAGCTGTGGTCGACTGAGCAGCAGCTCAGAAGCAAGCTCGCTTACCGGGCAAATAACGGTTGGCGCAAGAAGCTGGCTGAAGGGTTCAGACGATATAGCTGGCTGCATGATCATTTGAATGAACTGCTCGAGACGCTCCGATTGAAAATAACGCCTGCTTCCTTTGCTTGTGTATCAGGATTGCTGTTGCTTGCGGGGATTGCTTCTGGTGGCATATTTTTTCAAAGCGTCAAAGGAACCTTGTTGTTCGGCGCGTTGCTAGGGTTTTTCCCTTATACAATATTACGAGCACTGCTGGTACACCGCAGAATGCAGACGCAAATGGATTTTTTACCTGCGGTGGAGCTATTTTATCAATGTTATCTCGTAACAGGTGAGCGGCATGTCAGGAGTGCGCTGCAGCGCACGGTGGAGGAGAGAAGGCTGCTCGGACCGATGCAGCTTGTTTTTGAACAGCTGTATCGTAATTTATCGGTTCGAGGCGATGATGAAGCAAGCCTGAGGCTGCTCTCCGTTTCACTCGGCCATTTGTGGGCGGATTATTTCGTTCATATTTTGCGGGTGGCGCTTGTTGAGGGGGCTCCTATAACAGATAGCTTAAAAGAGCTTCTAACCGATATGCGCAAGGCAAGAAGAGCGGGCGAGCAGGAACGAAATCGATTGCTAGAGATTCGTGTAGCTAACTTCACGCCTATATTGTTTCTTGCTTTATTTGTAGGCATTAATCTCAGATACAACAAAGATAACTCTTATTATTACTACATCGTTGACCCGATGGGAAGAGATATGCTGCTAAATGCAATGGTGCTCATCTTTGCATCGTTCCTAATGGGTTTGTGGCTTTCACGCAAAAAGATGTGAAAGGAGGCAGTAAATGCCTGAATGGACAGGAGTATCAATACGGTTAGCGCTGTTAATAAGTCAGTGCATAGGCGGCGCGGCTGCGATTTATATGCTTTTGCAGTTGTGGCCGGAGCGGCCATCGAGATGGAAGCACCTCGCTGTATTCGGGTGGCGAACGAGGCAAGCACCGGATAAGTGGCTGCGGTTTTTGCTTATTTCAAGGCAGCATCCTTCTTTTATAGAGCGGGAGCTGCTGCTCGCAGGCTGTGGTGTAACCATCGATACAGCTTGGTATGTTTTTGCAAGGCGATCGTTATTAATTGGTGTAAGCGGGATAATTATTTTGGCTGCTGCATGGTATGAGCGTATAAACGCCTATATCCCCATGTCGTATGCGGGTCCAGGCTTACTCATTGTGATGCTTGTTTTGTATGTCGACCTAATATGGCTGCGTTCTATTCGCAAGGTGCGCACCCTGCAAATTACGAAAGAAATTTTCATTATTAGCAGGCAGCTTCTTTATTTATCCGATTCCTCCCTGCATGTTCATGCGAAGCTTCTGAGATGTGTACCCTTTACGAGAGCGATGCGCTATGATCTTGAACGGCTTCTGGCTGAATGGTATCACGATGCGGGCGGCGCACTTCAACGGTTTAAGCAAAGGCTCGGAACGGAGGAGGCTTTGAGCTTTGTAGAAACGATTGATGCGCTTCGACTCCATGAGAGTCCGCAATATTACGAATTGCTGCGTGTACGTATAGAGGATTATAAAGAGAAGCTGGAGCTGGCTAAAGAAAGTCGTAAGGAATCAACCTCTTATTTTTTGTTTGTTATCGCGGGAATCCCCATCTTGTATACCTTTCAAGTGTTTATATATCCATGGGTGAGAGAAGGACAGAAGCTGTTTGAATCGCTAGGCTAATCATTAATCGGTTATTTTGGAAAGGAGGTGGTAGCATGCGTAATATTTTGATGACAGTCATGATGCTTGTTGTTGTTATCGTTTTGTTTAACTCAATCATCGCTGAGGACAAGACTGGAACTAGCAGTCAGATCGAATCGCAAGGAACAGCAGCCAATACAAAAATTGGCGCTCTGCTTCCTTAAGCTCAGCTGCATAAAATTATAAAGTAGAGCGGAGGTGTTCCATTATTGCGCTCAATACTTGTATCGATGCTGCTGCTTATTGCCGTAATTATTTGCTATCAAGCAGTTGCTGATGGTGATAAGGGAATGAAGAAGCAAATCGATGGGGCAGGCAGCTCGATAAGCAGCCATATTAGGGAAATGAGTCCATGAAGCAAATATTGATTTTCGTTTTGTTTGCAGGGCTTTTATGCTGGCTTATGTTTTCGCCCATTTATAAGCATGTTCTCATTGTTAGACAAGCTGTTTTGCAGCAGGAGGTAGATTATTTACTGGAAATAGGCGCTAGTGGAACCTACGGCTACATTAGCGAGGAAATGCAAGAGCAATCTAGGCAGCGTATGGCTCGCTATGGCATGCAGGCTGACCAGATCGAATATAAACTAGCTACAACGAGTGGTGTCACAGCTTCAAACCCTAGCGCCCCTGTTGTAAGAGGGACCGGCATTTCGTTGACACTTAGCTACCCGTATGAGGATTTATTTGAAATAGATCGATTAATTGGTCTGGCACCTCCGCTGCCGAGCGAGCGAATGCGGGCTTTTGGAATGAAAATGAGTGAATATTTGCCATAACGGAAAGAGGTGAATGAATCGATGTACAAGCTATTGCTTATCGTGTTGATGATGACGGTCTGGATATCGATTCATTTGCTTCAGGTTGAAGAGGAGCTTGCGATGCGCACCTTGTTCCAAAGCAAGCGAGCGATTAATCGAGCTGCGCATGCAGCTGCACAACAGCTTGATCCAGCGGCGCTTGGCAATGGCGTGCTTCGATTATCTCCAGGTGAAGCGGCAGCGGCAGCGACTTTATATTTGCGAGAAAATTTAAGGCTGGATGAACAAGGCGTGCCGCTGCCGGAATCATTTTTGAAAAAGCGAGTTGAGGTACTCGTATTTGAGATCGTAAATGATGAAAAAACTTTTCCATACCTTTATCGAAATGAGACCTTTGATTATGAGGTGACGCTTAATCGGCCGGGAGTTGTGTTGATTGTACATATCGTGTATCCGCGAGCGTTTCAAGTGATGGATCCTATTGAATGGGATATTAAGGGGGCAGCAGAGCTGGTAGCAGGTTGACGAAAATTTGGAAAATTGGTGTAATAAGAGGAGGGAAATAAATAGGAGTTGATTAACGAAGTGATGGATATTAAAGCAGATGTTCCTGCTGAGCTTATCAAACAACGAATTGAGCGATTGCAGGACGTTATGAAAGCAGAGCGAATTATTGGTTTTCTTATTACTCAAAATGTAGATCTATATTATTTTTGCGGATCTATGCAAACGGGTTATTTATTTATTCCAAGCATTGGGGAACCTACCTTTTATGTACGTCGCAGCGTTCAACGCGCTAAGCTGGAGACGGTCATTCAGGTAGAGGAGCTCGGTGCTTTTCGTGTTTTTGGAGAAACGCTGGCAAAGAACTATGCGTATTTGTTTAACAAAGGAGAGGAGCTGCGGATAGCCGCCGATCTAGATGTGCTTCCAGCGCAGCTTTACATCAAGCTGACGGAGCTGCTTGGCACATCGGGACGTTGCGAGCTGATGGATGGCTCAGCTCACATTCGGAGATTGCGAATGATTAAATCTCCATGGGAAGTAAGCCGTATCGAGGCAGCTGCCGAAGTAGTGGCACAAGCATTAAGCGAGGCGCTGAATGATCTTAAGGAAGGAATCAGCGAGCTTGAATGGATGGCGCGTGTTGAATATGAGCTTCGTATACGCGGACATATTGGTTTGATGCGCATGCGCGGATATAACCAAGAGATAACGACCGGTATGGTTATTTCGGGAGCTGCAGCAGCGGTTCCATCCTATTTTGATGGACCTGCGGGCGGACTTGGTCTTGGCGGGGCATCGCCGCAAAGCGTAAGCAGATCGATCATCAAACGCAATGAACCTATATTAATTGATATTGGCTGCTGTGTAGATGGATATGTTATCGATCAGACACGTACAGCCGTAATAGGGAAGCTTTCTGAAACCCTTCACCATGCCTACAAGGTGTCGGAGTCAGTAATTGCTGATTCTGAGAAACTTATGATTCCTGGCACGCCTTGCGCAAGGCTTTATGAGGCTGCGCTTGAGAGCTGTGCAGCAGCTAAGCTAACCGATCATTTTATGGGTTATGGTGCGGATCAAGCCAAGTTTCTAGGGCATGGCATTGGGCTTGAAATCGATGAGTGGCCTGTACTGGCAAAAGGTTTTCAAATGCCTCTGCAGCCCGGCATGGTTATCGCAGTTGAACCGAAATTCACGTTTCCGGGAGAAGGCGTGGTCGGTATTGAGAATAGCTATTTAATTACGGAGCAAGGCGCTAGAGCGCTGACTCGTCCCAAGGCGGAGCTCATTCTTTTGCCTTAACAAATAGAGGGGGAAACGATAGAAATGAATCGAAAGTTAACGAATCGGCTTCATCGTGATTATATTACGGTTTATCGCATTAGTGAGCTAATTACGAACGGTATTTTTCTCGCTTTAATCATCGCCTATTTTTCTTGTGCAACGATTTGGGATTGGACGCTAATACCAGGATGGATCGCATTATCCATTTTTGCCATCTCTTTTATTATGTTCACTTGGGTTATTCCAGAAATGAAGTATACGCGATTTTCATATGAGCTATTTGACGATGAGCTTGAAATTCAATCAGGTCTTATCTTTTTGAGCAATGTTCTTGTTCCGATGGTACGCGTACAGCATGTCGAGCTTGAGAGCGGTCCTCTGATGCGGAAGTATGATCTGGCTAGCGTATCGATAGTTACAGCTGCTACAACCCACCGAATCAGTGGTTTGAAGCAATCGGAAGCAGAGCAGTTGAAACGTAAAATTGGAATTTTGGCTAAGGTGGATGATCAGGATGAATGATCGCCGCACGCTTCATCCAATGTATATATTGTTCGGACTGCTGAATACGATTAAAGGTTTTATTCCTGTTATCTTGATCGGCGTATTGAAAGGGACCAGTTGGACTAATTTGAATTGGTACTGGTATACCGGGGCAGCCGTTTTATCTGTCGTATTATTAGTCTTTAGTTTTTTTGAATGGAAGCGTTTCGGATTTTGGCTGGAAGAGGATCGTATTATCATTCGAAAAGGCTTGTTGTTCAGGGATGAGAAAACGATCTACTATACACGTATCCACTCCGTTAACGTCGAACAGCCGCTTATACAGCGGTTACTCGGGGTTGCTCAAGTGAAGATCGAGACGCCTGGCGGCAATAAGAAGGCAGATGGGATATTGCCGGCACTCTCTATAAAAGAAGCAAATGACATCCAGTACATGCTTAGAAAACAAGCATCGTCGATCGTTGTACCGACTGATCCGGCTGCTGAACATATCGCGGTCAATGAACAGGCTGATGAGCAGGTTGTTGTAAAAATAAACAATAAGCCGCTTACACCGCAAGCTCCGACTGTCGAGGCCAGCACCAAAAAATCGGAGATAACGTTATCGGCTGCGCAGCTTCTTCAAGCAGCTGCGACATCGACTAATTTTGGTCTCGTAGCGGCGTTTTTGGCGGGTTTGTTTTCTTTTGCAGATGATATTATCAATCAGCTTCTCCCGGATCACTTTTTTGAAACGGTTGTCGAGGATTCAACTAGTTTAATGCCAAGCTACATACTCATCGTAATTGTTGTCGTTATTGGAATTGTGCTGGCATGGCTTCTGTCTATTGTTTTGTACGTGCTGAAGTATAGCGGCTTCTCCATTAAAAGAGATGGCAGGCAAATTGCAGTTTCTTATGGTTTACTTGAGAAAAAATCGTTTGTTTTTGACCCGAAGAAGGTTCAGGCGGTTATCGTCAACGAAGGACCGCTCCGGCAGGCGATTGGTTATGCGGAAATCCAGCTTCAAATCGTATCATCGGACAAAAAGGAACAGCTTATGCTGCATCCTTTTCTGAAGTTTTCCGATATTCAAAAAGTACTCGATGAATTTGTTCCTCAAATGAACATTCCTTCGAGAGCTAAGCTGATCGGTGCGCCAAAACGTGCCTTCATTTATTACGTTAGAATCGAATTATTGATTACTCTGCTTTTATGTACCGCATTGATCGTATTATTTAAAGCAGATGGGTTATGGTCGCTAATACTGTTGCCGATAGTTATTTTGTGGAGAAAAAGCTGCTATAACGCTGCGGGGGTTCATTTGGGAGAAGGCCAGTTAACGCTTCGCAATCGTTTTTTATCACGATCTACTTATATGGTTAGGCGCCCGCAAATTGTAACGATGAGAGTAAGCCGCTCCATTTGGCAGCAGAAAAAAAATCTGTTTGCAATAGCGGTTCGGGTTCTGGGCAGCCCTTACGAATATCGTGTGAAATCACTCGATCGTGCGGACTTGCAGCCTGTATGGAATTGGTACAGCCGCAGTCATAACAAACAATAGAATATGGTTTCCATTCAACAGCTGCGGAAGAGCTACTATTTCCGCAGTTGTTTTATTTTAAAAAAATAAATTTAAAAGCAAATGAACGAAATGTGCTAGTGAACCGTCTAAGCTACAAGTGAATGAAAAAGAGGAGGTTGCGCGCTCGTGCATGACGAGACGAAGCTAATTAAGCAAGCAGTTCGCGGCGATTCGCGAGCGCTCTCGGAACTGCTGCGACAAAATTATTCATTTCTGTATCAATACGCACTTAAAGTAACGATGAACAAAACACGTGCGGAGGATGTCACACAGGAAACGATGCTGAAAGCGATTGAAAAAATAGCGACCTTTCAGATTAAAGCCAAATTTTCTACTTGGCTTATAACGATAGCATCGAGGCTCGTTGTTGATCGAATTCGGCGAAACGAGCTTGAAAAGCATTGGGTGCAAGAGGAGCAGTCGCTCAGGTCCATTCGCTACAATACTTTGCAGCGAGGAGATGAATGGCCCGAGGCGCTTCAAGCATTAGGTGATCTGAATAGCGATACTCGAATACCGGTATTGTTGAAATATTATTACGGCTACTCACAAGAGGAAATCTCCTCGATGCTGGATATCCCAGTAGGGACAGTAAAATCAAGGCTGCATAATGGGTTAAAGCAGCTGCGGAAGGAGCTAACGGAGCATGAAGAAGCTTAAAGAGGAAACAGAGGATCAGAAGTGGTTCGATGATCAACTGCAAGAGACATTAAATCGATTTGATGCTATTCATGCACCGCATGTTCCAGAGCTGCAAAGATTCGAGGACATGGTGGATGCGCATAAGCAGCAAATGAAAAGAAAGCTATGGAAGGATCTTTTGATTTTTTGGCTGTTAGCTTGTTTAATTTTTGGAATGATGATGTGGATGTTGGATCGTAACTTGGTATGGTTCGCTGTGCTTCAAGTGGTCATTGCCGTTGGAGGCATAGGTTTTGTTGGCATAACGTTTGGTCGAAGGAAGGTGCGAACATGGAAGAGCTGAAGATCATACCGATTTGGGGATGGATTTTGCTTATCTCTGTCTTGATCGCACAATCAACGTGGCTATTCATCGATGCTCGTAAAAGGGACAGTATGCCTTGGTTTTGGGGGTTATGGGGTTTGATTCAGGCGCCGATGCCGCTTCTCTTTTATTTTATTTTTGTGCGGAGCGGATGGTTTCCACGTCGCCGTGGAAAAGGAAATGAATAGCCTGATCATTTTTAAATCGAACTAAGGGGGCTTTAAAATGAATAATCAAATCGAATTATCGGATATATTACCTATCATTGCACCAATAATCGTTATTCAATTGATCTTAATGGTGATTGCATTGGTATTGTGTGCTAAGGCGGAGAGTACACGCGGTCCTAAGCTGATGTGGGTTTTAATTATTATATTTGTAAATATTTTTGGCCCGATCGCCTTCTTTATTGCTGGAAGGAGGAATGAAAGATGAGCGCATTGCTTCAGGTGAAGGGACTCACAAAAACGTTCGGTACAGTTGATGCAGTAGCTGGAATCGATTTTTCGATTGCGACAGGCCACTGTGTTGCCCTTCTAGGACCGAACGGAGCAGGGAAAACAACAACAATTAAAATGATTACAGGCCTGCTTAAGCAGACGGCAGGACAAATGGATTTTATGGGATCTGCTCAAGCAGGCAATCATCGTGAGTTGATTGGATACTTGCCGCAATCACCGTCGTTCTATAATTGGATGACTGGAATGGAATATGTGATATATGCAGGTAAATTATGCGGTCTCAGCGCTGCAGAGGCCAAAAAACGAGCCAAAGAGTTGCTGGAGCGTGTCGGGATTTCCTCTGCTGCGAAGCGGAGAATAGGCTCCTATTCCGGAGGCATGAAGCAGCGCTTAGGTCTGGCTCAAGCGCTTGTCCATCAGCCTAAGCTGCTTGTTATGGATGAGCCCGTTTCAGCGCTTGATCCGATTGGACGCAGAGAGGTGCTTGAATTGCTGCGTGAGCTGAAGCGGGAGACGACGGTGCTTTTCTCGACGCATGTTCTGCATGATGCCGAGGAACTGTGTGATGATGTCATTATTATTCGGAATGGGAAAGTTGCGCTGCAAGGAGCGATTGAGAAGATTCGCAATGAGCATCGCAAACCGATCATTGAGCTTCAGATTGAACGTGATGCAAATTCAGAACGCTGGTTATCCTCTTATGTAGAGCGTATCCAGCCGGCCCTTACGAATAGCGGCAAAACTAGTCTCTTTCAAGATGTTCAATTGCACAATGGAATTGCACGATTTACTGTAAACGAAGTGGATGCAGCTAGACGGAGTTTGCTTGAAGAATTGACGAGAGAACAAGTTAAGGTAAGCAAATTGGAGATTGGTCATTCATCATTGGAGGATTTATTTATGAGGGTGGTGACTGCATGAGTACAAAAGAAATGAGTCGTTTACAGACAGTTACTGTTCCTTCAGCTGGATCGTCAAGCTTTACTCGATACATGGTTATGGTTCAAAAGGAGCTTCTCGAACTTATGCGAAGCTTTAAGCTGYTATGGGTGCCATTAGTATTTATATTGCTCGGTATTATGCAGCCGGTATCAACCTATTTCATGCCGGTCATATTGGAGAAGGCAGGAAGTTTGCCGGAGGGAACGGTTATCGAAATTCCTACGCCGCTCGGTACTGAGGTTCTTGCACAAACACTGCAGCAATTTGGCACACTAGGGGTTCTTGTTCTCGTGCTCGTTTGTATGGGGACGGTGTCTGGTGAGCGTATCAACGGCTCAGCATCACTTATTCTTGTAAAGCCGATTTCGGTATTATCTTACATCTGCTCCAAATGGACAGCTATCGTTATGCTTACCTGGGGTTCATTTATAGCGGGGTATCTTGCTTCTTGGTACTATACAGGCTTGTTGATCGGCGATGCTCCAATGGATAAGGTGTTTAACAGCTTGCTTATCTACGGTTTATGGCTCACCTTTGTAGCAACGATTACGCTCCTTTTCAGCTCGCTGCTTCGGAGTCCGGCGGCTGCGGCGTTCTCGGCATTGGGGGGAGCTGTCATTTTATCCATTTTGACGGGGCTGTTTCCTAAGGCACTGGGGTGGAGTCCAGGCGCATTAAGCGGTTTTGCCTATCAAGCCGCGGTATCAGGTATAGAAAATAATTATCGATTCGGTTGGTCGATTTTGATCACAATGATATGTATTGCAGCGTCTATTTGCTTATCAGCAACGGTTCTTCGCAGAAGTTCAGCTGTTGAATAATGTAATTATTCCGTCTATCAACTCTCTTCGATTGGACACCGCTATCATTTTTTAGTAGGATAGTAGTGAAAGAATCAGCGGCGAAGAAACAGGAGTTGAGGACGATGCTACAGCTAGGCACAAAGGTCGTCATTGTGGCTGACCAATATGAACAAAACCTGCCCATCGGGGAACATGGTTATATTATAGCTTACGACCGCAATGCGGATAATGTATTTGATTACGTGCTCAGAGTACCCTCTGCGAATCGTAATTTCCTTATTCCTGATGAAGATGTAGAACTTGAAGAGGTACTCATTCAAGATGAGGTTGACCGCATTGAACGTGAGGCTTTAATTGATTTTGCTCTTGCTACACATAATGAAGAATTGTTTAAACGAATTATGAACGGTGAAGAAGAAACGGAAGCGGAACCAGAGAGTACGGCAACGGAGACGCTTAGCCCAGCGGACTTTATTCGTCAGGTTAATTTAAAGGCTTGGATTTAAAAGAATAGCTTGAGCTTTGGACTGTCCTGTAAGTCACTTTGGTGACCGCGGAACAGTCTTTTTTTTATGCCTAGAATTATAGAGATTTATGTGAGCTTGTGGTGATAAAATGGACGAAATGTTATGAACCGTGGAAGGGGCTGCTGCATTGCACAGAGAGAGCGTTAAAAGATTGATCAAAATAGCAGTATTTCTACTCATTACAATTGTATTGACAGCCAGCCTGCAGGCATTAACGCAATCTAACCGAGACTTGCCGCAAGCAAAGCGGGGAGTGCTGGATTTATCTAATTGGAGCCTTGAGCAGGATGGCCCTGTTTTTCTTGATGGTGAATGGGAATTTTACGAAGGACAGCTGCTTACGCCTGCCGATTTTCACCAAAACAATTCGGGAATTTCTTATTTATCTGTACCTGCTACTTGGACAGGGAAAAACGCTAAAGGAGGTATGGCTCGAAAAGGCTTTGGGACATATCGTCTAAAGATTCTTCTMCAAGATGAAAAGGAAGGTTTGGGTCTGAAAACAAGAAGTATCCGAATGGCTCATCGGTTATTTATTAATGGCAAATTGGAAAGCGAAAGTGGACAACCATCCTCGAGCAAAAAATTGAACATACCTGGAAATACGCCTTCTAGCGCTTTTTTTCAAACCGAAACGAGGGAAGTTGAGCTTGTTATTCAGATATCCAATTATGTGTTTGTCACTGGGGGGATCGTCAATTCGATTTCGTTCGGATTGGATTATGATATTAGCAAGATGAATGGCAGACAGCTAGGCATAGGAATTGGACTTGTTTTGATTATGGGTATGTTCGGGGCGTATCATCTTATCTTTTATTATCTTGGACGGAGGAATAAAGCTTACTTGCTTAGCGGATTGTACCTGCTAATCTTGTCTTTAGAGCGTTCACTGAATGGTGAGAAAATATTTCAACAGCTGCTTCCGAACATTCCATTCGACATCACTTATAAGCTGCTTGATTTGAGCCAAGTTTTAAGTGCTATGGTCATTATTATATTTTTTTGTTCATTTGATGCCAGGTTATTGTCGCCGAGAAACTTAAAGCTGTTTCAAACGCCATTTATCCTTTATATTGCTGCTGTTTTGCTGCTGCCGTACAGCGTTCACATTAATGTAAAAGGTTTAACTTTATATTATTTAGGGCTGTTGGTGTCGTATATCATTTTGAAAATGGCTGTATTTTACATACGCAGTGAGAGTACTTCGTCTGAAGGGAAAGAATGGCTTCTGTTCATTGGGAGCGGCGTTTCTTTGATGGTTTTTCTCCTATACGATGGTCTCTACTCGACGAATGTCGTAGACACTAATTTAGTGGGAACATTCGGTATTATCGGATTTATTGTCATTATAAATATTTTGCTCGCTGTAAGATTTTCGAATGCCTATGAGAAAACTGAAATACTCTCCCGTCAATTGCTCGTTTCCAATCAACTGAAGGATGAGTTTTTGATGAGTACCTCTCATGAGATCAAAACACCTCTGCACGGTATTATGAACATGACAGCTCATTTGCTTGAGGATGAGGATCATAATTTGCAGCCAAAGCAAAAACAAAATCTTTGGTTGATCAAGGATACTTCCACTAAACTGTCTATGTTAATTCATGACTTAATTGATGTAAGCCGCTTGAAGCATGGAGAATTAAGGCTGCATATGACAGTGGTGGATTTGCGAGTAGCCGTTCAGATCGTATTTGATGTACTGCAATTCGAGCTAGCTGGGAAGTCGGTGCGATTAGACAATCAGGTGGAAGTGGATATTTGGGTAGTTGCAGATGAAAGCAGACTTAGACAGGTGCTCTATAATCTGATTTATAACGCAATTAGGCATACAGAGAACGGCTGGATAAGGGTTAATTCGAGGTTGTTGGACAATAGGGTAGCTATCACTGTTGAGGATACGGGAAAAGGAATTCCGAGCAATAAATTTTTGAAGGTTTTCGAATATTTTGAGCAGCTGGAAGAAACGCTTCCGTCGGATGGTTATATGGGAATGGGCGTTGGTCTGTACATTAGCCGCAAGCTGGTTGAGCGAATGGACGGCGAAATTCGAGTGGATTGGTCCGAGATCGGTGAAGGAACTCGTATGCTCTTTACACTGCCTAGGGCTTTAGACATTCAAGGCTATCGGGAAGCTTCGGCATCCTCAGAAAACGAAATGGTGCAGCGAGTGACAGCTGATCACGCCTCGCTCGACGTTATAGGCTATTATGATCGTACCATTTTAATAGTGGATGACGAGGCCTCCAATATTTATAGCTTATTACATATATTAAAGCAGCATCGATACAATGTGATTACAGCATTTTCGGCTAAAGAAGCGATGTTCAAGATGGACGAGCATCCTCGTGTGGACCTTGTTATTTTAGATGTCATGATGCCGGGTACTTCTGGTATTGAGCTATGCCGTACACTGCGAGACCGCTATTCGATTCTAGATTTGCCCATTCTCTTCGCGACTGTTAAGGACACACCTGCAGATATTGCGTTAGGTTTCAGGGCAGGTGCTAATGATTATATAACGAAGCCATTTGATGGTGAGACGCTGCTTGCTAGAATCCAAACATTGATTGCAATGAAAACCTCCATTCAGGAGGCCATTCAAAATGAGCTAGCCTTTCATCAGGCTCAAATTAAGCCTCATTTTTTGTTCAACGCGTTAAGCAGCGTTATTTCCTTCTGTTATACAGATGGAGAAAAAGCAGCCTATTTATTGTCGATGCTAAGTCAATATATACGCTACATTTTAGATACGGATCGATCTAATTTAGTCGTTCCTCTAGACCGTGAGCTTGAATTGATTCATGCCTATGTTGAGATCGAAAAGGCTAGGTTTGGAGAGCGGTTTACTTTTATCTCTCATGTAGATGAAGGTCTTCAAGATGTAGAGATTCCTTCTTTATGCATACAGCCCTTTGTTGAGAATGCGATCCGTCACGGGTTGTTTGATAAAGAGGGAGAGGGCACTGTTTCATTAAAGATTAATGAAGGACATGGCTATATACAAGTAACCGTCGAGGACGATGGTGTTGGAATGTCGGATATTCTGCTTAGTCAAATAACGAGCGGAGAGAAGCGGGATGGGGGCATTGCTATCGCTAATATTCGAAAGCGGCTAGAGGCCATTTCTGGTGCTGCATTCACCGTTCATTCAGAGCAAGGGAGCGGAACAAAGATAACGATGTATTTGCCTTATGGTATCGTATAGGGTGAATAATCATGACGCAACACTTGGACGATATTTTGGATGAAGGATTAAAGGGGTGAAGATTATGTTTCGGGCTGTCATTATTGAAGATGAGAAGCCGATATTGGAATTGATGAAGGTTATTTTAGGACGGAATACTAATTACACCATTGTGGGAGCGTTCACTAATCCTATTGAAGCACTAGAGAAGATGGAAGACATTAAGCCCGACGTAGCTTTCATAGATGTGGAGATGCCTAAGATGAATGGGCTTGAGCTTGCACGGAAAGTACGGGCGTTAACGATACAGACAGAAATTGTTTTTACAACTGCTTACAAGAACTATGCTCTGGACGCGTTTGGGGTAGAAGCGATTGATTATATTTTAAAGCCAGTAACACCTTCAACAATTGAACGGGTGACAGAACGTTTAGTTAATCGGCAGCGCGCAACTACAATGGTCATCCCTCAAAAGGATTTATCTATGATCCAATGTTTTGGTGGGTTCGAGGTTCGCAATTCGGAAGGGGTTCCTGTACATTTTCGGACACGCAGGGCTGAGGAGCTGTTTGCCTATTTTCTGTGTCATTCGGGACGCAATATTAGCAAATGGCAGGTAATGGATTTGTTGTGGCCGGATATGCCGGAGGAGAGAAGCTCTTCCAATCTATACAATACAATTTATCTTATGAAGAAAATATTGAAAGAAAATGAACTCGGCATGAGCATTCGCAAAATGAATGATGGTTACATGATGGAAACGGGAAACCAAATGTATGATGCGCTAGCGTTCCAACGCTCAAATGTCTCTTTTGCCGAGGGGAAGCTGGATAGGGAGCAAATGGAGTATTTATGTGCGCTGTATCAAGGGCCGCTGCTGGATGGGAAAACCTATCTATGGAAAATACCACTGGAGGAAGCTTATTTTAAACAATACTCCACGATGACCAAAAAGCTAGTTGAAGATGATTTATTATCGAATGACTGGAATCAAGCGGAGCATCGCCTCGACAAATATTTGGCTGTTTATCCGCTCCATGAAGAGATGAATCAGCTTATGATCGATATTTATGAGAGACAAGGGAACAGAGAGAAGATGCTTCGACTATATACGAAATATGAGAGGGCCAGCCGCGAAGAGCTTGGAATAGAGCCGTCTTTGGAAATGAAGAGCAGGTTATCTACGTTCTAGATTCATTAAAAATATAGTTATAAACAATTAGAGCAGAGGAGTGTCCACTGTTCTTTTTTTGTTTTTTCGACATGTAGCGACGAATTGTGAGATTTTGTTGAGTTCTAATTGATAAGATTCTTCCAAACATGGTAATAGCCAATCACACGGTGGGAGAGAGGTCAAAAATATGCTTAGTTTAGTAAGGTCCAAGAAGATAATCAGTATGATTCTATTCGCGCTGATGGTCAACCTATGCTCGTCATTGTTTATGGAGGATGGGAGAAAGGTAAATGCGGCTGGAGCTGGAGAAGTTTCTGTATTTAAAAAAGCGTATATCACAAGCTTTAGCAATGGTACTGTCGATGTTGTTAATCTAACAGATTTGACTGTAGAAAAGGCTAAAATCACGGTAGGAAACCAACCGAACAGCGCTGCGATCAACCCCAATCAGAAGCAGGTGTTCATAACCAACAGAGCAAGCAATACGGTCTCGGTTATTGATCCGGCGAAGGATGAGGTAATCGCGACCATACCGGTTGGAGTTCAGCCTCATGGCGTTGCCTTTAATAAGGATGGAAGTAAAGCTTATGTGGCAAATGACTCAGGAAGCTCGATTTCAGTTATAAATACAGCCTCGCTTGTTGAGGAGAAAAAAATATCCGTAGCTACGCCTATTGCGATGGCATTGGTTGGGAATGATCTTTATGTTACCAGTAGAACCGGAAAACTCACGATTATAGATATAATAAGCGAAACAGTTGTGAAGGGAATTACCATTGAGGGGGAACTTTACGGACTCTCGGTTAATCCCTCGGGCACAAAGATTTATGTGGCTAACTTAGTAACTAATTTCGTAAATATAATTGATACGAATTCAAAAACTCACGAAGCGGATATACCGGTTGGCAGCATGACAACTGCAACAGAAGTTAGTCCTGATGGCAGTAAGATATTTGCAGCACATGGCTATAATGACTCTGTGTCAGTAATCAATGCGGCAACCCTTAAAGTGGATGCTACCATAAATGTTGATGCTAACCCTTACGTCATCGGCGTTTCCAAAGATGGTCTTCAAGCATACACGATTAATTATGGCTCGAGCAATATGAGTGTTATTAATACAACGACAAATTCGGTCGACAAAACAATTGAGCTCAGTGTGGGACCTTTTATGGTCGGAACCTTCATGGTTCCTGTTGCTATTGCATTGGATGCTGAACCTTCTGAACCGTCTGAGCCAGCTGATAATCAAGCTCCTGTTGTGACAGCACTAACTCCTGTTAAAGGTGCACAGAATGTTGGTGTGGATACTAATCTTAAATTAACGTTTGATGAGAAAGTAAAGGCACTGGCGGGTAAAAAGATAACGCTTTGGAAACCTCGGGAATTATCAATGATTAACGGACCAGATTACCCGATCTTAATAAGCGATGCAACGTTAGTAGAAACAATTGATGCAGGTGATTCGACAAAGGTAACAGTCTTGGATAATGTAGCAACGATTAATCCAGCAGCGGATCTGGAATATCAGACGAATTATTTTGTGAAGATTGAACCGTCTACTTTTACGGATATTGCAGGGAACGGCTATGCTGGATTATCAGCTGATGTCGAAATTCATGATGGTCAAGTACAGGATACAGTTACCGAATCATGGCATTTCAAAACGGTTTTTGAACCGGGCAGAGCCACACCGGATGGAACAAATCCAACGGCTCCAATTTTGCTAGAAGAAATATCTTCAACAGATACGAGCAAAATAACGATTTCTGGGAACAAAGTTACCATTAATCCAACGAAAAACATGAAAAACAATATCTATTATTATATCCTCATGGATAAAGGTGCGTTTCAGGACATATACAATAATGATTTTGATGGCATGTTCCAATTCATTCAGTTAATGAACGAAAACGTAATGTATATGGGTGAGCCGGGGAAGATATGGTTCTTCAAAACAGAAGCTGCACCAGACACAACAGCGCCGACAGCTACTGGATATACACCAGCGAATAATGCGCTTGATGTGGCGGTTGATGCGAGCTTACAGCTGACTTTTAGTGAGATTGTGGAAGCGATGGCAGGCAAAAACATTAGCATCCGCAAAGCAAGTGATGATAGTGTTGTTGAAACCATTGCAGCTAACGATACTGCAAAATTGACACTAGCAGGAACTAAGGCGACCATTAAATTGTCAACTAGTTTAGCTAACGATACGGGCTATTACGTTCTGATTGATGATGGAGCCTTTAAGGACAAGGCAGGCAATACGTATAAGGGTATTACAGGTAAGACGATCTGGAGCTTCAAGACAGCAAAGAGTTTTTCGCCACTAACTGTCACGACATTATCTCCTATTGATGATGCTCCAGCAGTGGCCACCAACTCCGATTTGTTGCTAACTTTTAGCGAGAATGTACAAGTGATTCCGGGTAAAAAGATTTTTATCAAGAAGCAATCTGATGACAGCATTGCTCATACTTTTGAAATTAGCAGCATAAGCGATGTAAGTGTATCGGGTAATAAAGTAAAGATAAATCCTTACCTAATGGTACCGGATGCTCCAGGGAATTATTTGGAATACAATACTGCTTACTATGTTCAAATAGAAGCGGGAGCACTGAAAAGCACGACCAGCAGTGCACAATACGCAGGTATTGCAGACAAGACAACTTGGAACTTCACTACAGGCGCTGCTCCGGAAAAAAACGAACTGAAGGTTACAGCGTACTCACCTGCCGGAGGGTCAAATAGTGTTTCTCAGAGTACAGCTCTAAAACTGACGTTTAGCACAAATGTTCAGGGAGTAAACGGCAAGAGCTTTGAAATTAGAAAGAAGTCTGACAATAGCGTTGTGCATAAAGTGAGTATCGGAGAAATGGGAGTCGATATATCGGGAAATACAGTAACGATCAATCCTCCAATCCTCCCGCAACCTGGCAATGGGCCTAAGGTCGAATATTTGGAGCCAGGTACAGAATATTACGTCTTAATTGCAGCTGGAGCTTTGAGGGATAAAGACGGAAACAGCTATGCGGGTATTTCTGATAAATTAGTATGGACCTTTACCACGGAGCCAGATTTGGAACTGGATACAGACGGAGATGGTATTCCAGATTCGACTGATCCAGACGATGATAACGATGGATTGACGGATGAGCAAGAAGCGAAAACAGGTACAAATCCGAAAGATCCAGACACCGACAAGGATGGAATCAATGATAAAGATGATCCATTCCCAACGGATGCAGCTAAGCCGGGTACAGTAAACGGTGAGCTGGATACAGACGGAGACGGCATTCCAGATTCGACTGATCCAGACGATGATAACGATGGATTGACGGATGAGCAAGAAAAAGCAATTGGAACGAATCCAAAAGATCCAGACACGGACAGAGATGGTGTCAATGATAAGGATGATTATTATCCGTTGGATCCAACGAGATCCAGTTATTCAGGCAACAACTCGGGTGGCAACGTGACGCCAAAGCCCGATAAGCCTGATCCGGTTGAAGTTCCAGATCATAAAGAAGTCAAAGCTTATATTATTGGTCATCAGGACGGAAGCTTTAAACCAGAGAAAGGGATTACACGTGCTGAAATGGCAGCGATACTTGTTCGCATACTGGGCAAGGAAGCTGAATTATCTTCCGTGAGCAGCACGGGCGTTGATGCTGAGCATTGGGCTGCAAAATACATTACAATTATTACCGAATTGGGTTTAATGGTTGGTTATCCAGATGGCAGCTTCAAACCAAATCAGACGATCACTCGTGCGGAAATGGCTGTTATTATTAATCGATTGATGGAGCATATTGAAACCGGCGGCAAAAGCTTCTCTGACATTAATGGGCACTGGGCACAAACAGCCATTGATCAGGGGACTGCAGCAGGAATTTTCAACGGATATAAGGATGGTACATTTGCGCCAAACCGCGTTCTTACGAGAGCAGAAGCTGTTGTCATATTCAATAGACAGCAGGGCAGATCTCCTCTAGCAGGAGCAGATCAACAATGGAGTGACGTTTCGCAGAAGCACTGGGCGTATGAAGATATTCAGACTGCGAGCATCGACCATGAGATTAAAGAGCAATAATGCTAACGGTCATCTAGAGCATTTCAGTAAGAACCTGATTCTCTAAAACTAAAAAGCAGCCTGCCTCACAACAGCTTAAGTTGTGAGAGTGGGCTGCTTTTGTTTGTTTGATAAACGATTGCTTTTAAGCCCAACTCTTCTGTTGGAGATCCAGTTCCTTTTATGTGGAAATTAAGAAGTGATTTGCCGTTTACATTGATGTTCTCCCTGTATGTGAGATATAATAGGAAGAATGATTACAGGAATAGGAAAGGAAGAATACCTGATGAGCATTTCACCTAAGGATGTAGACCATGTAGCAAGACTTGCGCGGTTAGAGCTATCCGATTCGGAGAAGGATCAGTTTACGGAGCAGCTCAATGCGATTTTGAAATATGCGGAAAAGCTAGAAGGCTTGGACACGGAAAATATTGAGCCAACCAGCCATGTGCTCCCTATAACGAATGTAACGCGCGCGGATGAGAAACGCCCGTCGCTGCCGATCGAGAAGGTTTTGTTGAATGCGCCTGATGAAGAAGATGGACAATTTAAAGTACCTGCGGTGCTTGAATAATACGAATGGGTTTAATTTGAAGGGAGGAACTACTGTTGGCACTGTTTGATTTGCGCCTGCAGGATGTACATAACAAGCTTAACAATAAGGAACTGTCTGTTTCTGAGCTGGTTAGCGCATCATTTGCGAGAATTGCGGAAACTGAGCCTGCTATTAAGGCTTTTATTACATTAAATGAAGAGAATGCACGCTTGCAGGCTTCCGAGCTGGACAAGCAATTGCAAGAAGGCGGCGACCAAGGTTTATTGTTTGGATTGCCGGCGGGTGTTAAGGATAATATTGTGACTGAAGGTCTACTGACCACTTGTGCGAGTCAGTTCTTAAGCAATTACAATCCTATCTATGATGCCACTGTTGTTCGCAAGCTGAAAGCAGCTCAGTCGGTAACGATTGGCAAGTTGAACATGGATGAATTTGCGATGGGCGGTTCCAACGAGAACTCCAGCTTCTATCCAACTCGCAATCCATGGAATACGGATTATGTTCCAGGCGGCTCAAGCGGCGGATCGGCAGCTTCGGTTGCTGCTGGACAAGTTTATTTCTCGCTTGGCTCCGACACTGGCGGCTCGATTCGTCAGCCAGCTGCTTATTGCGGTATCGTTGGCCTCAAACCAACATATGGCCTAGTATCACGCTTTGGACTTGTTGCTTTTGCATCTTCTTTAGACCAAATCGGTCCGCTTACCAAAAATGTTGAAGATTCCGCATTTGTGCTGCAAGCCATTGCTGGTTACGACACAAGCGACTCTACATCAGCGAATGTGGATATTCCAGATTACACAGCAGCTCTTACAGGTGATGTAAAAGGTCTGCGTATCGGTGTGCCTAAAGAATACCTAGGAGCTGGTATTGATCCGCGTGTGAAAGAAGCGGTACTTAAAGCGCTGGCAGTATACGAATCACTGGGCGCGACTTGGGAAGAGGTTTCACTTCCGCATACGGAGTATGCAATCGCTACTTACTATTTGCTTGCTTCCTCGGAAGCATCGTCAAATCTAGCTCGTTTCGACGGCGTACGTTACGGTGTACGTGCGGAAGATCCTGCAAATCTCATTGATTTGTATAAGAAATCCCGCAGCGAAGGATTTGGCGCTGAAGTAAAACGCCGGATTATGCTTGGAACCTATGCTCTAAGCTCTGGCTATTATGACGCATATTATTTGAAAGCTCAGAAGGTGCGTACACTTATCAAGCAGGACTTTGACCAAGTGTTCAGCCAATATGATCTCATCATCGGACCTACGGCTCCGACACCTGCGTTCCGAATCGGAGAGCAAGTTGGAGATCCATTAACGATGTATTTAAACGATATCTGTACGATACCGGTAAGCTTGGCTGGCGTTCCTGCCATTAGCGTTCCTTGTGGAACGGCAGATGGCTTGCCGATTGGCTTGCAAATTATCGGGAAAGCGTTCGACGAATCGACGGTGCTGCGCGCCGCTCATGCGTTCGAGCAGCATACAGAGCATCATAAACAACGTCCGCAGCTATAAGCGGATCTATATACGTTTACGAAGGGATCGATACGAATGTCTGAACCGAACAAATACGAGACGGTTGTCGGGCTGGAAGTCCATGTGGAGCTGCATACGAACAGTAAAATCTTTTGCGGCTGCTCTACGGCTTTCGGCGCGCCGCCGAATACCCATACCTGTCCAGTATGCCTTGGACATCCCGGCGTTTTGCCGGTATTGAATCGCCAAGCCGTTGAATATGCAATGAAAGCGGCAATGGCTTTGAACTGTCAAATT
Organism: Paenibacillus sp. 01T424; assembly: GCF_056398745.1. NCBI lineage: Bacteria > Bacillati > Bacillota > Bacilli > Caryophanales > Paenibacillaceae > Paenibacillus > Paenibacillus sp. 01T424. Next base: position 8,343 of record NZ_JBFTPZ010000071.1, on the reverse strand, counting down.
GCAGATATCAGCAAGTTTGACCGTAAAAACTATTTTTACCCCGATTCGCCAAAAGCGTATCAGATTTCGCAATTCGATCAACCGATTGGTGAACATGGCTGGATTGATATTGAAGTGGGCGGAGAAACCAAACGAATTGGGATCACAAGGCTGCACCTTGAAGAGGATGCAGGCAAATTGACTCACGTCGATGGCGGTTATGCATCACTTGTCGATTTCAACCGTGTAGGTACGCCGCTAATTGAGATCGTATCAGAGCCTGATATTCGTACACCTGAGGAAGCTAAAGCATACCTCGAGAAAATCAAAGCCATCATGCAGTATTGCGACGTTTCTGATGTGAAGATGGAAGAGGGCAGCTTGCGCTGTGATGCAAATATAAGCCTTCGTCCATACGGACAAAAGGAATTTGGTACACGTGCGGAGCTTAAGAACATGAACTCCTTCCGCGGCGTTCAGCGCGGCCTTGAGTATGAGCAGTTCCGCCAAGCGGAAATTCTCGACAGCGGTGGTGAGGTCATTCAGGAGACTCGTCGTTTTGACGATGCACTTGGTAAGTCCTTCTCTATGCGCGGCAAAGAAGAAGCACATGATTATCGCTACTTCCCGGACCCGGATCTAGTACAGCTTCATATTAGTGAAGATTGGAAGCAAAGCATTCGTGCGACAATTCCAGAATTGCCTGATGCGCGCAAAGCGAGATATACGGCTGATTACAGCTTACCTTCCTATGATGCTGAAGTTATTACTTCATCTAAGAAGCTTGCTGATTTCTTCGAGGAGAGCCTTTCCTACACGAAGGATGCCAAATCCGTATCGAACTGGATCATGGGTGATTTGCTTGGTTATTTGAATGCCAACGGTCAAGAAATTACCGATGTGAAAATTACTGGACAAGGCCTAGGTGAAATGATTGGTTTGCTTGAGAAAGGCACAATCAACGGTAAAATTGCCAAAACGGTATTTAAAGCGATGCTGGATTCAGGCAAGCTACCACAGCAGATTGTAGAGGAACAGGGTCTCGTTCAAATCAGTGACGAAGGCGCTATTCAAGCCATCGTTAACCAGATCGTTGAAGCAAATCCGCAATCTGTTGAAGATTACAGAGCAGGTAAAGATAAAGCAATTGGTTTCCTTGTTGGTCAGGTTATGAAGGAATCAAGAGGGAAAGCAAATCCTGCACTCGTGAATAAGCTGCTTGTAGAGCGCTTGAAATAAGAGCAGTTGCACGCAAAAAGACGCGGTTCATCAACATGATGAACCGCGTCTTTCTTTTTGAACATCACTCTGGACAGAAGACCTGTAAGCTCCATACGCTGCATACAATTATGTTACAATAGCGAATATAGAAAGGTCGGGATTGTTTATGCTGCTAAGTACACTTCATAATCCTTGGTATATTAGTGAACTTCATATTTTATTAAGGCTGCTGCTTGCCTTGCTATTGGGCGGACTTATTGGCTTCGAGCGAGAACAGTCGAATCATGCTGCTGGACTTCGAACGAATATTCTAGTTTGTTTAGGTTCTTGCTTGTTGATGCTGCTATCCATGTACGGTTTCTCAGCATTTGTCGACGAGCCTAACGTACGGGTTGACCCAGCGCGACTTGCAGCCGCAGTTATTACAGGCATTGGATTTCTAGGTGCAGGTACTATTTTATTTACCGGAAAATCAATAACGGGTTTAACGACAGCGGCGTCCCTATGGGTCGTTTCTGCAATTGGATTAGCAGTCGGAGCAGGCTTTTATTTTGCATCAGCTACCGCAACGATCATGGTTCTTGTAACATTATGGGCGTTTAATAAGCTGGAAAAAAGGTATATTAGTGCAAAGAAAGAGCACTTGCTCAAAATAAAAGCTAATAATTTATCTCAAGCTATGCTTGAATTAAATAGCCTACTGACTGATCGGAAAATCATCATGAGAAAAATGCTGCTGGAAGAATGTGAGGGTGAAGAGGAAGGCGAGCAGATTTTGCTGCAGGTGTATATTACACTGCCTAAATCAGAAGCATTGTTAGTGCTCCTCGATAATATAAAGCACTTGGAGGGTGTACGTTGGGTCAGCTCAGAATAAAACGAATAAAAAATAGACTTCTCACCGTATTATTCGCATTTGCTATGCCAGGAGCAGGACATATGTATACGGGACAGCATCCGAAAGGCTTACTGTTAATTGCGGCCTTTTGGCTGGATTTGACGGCGATTGTAAGGTTAGCCGATTCAGATGGCGGCAGACATTTGCTGTTGATCGTTTATTTAGGTATTATGCTTCCTATCTTTTATTTTATTAGCGTGTTTGATTCCTTGCAAAGCGCGGATGTCGATAATAACAACCCCGTTGCACTGAATCGCACACATGGTATTTTACTTTTGGCGGCGGGAAGCGTCATGCTTATTTTAGTGAAGCCTCCACAAGCGATTTTACCCTGGATGAATGAACTAGCGGAGTTATGTGTTGGCCCGATTATTATAATCGCTTCAATATTGCTGCTGTCACGTTCAAGGAAAGGAAGAGTTACTATGTTTAAGCTGGGACGCTTTACAGCAGCGGCACTGGTATTGGTCGTGGGAGGATTGCTTCTCTGGGATCAAATTCAAGGACGGAATGATATTTCATTGCTTGGTCAATGGTGGCCGGTTATTTTTATATTGTTAGGTTTAGAAATCATTCTATACAGCATAAAGTTTAAAGACATAGAAAAAAAGCTTCGATTTGATATTGGAGGCGCGATGATTGCTGTTGCGATTTCGTTGACCGCTTACGTTGTGACCCAATACGCGGATATTCCTTATCGTTGGCTGGATCAATTTAATGTTGATTTGAACGGGGCAGCAGAATTTGGAGAAGAGAAAGGATTTCATTATGAGAAGACCATCATTAAGGTTCCTTTAGATGAAGCGATTTCTCTCATTCGTGTTGTTAATCCCAATGGGCAAGTAACCATTCGATCGGGTGACGTACAGGAAATAGAGCTTTTGACTGCTGTATGGGTTGATGTGCCAGGCAAAACGGAGGCTGATGCGATCGCAGAGCAATCAACCGTCAAAATTAATCCAGGCGCTGAAGTAACGTTGGAGGCGAAGGGTCAAACCTATGGCGCTAACGGCAGCAGAAAACCGAGAATGAATATGATTATTACCGTACCAATGTCTTTGTCTGATCAGGTTGAGGTTAATCAACAGCCTACAGAAACACCGTTATCCTTGGGTTCGGAAAGTATTGATACGATTGGCGAAGAAGTTGATGCGGGAGCATCTGATGTTGATTTGAACGATCAGTCCGCAACTGAAAAGCCTACGGATACAGATGCAGGTTTAAATGGTCAATCTGAACAACCGCCTCAGAATGCTGAGGAACAGAAGCCTGTATTAAAGATGAAAGTTGAATCAGGCAATGGTTCAATTGAAGTCATGAATTTGACGCTGCCAGGCGGCCTTGAGCTCCGAAGCAATAGCGGAATTGTTTCCGTAAGCAACATTAAAGGTCCTATCTCCGTCAAAGGTAATAATGGCGGAATTAATGTGAAAAGCATAACCGGTGATACCAGTCTTGAAACAAAAAATGGTACGGTTACTGCAGATTCTATTGAAGGTAAGCTTTATGCCAATACACTCAATGGCAGTTTGGAGATCAAGCAGATTGATGGAAACATTGAAGCAGAAACAAAAAACGGGAAAATCAAAATGGACGGTGCAGGCGGTTCTGTTAAAGCGGATACGCTGAATGGGAACATTGAACTAAGCAGTGCTGAAGTTAGCGGAGATTGGGATCTCGATAGCTCCGTCGGAGAGGTAAAGCTTGCAATACCGGCGAATGCTCATTTTACGATGTATGGATCGGTAACTTTCGGTAATATTGTGTCCGATTTGCCGCTTGAAGTAAGTAAGAAAACGATAAGAGGCACTATTGGCGACGGCACTTTCAGGATTCAGATTAATGCTACGAACAGCATTGCAATTAAGCAATTTGGACTATCCTAAAAAGGCGCTTTCATTGACAAACTCTTAAATAAGAACGTACAATAGCTTTAATAACTTTAAGGAAGGGCGTGAGGGGAATGGGAGCCAGCGTTAACTTAGCACTTGAGCAACTGAAGATGAATGGCGTCCGAATGACCCCGCAACGTCACGCCATATTAAGCTACTTGATGGACTCGATGTCGCATCCGACTGCAGATGAAATTTATAAAGCGCTCTCACCAGTTTACCCGAGCATGAGCGTAGCTACCATATATAACAATCTGCGTTTATTTGTAGAAGCTGGATTAGTGCGTGAGCTGACTTATGGCGATGATTCAAGCCGGTTTGATTCGGATTTATCCGATCATTACCATGCCATTTGCAAAAATTGCGGTTCAATCGTCGATTTTAATTATCCACCGCTGCTTGAGGTAGAACGTGCAGCGTCACGTGTAACAGGTTTTGTGGTTGAAGGACATCGGATGGAAATTTACGGTGTTTGCTCGACTTGCAATACTAAATCAGCGAAATAATTGGCGTTATGCCTACAAGAACGTGCCGGGAAGCGATACAACGCTAATCTGCACGTTTTTTAATAGTCGAATAGTATTTTGAAGTTAACATTACAGGAGAGTGATGACTTGGAAACGATGTACAACCGAGCGCCACGCCGAAAAGGCAACAGAGGTGTTCGGAGCATAATATTGTTGTTTTTGTTAGGAGTAATAGCTGTCTTTTGTTGGTATGGATATATGCGTTTTATTCCAAACAATGAAAAGGTAGAACCAAATTATAAGTCAGAGCATCCTATATTTATTCAAGGCGTTGAAGCGGAGCAAGGAGCTATTATCGAAAATGATGAAGTTAAGCTGCCGCTTTCGGTGCTGGAGCAGGTATTAGGAGCGGACAAGCCTATAAGATATGAGCCTGATTCAGGTTCAATCATTTTGACAACTGCCAATAAGGTGCTTCACCTCAAGACGGATTCTTTAACGGCGACTATCAACCAAAAACCATATGATCTAACGATTACTGCAGAAACGTCTAATGATACGGTCTATATTCCTGCAGAACCTTTGGAGGAGTTATATGGGCTGAAAGTAGAATTCGTAAAAGAGACAGGCACAGTAACGCTGCTGAATGCAGGAGACATGGTTCAGCTCGCTGAGGCTACACCTGAGAAAGGGGCGGCTATTCGAACCGAAGCGACTATTCGAGCGCCTTTTGTTCAAAAAGTTCCTCAATCACAGTCAATAAGAATTTGGAAAGAGCAGGAAGGTTGGCTGCTTGTTCAAAACAGCGAAGGCATCATCGGTTTTATGAATAAAAAAGATGTGAAGCTTACTTCTATTGAGAAAATGCCCGAGCAGGCGTCAGAACCTCCATTTATTGCGTGGAAGGTGCTCGGCAATAAAATTAATATGACATGGGAAGCTGTTTATCAACGGAAAATCGATACTGCCAAAATAGCGCCGATGCAGGGAGTAAATGTCGTAAGTCCAACCTGGTTTGAACTTGCCGACGACAAAGGAACAATAAAAGGCAAGGCTGATCCCGCATATGTAAAATGGGCACATCAGCAAGGGATGCAGATTTGGGCGCTGTTCAGCAATAGCTTCGAGCCTGATCGAACGACAAAGGCATTAGCGTCAGTGGAAACTCGGTTCTCGATGATACAGCAGCTGATCGGCTTTGCTCAAGTATATGGATTGCAAGGGATTAATTTAGATTTTGAAAATGTACACACGTCGGATAAAGCTAACTTTGTACAATTTGTTCGGGAGCTGACTCCGCTTTTACACGAGCAAGGCTTGGTTGTCTCCGTGGATGTAACGCCCAAGTCGAATAGTGAGATGTGGTCGCTGTTTCTTGATCGTGCAGCGCTTGGCAATGTTGTAGATTATATGATGGTCATGGCTTACGATGAGCATTGGGCTGCGAGTCCAAAATCGGGTTCGGTAGCATCGCTGCCTTGGACAGAGAGTTCTCTTGTTCGTATCATGCAGGAGGATGCAGTACCAGCAAGTAAAATTATTTTAAGCATGCCTCTGTATACCCGGATATGGACTGAAAAAAAAGGGGAAGACGGTAAAATAGACGTTTCCTCAAAGGCAGTAGGCATGAAGAAGGTTAATGAGATTATTACGACTAAGAAACTTAAGCCAGTGTTTGATGCAAAAGCAGGTCAGAATTACGTGGAATATACGGAAGACGGAAATTTGATGCGAATATGGATTGAGGATGAAGTATCCATTAAAGCTCGAGTAGCGCTTGCGCGTAAATATGATTTAGCGGGTGTAGCAACATGGCAGCGTGCGTTCCAAACGGAAGCTATTTGGAAATCTATCGACGATTCTCTTAAGCTTAGGCCATAATTCATTTATAAATGTTAAATAAGAAACGCCTCCTCACATGTGAAGACATGGAGGAGGCGTTTCTTATTTTTATAATGCTGCGATCAAAAGTTGGTTTTATTAGCTTTTTACCTTCTTAGTAGAATAAAGGTTGTTTCCTAAGAAAGAATCAACCGTATATTCACTATAGGTTAAACTTGCTGTTCAGAAGGAGTAGTTGTTGCTTGTGCAGGATCAAGCGTAAGTATCGTTTTGCAATACATACAACGATCTGTTTTTCCAAGCATCTTGGTTGGACGCGAGCATTCTGGACACTGAAGCATTGTGGCGCTTGTTGACATCATGCCAGCCCAGAAATAAACGGCTACGCTGATTAACAAGGAGATCATGCCGATTACCATGAAGATAGCAGCAATAATTTTGCCTGCTTGTCCCCAAAAAACAATGCCGGCTGTTCCGAGTATCATGACTCCCATGCCAACAAGGGTGAAAACGAGTCCCCATAGACGGAATTCATTGATTTTGGCTGACTTGAAAAAGAACTTATTCATGTATTCATACCCTTCCTATGACCAATGACTTATGATTTTGAAACAGTTTCTGAGTTAGTAAGCAGGAATGTGCCTCCAACCTGTCGAAAAAGAATAAAACTGTAGAATATTATTATAGCGTAATAAAATGTGATTAGCTATATGGAGGAACCAGTGGAACATATAAAAGCGTACTTCTCGGACAGCTATCGAGATGAACCTCATTTAATCGGTTTGGCTGTTATTGAAAACCCATATCCTTATAATCCTTTAGCTGATGGATTAGATTCATTAGTACTTGTTGTAATGAATGAAGAGATTGAGCGGAATGATACGGAGCATGTCCAAATCGAGGATCAACGGGTATTGATTCGAACGATTGATTCGAATGGATTGAGTGAATGGTTGTCTGGTGGCGAAAACCGCAATATTATCGAATGGCTAGTTCGGGGGGAGATCTTGGTGGATCGCGACGGCTATCTGAGCAGTGTTCGTGAACGTCTGCTTCAGTTTCCTGCTTCAATGCGGGAGCAAAAGCAGTTTGCTGAATTTACGGGTTTCTTAAGAACGTATTTACAAGCAAAGCAGGATCTATTGGATGGTAATTTGTTGGATGCATACAGTCATGTGCTGACAGCCTTGCATCATTGGGCTCATATCGTTCTTATAGAAGAAGGAAGGCATCCTGAGCTAACCGTGTGGAAACAGCTGAAGCGAGTTCACCCAGGAATATATAAGCTCTACGAGGAGCTAACGGTAAGCCCAGAAACATTGGAGCAACGAGTACAATTAGTTATGCTTGGCTGCGAGTTTTCCGTTATGAGCAAAATGAAAACAAGCTGCGCGTTATTATTTAATATACTTGGCAGTCGCGAAGAGCCTTGGAGTATTGCGGAGCTGCAATCACACTCCACATTAAATATTTTGCATGGTGATTTATCACTTGTTCTTCAGAAGCTTGTAAAGCGGGAGTACATTCGTGAGGTTGCTGTTATGAATGAAGCAGGAGATATAGGTGCGCTTGAACTTCGATATATGAACAACGTGAAAACAAGCTAATGATTCAACCGTTTATAATAGTAGAAGCGCATGTCATGCCCTATGTTTATAGAGGCAGGCATGCGCTTCTTTTGTTTAAAATAAAAAGTAGAAAACATGCTTGACTTATATTAGTATCAGATGATATATTAGTACTCGCCGCTTTTACAGGATACATAATCGCGAAAACGACATTTTAAAAAAAATGTCGAAAAACGAAAAAAAGTACTTGCAAAGAGATAGGCAAACGTGATATATTATAAAAGTCGCCGATACGAAATACGCGGTTGACACGAAAGAAAAGATTGCTCTTTGAAAACTGAACAACGAGTAATAACTGCCTTGCAAATCCTTCGGGATGAGCAAATATAGCGATAAAAGTTATGAGCAAGTCAAACACCAATTTGGAGAGTTTGATCCTGGCTCAGGACGAACGCTGGCGGCGTGCCTAATACATG
>NZ_JBFTPZ010000070.1:0-29393 GCF_056398745.1 Paenibacillus sp. 01T424 | reverse complement strand
ATCTAGTACAGCTTAGTTAAACCCAGGAAAATCAGATAAATCGGATAGTCGGATAAAAAATAGTACAAATGATAAAACACCTACGAGGATGATCGGGAAAGTTTGTTTGAAAGAATCTTTTACACGTACATGAGTTAATGTACCTCCGATAGCTGTAACGCCAAGCAATAACGCGCCAGCTGCTGCCCAGCTGTGCTCCCAGTATCCAATAATTAAAGCAATGGCAGCGATTAATTCAACGACACCCGTTACAACTCGGAACCATTGCGGCAAGCCCCATTGTTTAAAGCCGTCAACATGCATCTTCGACCCCGATACTTTACCGAATCCAGCCATCAAAAACATCAAACCTAATAGCCCCTGCAATACCAACGCTAATATTTCCATTGTAGACTCTCCTTTTTTTCTCGGTTAATGCAACCTATGAAGGCACATTATAAAACAGACTATTCTTTTCAAATATTTAATGCTTACTGTTGTTATTTCCGATTTAGGTCATACCCCCATAATCTTCAAAGTTAACTGTGCTTGTAATAAGCACATATAATACAAAAATAAAAGTGCAGTTTTAACTGCAACTCATTTAAGCACATTATAATTCGTTTCAAAACGTTTGACTAGTACTTTGTTGAAAAAATTAAACGACAAAAAAATCTACACGCTCCATCACATCATTAATAGTATACTGACGAAGGTAATCAATCGTTTTTTGCTCAGCTTCAAACAGAATTTTTTCCAGCTCTACGTCCAGTTTATGGCCTGTTTCTCCACAATTACCATCACCTTCTGGTTCAGCTGTACATGTATTTACTGCCGCGTAAATGTCGCCTAATGTAATTTCATTCGCCGTTTTTCTTAAAATATATCCGCCTTCTCTACCGCCCTTTGACTCCACAATGCCGGCTGCCGCTAATGCTTGCATAACTCTTCTCATAAAAGTTGCATGCGAATTCACCTGATTTGCAATCATCGCACTTGATAAGATGCTGCCGCTCTGCGCTAACCAGACAATGGAATGAACCGCTATTTTAAATCTAGGAGGTCCGATATTAACTCCACGATTTGCAGTACTCATATCAATCACTCCTTCAGCCACTTATGTGGCTTAAACATCATATTATGAATTGTATTTCTATTAAGCACATTATAAAGTAATGCATTTTCATGTTCAAGTTTGTCACCCCCAAGACAGTCATACTTCTTTTTCGCTTCTGTCTAACTTATAACTAGGCTTATGACATGATTCATTTAGCTAGGTAACAAACACCCAATCAACAAATACCCATCCAGCATAAATTACACAGTACACAGAACGTAAGGAGGTGCAATGAAAAATGTCTGGTCACGTTGGTGGAGCTTTCTCGAGCTTAGGGATCATCTTAGTCCTCTTTATTCTCTTGGTGATTATCGCTTGCAGTTGCGGATTTGGCGGAGTTGGCGGATACGGTGGATATGGTGGAGTTGGCGGAGTTGGCGCTGGTCATGGTAAAGGATACTAAAAAGAAGGTCTAACCCGTATCGGTGCAAGTATATAGACGTTTATATTATCCACAAGGACCATTTCGTGGGCCTTGTGGTCTTCCTTTTTCCATTACATAAATCAATATTAATAAGGAATTTATTCCATTTTATTAGTCTGCTGTAGCCTTTTATCATGTACAATAAAAGAAATAGCGATCAACTATTTTTAACTTTCTTAATTCCTTCATTTAATCGCGAATACACAAATAAGGGGCTGATTCTTGTGGTATTGTTTGCTATCCTTTTTGTCATCATTGCATTCCTTAATATCTTCTTCCCTAAGTTCGGTTGGTACATGAGATACGGCTGGATGGTTAAAGGAAATTCAGAACCTAGCGATGCTTACATACTAATGAGCCGGATAAGCAGTATCATCATTCTTATTGTTTTTCTATTTGTCATCCTGCCTAATCTTTTCTAAAATAACATCTTAAATTTTCAAAAAAAATTTGATTCCAGACCATCTAATGATACAATTGGAATGAAAATATTGGAGCAATAATGAGCCAATAATCATGAAGGAGTGAATAAAATGGCAGTTGATGTTTATTTGAATTTCAATGGGAATTGTCGTGAAGCGGTCGAATATTATGCGCAAGTGTTTGGGGCTGAAATTACAAATTTCACTACTTTCAGCGATATTCCACCAAACCCAGAATATCCCCTTCCTGAGGAAGCAAAAAACTTAGTCATGCACGCTCGCTTAAACATTTTAGGCAGCAATGTTATGTTTTCTGATGTATTCCCTGGAATGCCCTTTATTGAAGGAAACAATATAAGCCTTTCGATCGTCAGCAAAGATAAAGATGAAGTAACATCACTATTTCATAAGCTGAAGGAAAACGGCACGGTTCTAATGGAACTCCAAGAAACGTTCTGGAGCAAATGCTACGGCCAAGTAAAGGACAAGCTTGGCATCTTGTGGCAACTGAACGTTGAAGATGAGGCAGCTAACGGCTAACAAACATTAATGTTAAAAAGGATCGGGTCTATTCTTTTTATAAGAATAGTGCCCGATCCTTTTTTTTTCGCTCAAACACTGTACTTATTTTAAAGCTTTTGCCATCGCATCAAGCTTCATAATTGTTTTCCAGTTTCGAGCTGTAGCTGGCAGTAAATTTTGAAATTTTTTGGGCAGCTTGGAATCAAGAATACTGTTTCGATAAAGCACATAAATTTCTTTGCCGCTTATGTAATATTCATCATTGCCTAGGTCTACATCAGGCAAATTATTAATTTGTTCTTGTGTAGGCGCCTCTTTTAATAAAGTGAGATGTATACTCTGACCTTCGGTCAACTCAGCCGCATTGAAAGGTGATTTATCAATAATGCTTACAAGTTCATCCGACGTCCTCAGTATTACAGCGATATTAAATCCAAACACTTCACTAATCTGCTTCTCAATTGTCTCTTCTAGTTTGTTTGCATTCTCGTTTGATTCGAAAATGACATTCCCGCTGTTAATATACGTCTGCACACGTGCAAAGCCAAGCTCCTCAAACATTCGTTTAAGCTCAGCCATTTTTATCATATTATTGCCGCCAACATTAATTCCTCGTAAAAGCGCAAAATAAATGCTCATCTACAAACATCCTTTCTTTCAGCTGCTGATGTTATTTGACATTTATAGTATAACTGATTTCATCATATATCAAGTACGCCATTATTCGTCAAACAATCCTATAAATCGTTCCTACCGTTTGACATACTTTTCTGATAAAATCGTATATTCTTGTCTTGTTCTTATGCGAGCATACACGCTAATATGACAATTATTTTTATAAAGAAAGAGGAGATGAACCATGTTGATCAAAAAGAAAAATGATATTGCATTTATTTTAGAAAACTTCAAGCAACTCGCCCAGTGGGATGCAACCGGTCAAAAATTTTATTTTGTATTCGCAGATCGCAAACGTGGAGGACAATGGACTCTAATGAATAACAGTGAGGATCGATTCAGCGTACATGGATTAGGTGAAGATTACATGGATGAGCAGGAGCATTTCTTTGATGAGTCAAGCCAAATTCACTCATTCTTATGGGAAAATCGTGCTGCTTTTAATGCCGCCTTAAAACCTGCCACGATGTGCAGCTAGACGTAGATTAACATAAATAACACAAAACACACCTTTTTAAGCGTGTGTTTTGTGTATTGATTCTATAGATTATTTCTTAAAGCTCAGCCGCTGCTGAAGCAGCGCAGCAAGCTCCCCCGCATCATCCCATATCATTGGCCTAATGGACTCCGGCTGAACGCACAGCTCGTCCTCCTGTGTGCTATTCATCGTCCACACGACCTCAACATTTGCGCCAAGCGCATACCCAGCTGCAAAATAAACCTCCGGTGAATGGCTTGTAATATCCGCAATGATAAGCTTGCTTTCAGCTAGCTTCGTTATGGAATAATTTTCATTGCCGCCTGTATCTGATTGTTGAAACATAAACGGCAAATAACCAAACTGCTCTAATTTCGGAAATACATGCTCAAACCATTCCGCTCGCAATGGCTGATTGTCTGGGAGCAGCACACCGCAAGTTTTCAACTTCCTTCCCCCTGCTCTTGCTGCTGCTTCGTTCCATCCCTTCTCCGTAAGCTTAAAAGTAATCCCTTCTCTAACAATCAATTGAGCTTCCCTTAGTTTCTCCACAATGTACACGAGCTCTTGCAGGTTTGGAGAATAAGTTAAATTAAAATTTTGTGAAAGCGGCTGAATGACGATCGGTTGTCCAGGATCATCGGAATGACGATATAAATATTGAAGAAGCCGTGCTTCTTTATCTTCAATTGTAAGTGGAATATGTGGTGCTTTCTCAATCGTTTCCAAGTCATCATTTGTAAGAGTAATCTTTTCACCACAATCTAATTGTTCTCTAATGTACCCCGATATAATGGGAAAACGTTTATTTTTTATAGGATAGGACAATGAGTTAATAGCAAGGTAACTATCTCTTAATAAACTGTAATAACTTCCCGGTGCGCAGTTGCAGCCCAAATAGCGCTCATACTCACCTTTTTGTTCGATGGGTACGATCTCAGAACAGAATAAGCAGCGTTTCTTTTCCATGATCATATAACCTCCCTGTTTACATATCTTTCGCATATCTTATATGAATTCAGGGGCATAACGTCATTAATATTTATTAATATGGCTGGTAATATTTTCTGATCATCCATTTCACTGCTTTTCCCATTCTAATCTTCATGCCTATTTCCGCACTTATTCTGCTTGCATGCTACACATCCTTCAGTACGATCCTCCGAGTAATTAGCTTGTTCACGATTTCGAATCATGCGGTATAATGTCTCAGTTTCCCCATTCCAACAATCAATTTCACGATAAATGTCCACAAGTGGTGGCGGGGATTCTTTTTCATATGACCACTCACTAAAAATTTCGGTTTCTCGCCTGTTTATTCGATATTTATGATCACCTTGTGATAAAGAATACGAGTAGCTGCTAATTTTCACAATAACATGAAGAATCAACGCAGAAATAAGCATAACCATTCCGGATTTCACATTATCCGTCAAGCATAGCACCAGAATGGAGAACAAAATTGCGGGAAAAATAAAAAGAAGCGAAAAAAGATGAACGATCAGCTTCAAAAATAAAGTCCCTGCATTATGCATCGCATGCTCCTTTGAACGAATTTTTGCTCGTTATAGGATATGCGGCAACAGGTTATCCTTATTTTCAAAACAATTTACCACCTTGAATACGAAAAACTGCTGTAATCAATTACAGCAGCTTAGTAAAACCAATTATACGTTTACCAGTCCGAACCCCAAGCCGATTCGTAACCTTTATTAATGGAATGCTGTGGGACTGATTTGGATTGCGTTTCTTTAAAAGCATAATCTGTTCCCATGTAGTTGGCAAAATGCTTACTCTCTTGTCTTCGTATACGTCTTGCCTCTTTCCTATCTGGTGCAGTAGAGAACAATAGCCGCTCTTCATCTGATTCGGCTAATACGCCAGGCACTACTGTTGGTTTATCGTCATCACCTAATGCAACAAACGTCAGGAATGAGGTAGCGCACACCTTGCGACCGCCTGTAAGCAAATCCTCCGTCACTACTCGGACAAACACTTCCATAGACGTTTTATGTGACCAAGTAACGAAAGCCGATAAGCTTACTGCATCGCCTTTTCTTACTGGATGAAGAAAATCGACGGAGTCTGTTGAAGCCGTAACGACGGGACGACGAGCATGCTTTGTTGCGGCTATCGTAGCCACATCATCTATATATGCCATAAGCTTTCCACCAAAAATCGTTCCGTGATGATTGGTATCTGGCGGCAGAACAATCGATTCCTTAATGGTTAGTGATTCTGATGCTGGTCTTGATGATAAAGGGACAACTAATTTTTCTAATACGTTCATGGTAACACCTTTTTTCTTCATAAAATTTTTCGATAACGCTAAGTTTACACCCATCTTATATATAGGTAAAATACATATATCGCATAGTTTTCATTCCTTTTCACTATAGGTGCTCATAAAGCAGATTATCAATTGATTCCTGCTCTAAAGCTGAAGGAGCAATATAAATGGATCTTAAACATTTAAATTATTTTGTCGCGGTTGCTGAAGCGGGCAGCTTCACACAAGCCGCACGCAAGCTGCATGTAACCCAGCCCTCATTATCAAAAATGGTACGGTTGCTTGAAGAGGATCTTGGTGCACAGCTGATAGATCGCTCCTCCAAGCAGATCGAATTGACGGATGCTGGCCTATCGATTCTCCGTTCAGCGAAACAGATTATACAATCCTTTGAGGATATGTCGAGTGAACTTGAGGAAGTTGTGAAATTAAAAAAAGGAACGCTGCGCTTAGGCATTCCTCCCATGGTAGGCGGATATTTTTTACCGCTCATTATTGAGAAATTTTTGTCTCATTATCCTCAAATTCGATTGCATGTCATTGAACAAGGCGGGAAAAGCTTGGAACAAGATATTCTCCATGGAGAACTGGATTTCAGTATGGTCATTCTTCCCGTTAAGGACGTGGAACGGTATCATGTCCTTCCCTGCATCAACGAGAATTTACGCCTTGTTGTTCATGCTGAACACAAGCTTGCTGGTCAGAGCATGATTGAGATGAAGCAGCTAGAATCAGAGCCATTTATTATGTTTCGCAAAGATTTTACGATCCATCATTTAATTAAAGAACATTGTGAAGCAGCAGGCTTCGAGCCCAAAATCGTGTTTGAGAGCTCGCAATGGGATTTCATGACGGAAATGATTGCAGCTAAATACGGTGTAACGCTATTGCCTGAGGGCATATGCCGACAGCTGGACAAAAAACGTTTTGCTTCGGTTTCCGTTGTTCAGCCTGTAATCCCATGGCAATTGTCGATGATATGGCGCAAAGACAAGTACTTATCCTTCGCTTCGCGCGAATGGATTCGTTTTATAGAAGCAGAGCTTCAGAAGAAGTAAGAAAAAAAGTTCGCAGGATATTCACTGCGAACTTTTTTATGCTTTTTCGATTTGATTGCCTTTCCATGAGAACTGCCTTACTTCGGTTGGTGTCTTCCCCATCTGCTTTTTAACCATCCTTGCAAAATGGAAGGTTGATTTGAAACCGCATCTTATTGCAATCTCAGTAATGGATAAACCAGTATGGGTTAAATATTCAACAGCCTTTAACACCCGATAATGCCAAAGGTACTTAATCGGGGTCGTTTTTTCGCTCATTCGAAACAATCGAACAAGATGTTCTGGCGAGACACCTGCATGCTCCGCGAGCATAGTCAAAGTTATCTCCTCGTAGTAAGTACTGTGAATCAGACTTTTCGCTGTTAAAATAGACGGATGAATCTCCTCAAGTGCTCGAGTCCGCGACATTTCAGAGACATATAACAGGATCGCTGACATACCCAAGCTGCGAAGCAGATCACTTTCGGATGGATGAGCATATTGCACAGAAAGCATTAAATCTGTTAATCGATTCATCTCCTCCGAGATGCGCTGACATAGCGGAAGTTCCTCGAAGTAATCTTTTTCCGTCTCGGATAAGTCCTCAATATGAATGGATATCCAGCGATGCCAGGTTTCACCCTTGCCCCAGAATGTAAACAGTTCATGGTGCCCAGGCTTTAGCAGCACGACAGACCCAGGCGTTATCTCATGAACTTCATCATCAATCTCAATGCTCATCTCGCCCGAATGCAGCAGTACGAGCTGTATATCCTCTTGTACACGAGGGCCATAACGACCGTTAGCCGGATAAATAACTGTGCCTGCGTAAGCCGATTTGATTCTGTTGAACGTTACAGAATTAGCCATTAAATCAACGCATATTTCTCGCGCAGATCTTCACGCAATGTAACTGCTGAATCCTCACGAATGTAATGACAAACATAAGAACGACGCCAGCGGTCAGTGCTCCGATTACGGTTAGAGGAATGAATTAAAAGCTCATGGAAGAAAAGAATATCTCCTTTTTCCATAATAACAGGAATCTGTTGATTTAAATCGATGCCTTCTGTCTCGTCCGTCCATTCTTCATGCTCATCGACATTTTTCACCTTGCCATGCGGCAGAAGCCCAAGCTTATGTGTGCCAGGAATAACCCATAAGCAGCCGTTTTGTACATCTACCTGCTCTTCCATCGCAATCCAAGCGGCAACCATGGTCATTGGATCGTTTTTGATATAGTAGTAGTCCTGATGCGCAGCTTGACCAGGCGAACCCGGCTCTTTATAGAAGAACATACTTTGCACGCATACGGCCTCCTTCTCCATCAGCTGAGCTAGAGCACCCCTAACGATCGGAAGCTTCATCACTTGTCGCGAGAAGCTGTCATGCTGGTGCGGGTTGAACAGCCGAGTAGAATAGCGTGCTTTCTCGGAGGTGCGTGCCCAATCCGGCGTTTCATCAAGCGGTGTAGAACGCAGTTCATAAATATGTCTATTAAAAGCATCGATTAAATCCGCGCTGCAGCCTTTTTTGATGATAACAAATCCGTCTTTATGATATTGCTCCAGTTGTTCGTTAGATAGCGGCTTTAATAGTTCGCTTTGTGTTGTAAGCATAATGATAATCCCCTCCATTATTCGAGTGTGATTGACGCTGCTTGCAGATGTTTTGCTATACTTGTATATTACTGCGCCAATCCATCTTCAACAATGGCTCTGATTATCATCTTTGTGTCTAGAATTGATATATACGTCATTATAAAAAAGACTGCTAACCTCAGCATTACCTGCATGGTCAACAGTCCTTGCTTATTTGACTTCAAATTTATAAGCGTCTATTTCTATTCCAACCGCTTTCTTTCACTGAAATCTGAAAAAAAATCGTTTATATTTCAGCAACCGCTTCCACATTGTAAAATGCCAGCATCGGCAAATAAGTCCCCGTATCAATCAGCATCTGAGATGCCGGATTCGTCTGATATGCACCATGAACACTAAGTTTGCCGCTAGGCTTTCTCGATAATTTAAGCAACACTTCATTGCTCGATATAATGGTCCAGCCATTCAATAGAATAGCACCCTCTTCGTCCTCTATACCAAACAAATCCGCTTGTGGATTTATCGCAAATAGTCGTTCCGATACATGCTTAAAGCGCAGCTTAATGGCATGTGAATTCGATTCATGTTCCTGTATGTAAATGGCATGTTCCAAATTAGGCGAGTACGCCTGCCGCTGTAAACCATAAACCGCTTGCAATGCTATATTCGCCGCACGGCTCCCAATTATTAAATTTCCTGCAGGGCTGTTGTGAATATCGTCAGACATTGGACAATCAAGTGAAGGTATGACAGAAACCGAAGGTATGGATATTGCAGCTTGCCGCTGTGCTTCGCGCACCTTCCCCCATTGTTTGTCGTGATGCTCTTTGTCTTCTTGAATATTGGTGAAGCGGTTAAGCTGGACCGTTATAAAGGGAAGCTCAGTTATGTTCAAATCCTTACGCCAATATTGAACAACCTTTGTAAAACGCTCCAAGTAAGTATCGGCGCTTTCAGAATTGCAGTCGGAACTGCCTTGGTTCCATACCACGCCAGCCACTTTGCCGCCGCAGCGCTGCACCGTTTCGATCATATTTCGATAAAGATGACCTTCTTCATCAGGATTCCAAGCACGAAGCGCAGAACCGCCAAGAGCCGTTTGTACGAAACCAATAGGATAATGGAGCTCATTTTGCAACAACTTGCCAAAATGCAGCCACGGACTATGTGCTGGATTTACCCACTCCATATTCACCTCATGGATTGTTGCCGTGGAGTCGTTGAACGGATGCGTTGCGAGATCCCACAATCCGTTATTTCTTAGCAAATGAACCCCTAGCATCGGTCTATCTTCTACCGTTCCTCTTCCATAACCTGCCGCATTGCTTTGACCGGCTATGATCCATAAATCTCCGACACCGATATGATGGATCATATCTCCGCGTATCGCTCCTGAACCAAGTACCGCATTCTGATCATGCTGCAAGCAAGTTTCCAAGCGGTATAAACCACCAGTCGGAACATGTAAGGTAACTCGCCATCCATTCTCACTCACCATTTCACATGGTGTCCAGCTTAATACATCTCTAYCGTTATTCTCATGAACCACTCTTGCAAACACTTGGAATGGACCAATGTGCACTGCCTGGTCCACTTCCCAAGTGCCCGATAACGCAAACTTACCTCTTCCGTCTACTTGCTGAATAATTTCCCAAGCCACAGGACCTTTCTCCAAAAAAACGCCAAATGACATGATCAACAAAACCGCCTTTCCTATTTCGTTCTCCTTACAATAGTACTCTTCTTCTTGAATGACTTATATAACAAGTTGGCAATTATTTATTCATTAGCTATTTTTTTATGCGCGGCCAAAAGTTTCGAAAAAAAAGTGAAACAAAAAATGGAAATTTATCGTTTAGAATGTAACATACATCATCGGCATCTATACATTAGGACCAATTAAATACCCATTCAAACAATTGTAATCGCCTAAATGCAAAAAAAGGAGTGCTAACCTTTGAAAAAACGTATTTTCACGAAAGTATGCCTTGCGGTTTTATTAGCATTATCACTAACACCTCTCAGTAATTTAAAGGCTGCAGAAAGCAGTTCCAATTCGCTCACAGGATTTACTCAGGTCGAAATGGCTGGTAACGTAGCATTAGCGTTAGACAATCAAGGAATGGTATGGGCATGGGGCAATAACTTTGCTGGTCAACTGGGAGATGGAACAATTGGTTTCAAATCGGCTGCGGTACCTGTATTCAGTGACGTTGCTAAAGTTCAAGTCACAGGCTTTTACAGCCTCGCACTCAAAAAAGATGGTACAGTGTGGTTCTGGGGCGGGAACGGTGATGGCGTAAGCGGTTTTGATACCTATGATACAAACGCACAAGCTATTGTAACAAAACCTAAAATGGTTAATGGTCTTACAGATGTCATCGATATTGCTGCAAAAGAAGACCATAATCTAGCATTAAAGTCAGATGGCACGGTATGGTCATGGGGGAACGGCGGTTTGGGTCAATTGGGTCGCATGGACATCAGCGCCTATAAGCCTGAAGATTATCGCAAACGCGTCAGTGAACAAAATATTCCAAAGCAAGTTGCTGGACTAAAAGATATTGTCTCCGTCCACGCAGGAAGCTTCCTTTCAGCAGCAATTAATGCGAAAGGAGAAACTTGGATTTGGGGTCATTACAATGGATGGGGCAGCGATACAGGAGATTTGATGAGTCCATTTAAGCTACCTGGCATTTATGCTAAAAAAGTTTCTGCCACATGGGAAAAATCGATTGTTCTCGACATGGATGGTACAGTGTGGGAAATAAACAAAGGTTTAAAACTCAATAAACTTCTAACATCGGCTTCTGATATAAGCTGTGGAACATTTAGCTGCGCAGCACTTCATTCCGATGGAACGTTATGGGGTTTATATAATAATTCTAAAGATTTAGTTGATCCATCACCCATTGCAGGCATTTCAAATGTGAAACAATTTGCGATCCATTCACTTAATCAAGATTTTTTTATTATTTTGAAGGTAGACGGAACTCTATGGTCTAAACAACCATTCGGATATGGAACAGGCAGTGAAACCATTATGGACTATTACAATCAAATGAATATTCCTTCAAGTGAAATGGTTTCAAAGCTGCGCCAAGTGAAGAAAGCCATCACAGTAAAGCTCGACGGAAAGACGATAACRCTCACTTCTAATCCCTATATTTACAAAGGCGTTACTTTCGTTCCGCTTCGCAGTACATTTAATGAACTAGGCGCAAAAGTGGAATACGTAAAAGGGAAAATGACCATATCGAATGCTAACCATACACTGAATCTCACCATTAGAGAGAAAGAAGCGTTTATCGATGGCAAGCAGATAACGTTAGACTATCCTCCGATGATTATTGATACAATGACCATGGTTCCCTTGCGTTTTGTTATTGAAGGCCTTGATCGTAAAATTGATTGGGATCCTGATAATCGAGTTATTTCCATAAGCAAATAAACAAAAGCCACCAGACCTATTGATCTGGTGGCTTTGATTTTCCATTGTCGTTACTGTAAATAAAAAATGCTAATTAATTTGGTCTAACAATCCTCTTCGCTTTCGCAGCTTCCAACCAGCTCGGAAATTCGTTTAATAGCTGATCATACAATAATTCATCAGATACAGCTGCTATATCATCCAAATGTATAAAGTTTGCGTTATCGACAATCCGGCCTTCCATGGTGTCTAGATGCTTCAACACCTCAAAATCGGAATGACCAATGCCAACGAACTGCCAGAAAATCGGCTGAACCGCTGCGGCAGTAATGACCTTTTTAATCGGTTTTACGACTCCGCCATCATTAATGAATATAATAAATACTGGCGTGGCCGCTTCCTCTTCCACCGTATATTTACGAATGACATCTTCCATAACTGGAGGTTCATTGTTGCGCCCAAACTTATGTATGTTGTTATTATCCAATATTTTTCGTTGGACGTATTGATCAAAATCTTTTTCTGAAACAGAAGGCAATCGGCTAAAATGAGTATCATAAACCCAGACATCGAGCATCCCGTTATCATCAAATTTACTGGCAACCGCGAGAATTCGTTCCACTACTTCCTGCACGGTGCCATTTCTGTATAATGACTGCATAGAACCTGAAATATCAAGTACAATACCTACTCTAGCCGCAACACTCGTTAATTTTTTCTTCTCCAACGTAATTTGGACGATCTTTTTCCGCAAATCAATGGATGATAAAGTCATTTCGGCTGCAGCAGCTGCTACCTCTGCTTCTTCCCTCTCAATCTCTAGACCAAAGCTTGTACATAACGCTTCAAGCCCTCCGTAAAAACCGCTCCCAATTGCATTAAACTTCCACTCACCGTTATATCTATACAATTCACCGACAACTACAGCCGTTTCCTTTGTAAACGCCAAGCCATAATCAAATCGGAACAACTCTTCATCTGTACTTCCATTTACTAGTCGAATATATAAATGCGATGCGTTTTGCATAAAATGGCCAAGCCGTTCGCCCTCATGAATCGTCACTGTAAAAGCTATTTTTTCCGTATTTTTACTCAGCCGCTTCAAGTGTATCGTGATTGCCTCCTTATCACCGCTCTTCTCTGTCACATCATGCGAAATCGAACCATCGTGTGCTTGTGGATTGCCATAAAATATAAAATGTTCATCTCTCTCGCAGATATTTCGATCAGATAATAGAAAAGCAGCAGCATCGATGCTCATCGATGATTCTCTAGACGTCCAACCAAATTGAACTCTCACAGATGTAAGTTCGCGTCCTCTAGTGATATCTACCTTTTGACCCTTCGACAATAACATACATCCCGCTCCATTTCGATTTAACTAGTATTCTTCACTCTATTATCTACGAAACTATGGCTAAAGTCCTCCTCCAAACTATCCATTTTTTTCAAAATGTTCGTTTACAAAAGGATATAATTATTATAAAATTCTTTATAACGAACATTAAGTTCGCAATTAGAGCGGGGACGGGAGGTGTTGATGTCATGTCCAAATTCAAAAAAATCTTATCACTTACGTTGCTGATCACCATCTGTATGTATCCTGCTTCCGCATTTGCTGCATCCAGTAAAGAACCATACGATGAAAAGAAAGGTTTCTTATCAAGTATCTTGTCTGTGTTCTCCATTACGAAAAGTACAATCAACAGCAACAACAACAGCAACAACAGCAATAATAATAAGCAAAACAACAACAAGAATCCTAATAACAATAATCATTCAAACCAACCAAGTAAAAATAAGAACGACAAAGATTGGGACAAGAAAGGCTGGTTTGACTGGTTCGACAATGATGATTGGTTCGACAATGATGATTGGTGGGATGATATCTGTTGGTGGGATAAGCATAAGGACGATTCATTCAAAATTTGGGAGCGTTATTATTGTTATTGATACCAGCTTGTCCGGTAACCGTTGGTTAAAACCAGCGGTTATTTTTTATTTATGCTCCTTAAGGAAATTTATATGGCATTTATTGTCGAAATAGATTCGCTCAAATCGTATAAGCTTTCCGATAAGAGGACGGGTTCATGCCAAACGATTTCTTGAAGCTTTTGCTCAAATGATGCTCATCCGTAAACCCGCACTGCTCTGCTATTTGCGCAAGCGTTAATGAAGAATTAACTAACATAAGCTTAACCTTATCCATTCTTAGATTAGCGGCGTACGAACTTGGTGTCGTTTGAAATTCCTGCTTAAACAGCCTGGTCAATTGCACTTGGCTGAGGCCAAGCTCCATCGCGATCGCCTTCAAGGAAACGCCCTCTTCCGCTTGCTGCTGAAGCATATGTACCGCGCGCTGCAGGACCTGGTTCTCGCTATATAAATAATTTATCTTACGATTCATGCTTTCAATCTGATAGACATACATCAAATCCCTTAACAGATGTTGCTTGTATTTCAGCGCCAGACTATCCTTCACATAACGAGCTTCGCGAAGCAACGAAAGTGTAGAACTCATTCTTTTTTTGTTCAGCAGAATAAGCTTTCCTGTAGGGGGCAAAGTGGTGTTGTCCTCCCAGGCAGCGCTATCTGCATTCCGCCACTGAAACCCGATGAGATGAAATGACAAGCCATCTGTTTTACGGTAAAAGGTCATATGGGGCGGACAAAGCACCATCTCCCCTTTTACAGCTCTCTCGCTCCTCGAATTTCCCATTCTATACTCAAAGCCGCCTTCTTCAACAATGAATAAAGCCCAGTGATCGTAAGTATCCTCTGTCTTCTGAAAATGCGAAGCATCCTTCACGAACACATGGTAAATCAGCTCGGGCTCGCGAAACCAAGGCTTGTCCAATTCCATCATCCCTTTTATGAAATTATTTACAAGAAAGTTGATTAATCTATACATTATACAACGAAAATTTGTCGCATATAATAAAATTAATTACAAGAAGGAGGAGAGGCTAATGCGTACAGCTTCGCTAAATATTCCAGAATTAATGAGCCGTTTTCATGAACAAGGATACTTGGTTTTACCCGATATACTTTCACAGAAAAAGGTATCCCTCCTGAATTCAGCTATCGATGAGGTCCTTGCAGAGGAGGAAGATACGTTCGCTCATAATATTTATAATAGCGTCTCTCGGCACACTGAAATTGCCTCATTGATCGATCACGAAGAAATCCTTCCCTTAATCGTTAATTTGCTTGGACATAATATTCAGCTGCATATTTCTCATCTAACCGTGAGAAAACCTAATCCAAATGATATAAAGACGGCTTCCCACAGCTTTATCGATTGGCATCAAGACGGCCCTCATCCACAGTTTCCGGTTATTGCAGGCTTAACAGCTACTTATTATATAAAAGTCTGTTATATTTTGAGCGATATGGCACAGCCGAACCGCGGCAATACAAAGGTTATTCCGGGCAGCCACAGGCAGCCCTATAATCCGAACCATAAGGATGTGCGCCAGCAATTGGATGGCGAGGTACAAGTGTGCGGAAAGCCGGGTGATGTATTTATTTTCGCACAAAATTTATGGCATGCCGGATCGATCAATCAATCCGAATTTACAAGAAGGCAGCTCTTTCTCGGCTATAGCCCGATCTGGATGCGTCCGATTGACTATCATCAGGCAGACGAGCATCTATTAAAGGATCCCGATCCGATCCGCCGTCAACTACTTGGACAAATCAGCGACAATAAATTCAAATTTTATGTCCCGGAAGAATCGATGGTACCGCTCAAAAAGATGGTTATCGACAGCGTCTGATAAAGCCGAAGCTGGGCACACATAAGGACCGTTTGCTCACCTCATCGTGATGCAAACGGTCCTTTTATATCAGCTTGAGATGTCCGATAGCTCCGACAGCAGCATGAGTACGAGTCCCTGCCCATAAAGCGTTGGATAACAAGCGATCTCATTGTAAGCTTCGATTGAAGGCATGATTGGCGACCCGCCGGACACGCCCATGACTTCCCCGCTCGGCTTTATTTTAAGAAGAATAGCATCTGCCGCAAGGTAGGCAGCATTCAAATAATCCGCATCGAGCAAGCCTTGACGTACCGCTTTCACAATGCCGCAAGAAATGCCGGCGCTGCCCGACGTCTCCGAATAAAATTCAGGACGGTCAAGCACCGTTGCCCATAGGCCTTCCTCATGTTGAAAGCGAATAAGGCTGCGCATGAGCAATTGATAACGTTCGAGCGTTTCCTTCGGAACAACTGCTAAACCTTCCAGCTCTTCTACTATCATCGGCACCGCCACCGCTATCCACGCATTAGCTCTCGTCCAGCGGGCAGCCGAAAGATGGTTCCGTGCCTCCGAATTCCAGCCATGAAACAGCACACCCGTATCCTTATCTTGCAGCAGCGTTAAATGCAGCTCCACCTGACGTACGGCCTCTTTCGCATAATCCACATTCCCAGTGAGTTTCGCAGGTTTAGCCAATAACAAAACCGCCATAAAAATAGTATCCGCCCATACCTGCTCCGGGAATTTCACATTTTCCGTAACCGTATGCTCGAAGGCACCTTCCCTTGTACGGGGCGCCGCCGTCATCATCCATTGTCCAATTCGCTCTGCTGTCTCCAAAAAAACAGGGTCATGCGTATGCTCATAAAGCGCTGGAAAAACCGTATATGGCGCCATCGCATTAATGACTCTGATCTTCTCCGCAAGGTGTAAATTATTTTGCGACCATTTTATTAACTCCGTCATCGTCTCTGATTCACCTGTAAGCTCATAATAAGACAGCATCGCAATGACGCCGACTCCCGGCACCCAGTCCCAATGGTTCAAATCCATGCCCCAACTACCGGAATGATCCTCCAGCATATAGTGATATACACGATCAGCCGCCTGCTTCACTATTTCCCGCGATAACTTCGTTTTCATGCCTGCTCCTCCACCTCCATAAAATGATGCAGCTTCACCGTTTTATGCTGATGGTGATGCTGCAGGCTTCAATGCTAAGGATAGCTTAATAGGATCATCACTGGTTGCGGCAGCATTCTGTTTGCTTGAAAATCTAGCTGCTACAGCATCATCATAGGTCTCTACTATAATTTCCGGCTCTGCTTCACCAATTACTAGCGAAAAAAGAAAAGCTGCTTTGCCCATCTTCTCAAAATCAATTGTACTGTCCTCTACTGCATGTAAAATATGGTCGAAGCAAAAGCTGCTGCTGTTCCTCGCGAGCTCCCACTTCCAATTGTCTTTTTGTTTATCGTCATGCTCCTCCGTCCCTGCACCAAATGCCGTAAACAAAATACGCAGAGCAACTTTGCAGTCACCGATTCTAACCTCCGCTCTTTCCCCGCTCACTTCCGCGTCTACATTATCCAAGCAACCGCCAAGCTCTACCCGAATTCGCAAATCAGATGCAGCTATGCAGCCATTTATTCGATCAAGGCTCGGATGAGTATCTCCTCCATCAGTTAGAAAACGGATACCGAGCAGCAGTCTGCTCCCCTCTACTCTACTGTTCAGTACAGCTGAGCAATAATCATAGCCGTCATGCAGGACACGCAGCTTCAAATAGGCCGCCTCTCCACCATTATCTAAGAAAACAAGCAGCGGCCTTGTTTGATTCCACATAATTTCCTCGCTGGACACACCAATCGCAAAGGAAGGGGTCATGTAGGTTGTTGCCCACTTTTCCTGCCCAGTCTGTTCATTTCTAGAATAGAGCTGCTGGAGCAGCCTTTCCTCAGACTGTGTGAAGAATGGATCATACTTGTGCGGAAAACAAATCCCGCTCCCAAACCACTCCGCATCATACGGCTGTTCATTCTCAAATGTAAAAACAACCCTATCGTTTGTAGCGATTTGCAAAAATGACTTCGCCATATCCGATAGCAGCGTACTGTAGCTCCGGCTGTGCGGGCCGGACCACTGCTTCGTCGCCGGATGAAAATGCTCTGCTACCATGCGCCATGCGCTATCGAGCAAATCTTCCGCAAGCGCTTTAGCCTGAGCGCTCGCCGTCATCGTATAAATTTTGGACAGTTCGGTGATGGCGATAACCGTATAAGTCGGACTGTTAAACTCATGAAACGTCCCTAGCTGATTCGTAAATGCATGGAGCTTTTCCAGCCTTCGAATACCATAATCGGCCAATTCTGGCTCAGCGTATGCTTCGCCCGCGATAAGCGTGACCAAAGCACCCATTAGTGCGATATTCGTATAATTTGGACCTACATCCCGCTTCATAATGGCATCGCATGCGCAGAATACAGCCTGACGGATCAGCTCTCGCAGTTCCATAGGTAATCTGTCCCCATGCCGGACTTCGATTTGAACGAGCTGTTTCCCGCAAAAATCAGCCCAGTTCCAATCTGGCGGGGACATTTTCGCAAGCGGCTCCTCGTAAAACCATGACCATATGCCATAGGTTTTGTGTGCAGGATTTTGGTCTTGCAGTGAAATCACTTTGCGTATGACTTCATAAGCTCGTGTGTTATAATCCGGCAAACCGCTGTCAAGCAAAGCCAGTGCATAAAGAAGAGAAGGATATGTAGGGTGAACAAGCGGGAACTCCTCAGCCGTAAGCGTCGTATGGTAGCCGGGACTATGAAAGGGCAGCTCAAGCATGTTGACTTCCGGGTCAAAAAACGGCTCCCAGTGATGGATTTTTCCGAGCAGCAGCAGCTTATGATCCATTGGATTGTTCGTCTTATCCATATATCCCATCCTCTCAATAACGGTATCCTAGTTGGCGCCAATGAAGTAACAGAGAGCAGACCGCCATTAAGGCGAACTGCTCATCTCCTGCCTTTCAACCTGTATCTATTAAGCTCCGTTCTCTGGCGCTTTAGTCAGTTGGCGCTTTAGTCAGTTGGCGCCGGAGTCACTGGATTCGGAGCAGCTTCAGAGCTTCCCGGCTCTGGCGTTTCACTAGGTACTGGCACTTCCGTTTCACTTGGTTCTGGCGTTTCTGTTGACCCCGGCTCCACGATTTCAGTAGGCACAGGTGTCCCAACCTCCGGGTCAACAACTGGAGCAGCTGTGACTGTAACGATGCAGCTGGCTGTAAATAAACCATCCATCGTCGTTACCGTTATCGTTGACGTACCCACTCCGACAGGCGTAACTTCCCCTGCATTTATTGTCGCAACATTCGGATCGCTTGTTGTCCACGTTACCTCTTTACTCGCAGCATTCACTGGCGTCACCGCGGCAAGAAGTGCAACTGCAGGGTCACCTGCAGTCATCTCAAGTAGGCTTCTGTCAAGCGTCACACCGCTAACGCTTGCTGATCCAGCCCCGCCGATCAACATAGGCTTAAATAGTTTAGACTGTTTATTGGACCCGATGCCTCCGCCCCACTCCAGCCATCCTTTGCGTCCATTGCCGTCATTCTCATTCACAAGAGCAGACAAGCTTAAAATCCCGTCACTCGGAGCAATCGGCGACAATTCCTTCCAAGGCAATGCGAGCCGGTAGATCGTATCCTTGTTTGTTTCATCTCTCGTAATCTGGAGCTGGCGATTTGTAACCGGTCCGGTCAATACGCCACTCATCGCCATCCACCGATATAATTCCGGTCCATCTGGTGTCAGCGCCATTCCGTATTCATACCATTCCGCCGCCTCTCCCGGCGTTCCCAAAGAAATAGCGAATTGAATGCTGTCTCCGCTCCAAATCGCATCTCCTGATTTGGTTTGCGAGAATAGATCGTCATGGATCTTTGCTGATAGATAGAGGTGGTCATTATCATACGTAACCCACAGCTTACCGCTCAAATCCTCCGGCCCATTATGCGGCACCACTCTTGAATGGCCTTCCTCAAACAGGTTGATGCCAGGGAGATCGGTTACATCGTCCAGCGACCCATCCACCTGCACTGTGCGGTTAACGATGGGCGTCATACTTGCGACAGCGATATTGTTCAAGTTGCCTGAAGAAGACAATACGGTGCCATCATCCAAATAGACGGTAAGCTGGTGAGGCGTTAAAGTTCCATCGGGCAGTGCCGGTATTGGAAGATCAATTGTATAATCCGTAAAACCAGGCAGCACCGTATTATAAGTTTCTGATTCGGTGTTTGCACCCACCTGCCAATCGATCTGTGTCAACCGCCTATCGACCGGTTTTGTATTATCGATTCGAACTCTCAGGAAGTTGCTGCCCTCCTTCAGCACATGTTTGACAGAAAGCTCCTCCGATTGCTTGATCACCACTGTATTTTTTAACGCTCCGATTTTTTTGCCGCCAACGACAAGCTCCGCCGTCGCTGTGTAGCTGCCAGGTTGACCTATTCCTAGAAATACGACAGGATAGGTGCCGACCGAAGAAGCCTGTATATTTTGAACTGATCCTTGCAATTGAATGCGGGCGCTTAGCGGATTCCAAGATGATGCTTTGTATACGGATAACGTTACGCTGATAGGATCACCGGTAAAGGAAGGTTCGCTCTTAAGCCTATATTTGCTTCCTTGAATGACTTTATCGATTTTCCCTTGGATGAATAGAGGCTCGCTTGAAGCCGTAATGTAAATTTCCCCGTCCTTCGGTGTATAGGTAGCTGAACGGCCCATCATGTCCGTTACGACCAGCGGTCCATTTGTTTTCAAAGTCAGATCGGTTTCGGTATCCGTCCCTGACCAAAGCACATGAATCGATTTCTGGTCCTTCTTAAATTTATAGCGATAGATGCCGTTCGTAATCTCCTGACCGGTTAAGCTTGCGCCAGTCAACTGCCGCGCTACCGTCGCTAACGCCACATAACCCGGTTTTGGCGTATACGCGCCGAGCGGATCACCGCCATTATGAATAATACCGAAGTTATGCTCGTTATATTTCTTATCCGTTCCGTCGTCCATCAGATCGTACCAGAAGATTTTCTCCACTCCTGCTGCCATGCCAAGTACATAGGTGCGAATCAAATAGGCAGCCTGCATCTTCTCATCCACCCCGCGGGGGTCAAGCTGCGTCGGCCATCCAATTTCCGAGAACCAGATGGGTTTCGTCTGTCCGTTGTTATAGGTTTTCACCAGTTGATTTAACGAGTTTACCTCGTTAAGCAGTCCTTCCGGCTTGTCGGGATAACGGTAAGGATGTACGGATAAGGTGTCCATGTAGTTTAACCCTCCGAGCTGGAACAAATCTTCAAGCCACTCGGTTGGAATGCCTGCGGTCGCGCCTCCAAGCACATTCAGATCAGGGCGCACCGATTTGGCAGCCTCATAACCTGCTTTCATTAGATTGAAGTATACATCGGGCTGTGATGCAGCCGGCCCATTCCCTCCAAATCCGGGCAGGTTGAACTCGTTCCACATCTCGCCCCATTTGATTTGGCCGCCGAATCGGTTCAGTACGGATTTCGTATAATTCGCATAGGCGGCGTGAGCTTCTGCCGAATAAGGCGTTTGAAAATTATCATAAAATTGATTGGAAAAAGCGAAGGTCATCAGCGGATCGATGCTGTTCTCCAGCAATCCTTCCATATAGAGTGTAAATTTCGGGTTATAGGTGTAGATGCCTTTTTTTAGCTCGATCTCAGACCAAAACATCGCATCCCTCACGCTTTTGGCTCCTGCATACTTGACCAAAGGAAGCATCTCACGGTTCCAGCTATGTGCAAAATGCGTCTGTACGCCAAACGGTGATGCCGTCACTGCTGCCAAATCAAACGTTGGCACAGCCGCGAATGTCGTCTCTGTTGTTTTAAGCAAAGTTCCCGCTTGATAAGTTGATAGTTTTAAACGATAATAGCCATCTGATTGTACCGGCACCTCAAGCCTGATCTTGCCTCCGGTAACCGGCGCGCTTCCAGTTGAACCGGGCTCTCCCCAAGCATCATAGGTTTGCCATGTGACGGTGTCTCCCGTCGTTAATACATCAAAAGTGCCTTTGTTTGCACCAGCAAATACGTTGCCAACCTGCGTTTGAGCGATGGCTAAATCAGGTACAGTCACCATGATTCGGAGATCGTCAAGCCATACCGAGCCGCTCTTAAGCCCCGTGCGCAGTCCCGCCCGTGCTACCTTGATCGTCATCTTCTTAAGTGACGGATGAAAGGCTCCGTCATTGGCGCCTCCCCAGTGCGTATATTCGCTGCCGGCATTAAAAGCATTCACGGTAACTTTCTGCCAATCCGTTGTCGGCTGAAGCACCAGCCTTTGCGAGTGGTTTTGGTTCGTTCCGTCCATTAGTACAATATAAATCGATGCAGCATCCGCAGTTTTCACCCAAAAGGATAAGCTTACCGCATCCGCCGGAACTATTCGTTTCGTCAGATACCGCTCCAGTGCAACGTAAGAGCCGCCGCCATTAAAATCGCCAGTCACCTTGGCCGCAGAAAGACCTGTTTTGAATACAGACTGATCTCTTGTAAAGCTTCCTTGCGCCCCGGGAAATTCGGCGCCCAGCAGGAAGTCCCATACTTCGTCGGAGCTTTCATAATCGCCTGCTTGCAGCTCTGCGACCACCGCTTCTGCAGCCGCTGCATGTTCATTTTTGCCAAGCGTACCAGATGCTGTCATGATCAATGCAAAGACGAGGAATAATGAAAAAACTTTTTTCATGGTCATCATTTTCCATCCATCCTTTGCTACTCGGATCGGCGATTAACCCTTCCCGAAAAAGTAACTCCCGCATTCGGGAAGGGCCTTCCCCTCTACTTCAGATGCTCTTTGTTCGTTTCATACCACTCCTGCACTAACTTCTCTACATTTTCACCGCCCAAACGATTCCATTCCTTGCGAATATCCTCCATTCCAGCCTGCGGCGTAAGCGCGCCTCCTCCAGTTACGATCTTGGCTTCAATTTGCTGCGCAATCGGAGCGAAGGTAGCAATCAGTTGGCTTACCTCAGGCAGATCAGGATTATAGGCAATATCCCGTCTGTATTTATTTTTCATTGCAATCTCAAGACCAGCTGCTTTAAGCACGGCCTGCTCTTGAGAAATCGGATCCTGCGCCGCCATCACCGCATACCATTCTGGCTTCGGATCCCATTCGTTCAAGATCGCATACTCTCTAGCATAAAACACTTCCTTCTTGAACTTATCAGCGTCGGTCTTCTGCGGAACTTCTCCCACGAGCTTATAATGAACGTCCTTCTCTCCGATTCTGAGCGGCTCCCAGCCCTTCTCCAGCATCCAGTCCAAAAATTTGACGCCTGCTTCGATTTTGTCCTCTTTCATATTCGTATTAAAAGCGATATACATATTGGCCGGAACTTCCTGATAAAGGCCATTTTTTCCATACTTCGAAGAGACAGGCTCCAAAGGCACCACTTTTGCATCCGGCACATTTTTCTTCAAATCAACAAACTCTGCGCCCATTGACCATGAGCCAAGATAAATACCCGACTTGCCTGTCGTCCAAAGCTGCAGCGAGCGCTGAAAATTCGTATCCGTAATGTATTCCTTATCGATTAACCCTTCGTCAAAAAGCTGCTTCTGCAAAGCAAGCGAATCGGTATATCGATCCAGTATCCGTCCGAACGTGAGCTTGCCATCTTCCAGATACCATTGGTTCTCGTTATTGAAGAAAAGGGCTCTTAAAATTTGCACTCCGTTGTAATTAAAGGTGATTGGAACCGTGTCTGCCGTGCCGTTGCCGTCCGGATCGCCCTCTTTGAACTTTCGTGCAACCTCAATTAATTCTTCAACTGTTGTCGGAGCTTTCAAACCTAGCTTATCCAACCAATCCTGACGAATCATAATGCCATGATTGGCTATCGTTTCTTGTCCACGCGCACTTGCAACCGCATACATTTTTCCATTTATCGTTAGGAAGGGTTTAAGTTCTGGATGCTTAGCCAAATAAGCTTTGTACGTTGTGCTGTA
This sequence comes from Paenibacillus sp. 01T424, assembly GCF_056398745.1. Taxonomy (NCBI): domain Bacteria; kingdom Bacillati; phylum Bacillota; class Bacilli; order Caryophanales; family Paenibacillaceae; genus Paenibacillus; species Paenibacillus sp. 01T424. Next base: position 5,613 of record NZ_JBFTPZ010000070.1, on the reverse strand, counting down.
TTTTTCGATATATTCGTCGATCGGCTGGATCGCGCCCTGCGCAGCGAGCTGGCTGATATAGCTGCGGTCATATTCCCATATGAGATCCGGAGCCGTGCCCGATGCAATCAGCGTGTTTAATTTTTGCTGTACCTGCGTACGCGGCACGGGTACCCATTTCACCTTTGCAGGAGCATTCTCATTGATCCACTTCGTCCAGCGGTTGTTTTCATAGCTGCCTTCCTCCGATGACACTTCGCCCCGATCAAGGATAGATACGCTAATCTCTTTCTTTTGCTCTACCACTGGTGCTGGCGCATCAGTCTTATTCGGTGCAGCAGAAGGTTTAGTCGGCTCGGATTTCCCCGTGCAGCCAACCAGCAGTACAACAATTAAGCTAGCCATCATGATCAAATTACGAATTTTGTTCCATTTCATCAAATACATCATCCCCTTTTCCTTATTAACCTTTAACCGAACCGATCAAGACACCTTTTACAAAATGTTTCTGAAGGAACGGATATACGCATAGAATCGGCGTGACCGCAATGACGATGGCCGCAGCTTTGATGCCTTCGGGCGTTAACAAGATTTGCCCCGCACCCTCGCTTCCCCCAGTATTGTTAAGCAGGCTTGCATCCACTTGATTAATCATCTGATACAGCTTCACCATCAAGGACTGTGACGTCGTTTTTGTTATATAAAGAAGAACGCTGAAATAGGAGTTCCACCAGCCAACGGCGTAGAACAGCGACAAGGAGGCGATAATCGGCTTGCAAAGCGGAAGCATGATCTGCATTAAAACCCGCCAATCTCCAGCTCCGTCCATAGCAGCCGACTCTTCAATTTCATCCGGAAGGCCTTCCATGAACGTTTTCATCACAAACATGTTATACGTGCTGATCAGCCCTGGCAGCCATAATGCCCAGTAGGTGTCCATTAAGCTCAGTGTCTTGACGAGAATGAAGCTCGGAATGATCCCAGAAACGAATAACATCGTGAACGTAACGAACATTAGCAGTCCGCTGCGTCCCATCAAGCGGCGTCTTGAAAGCGGATAGGCAGCCAGTATCGTCATGATCATGTTCAACGCGGTACCAACAACCGTGATCAAGACCGTATTTCGCAAGCCGATCAAAATTTGTCCGTCATCAAATAGCCGATCGTAAGCATACAGATTGAATTCAATTGGCCACAGCATCACTTCTCCGGCTGTAATTGCCCGGCTGCTGCTAAAGGATGCCGCCACCTCATACCATAGCGGGAACAGGGCGATTAAGGACGAGAGGCCAAGAAACGTATAAAGGATGATTTTGCTAATCGATGACAGCACAAAAGCTGCGGCAGCATTCCTTTTCACCGTTACCATAACCCCCTTTCGCCGAACTTTCGGATGAGCCCGTTAACGCCTACGACTAGAATAAACCCAATCAAGGACTGGAATAATCCAAGCGCTGTCGTGTAGCTGTAATTCATATTTTGCAAGCCGACCCGGTATACATAGGTGCTGATGACATCCGCTACATCCAGCACGGATTGGTTTTGAAGCACCAGCGTTTGTTCAAGACCAACATCCATCATATGCCCCATCCGAAGGATCAATAAGATAGCAATCGTGCTGCGAATGCCGGGAAGTGTAATATGCCAAATTTGCCGCAGCTTGTTTGCACCGTCGATTTTGGCTGCTTCATAAAGCTGGGGATCAATCGAAGCCATCGCTGCTAAATAGAGAATCGTCCCCCAGCCCGCTTCGCGCCAAATACCGGATAACGTATACACAACAGGCCACCAAGTCGAATCCGCCATAAAATAGACGGGCTCGATGCCAAATTGTTTTAGAATCAGATTCACGACGCCTGTGCTCGGCGATAGGATCGCAATAACGATACCGCCCAGCACAACCCAAGAGATGAAGTGAGGCAAATACAACAGGTTCTGGACCGTCCTTTTGTACCATTCTCTGCGCACCTCGTTAAGCAGCAAGGCAAGGAGGATAGGTACCGGAAAACCAAACACGAGACTATAGATGTTCAGCAGCAGTGTATTTCTAAGAATTCTCCAAAAATCCAAGCTTGCGAACAGCATTTGAAAATGATGAAAACCGGCCCATTCGCTTCCCCATATTCCATCAATAAACCGGTAATTTTTGAATGCGATAATTTCGCCCGCCATCGGTGCGTATTTAAAGATGACATAAAACAAGATGACAGGCAGAAGCATCAAATATAAGTGACGATCCCGCTTAAGCCGTATCCAAATCGTCCTCCCCCCCTTTATGTTCCGTCTACAATTCGATCGTACACAAAGCTCGGGAAGCTGAATATAGACATGTTCTGTGCCAGGTGTCTTTTATTGTGAAATGGCCCAGTCACCTTTCTTGACCAGGTTCATTCTTTTGCTGTGACACGAAAGAAATCCCGCCATTACAAGTAAAAACCCCTTCAACTTCTGGATGTTGAAGTAGCTTTGACGGAGAAATGTAAGCCTTTTATAAGCTAACAAACTTATAGATTCTTATAGTACAAGGAAAAAACCGGGGCAACGCCTCCGCTTAGGAAGTGTGCCACCGGTCTTACGTTCGCTCTGTGCCTTGCCCTGTTTGTTTGCTGATGGCATGTTCTCGGTACTCTGTAGGTGTCATCCCTGTAAATTTTTTAAACGTCCGCAAGAAGCTGCGGGTATTCATATATCCAATCGCTTCGGCGATATCGTTCACTTTTTTATCCTTGTTAGCGAGCAGTGCTTTCGAGGCGTCAATTCGAATTTCGATAAGATAGTCGATAAAATTTCGCTCGGTGTATTCTTTAAACTGCTTGCTAATATAGGTTGGGCTCAAATGAAACTGTTCAGCGAGCCGATCGAGCGACAAATCATTTTCATGGTAATGGGCTTGAATGTAGGTAAGCATTCGCTCAATCGTGTCATTTTTCCCTCTCAGGCTTCGTTTGCTCGTAAGCTTAGCAGCTAGCTCCTCAAGAACAGCGAGGACGAGGGCCTCTGCTTGCTTCCAATCCTCACTGTGCTCAATCTTCTCATAAATGCTATCCAAGTTGCCCATCGACTCCTCGGGACCGATTCCGATTGCATCAGCAACCTGCAGCGCCTTCACGATTAAATCGAACGAAAACTGGCGGATGAGGTCAGGAGGCAAGCCTAGTCCCACCGCCTTCTCAAAGGCTTGGTGCACATCCTCCTTTATTTTATCCGTATCCGTCTGTTTGAGCGCCTCCATAATTCGAGTTGCCTTCCGATTCAAACGGTAATAGTCTTGACTGTCCGGCGGTTGCAAATCCTCGATTGAAATGACGGAATGGCTGCCAAAAAGCATCTTGTAGCGGAGCGCCTTGCGCGACTCGCCGTAGGAGCTTTGAATATCGCCGAGTTCCTTGACTCCTCTGCCTACACCCACCGTAGCGACTAATCCGAATTGCTTCTTAATCACCTCAAGTATCCATTCCAAAATTGCGAGCGCGCGCAAATGGTTTTGTTCCGCTTCGCCTTCTGCGAAGCTAAAGACAAGCGCCGCTCGTCCGCCGCCTAAATCGATTGCGACTCCAGCATCCTCTTTGCCCATCATCTCCTCCGCCACGTTGCAAAACACATACGTATACAACGTTTCATCACGCAGGCTTAAGCAGCCTTCTGGTTTCGCAATTTCTGCCGTACATACAAGGTAGCGCTCTGAATAGAGCTTAATGCCTGTAAATTCAAAGTGATGCCGCAAAGCTTGGTAGTCCGTTCGGTAGCCGGTCAGCATATCCATAATCAGTCTCCATTTGAGCACGGATTTGGAATCCCGCACATGCTTCTCCAAATGCTCCCGATCCTCCATCATTTGCTCAAACACCGTCTCCAAATAAGTGAATCCCGCCGTATCAAATCCGCGCTTCTTATCTGGCTGGTAGGTCCCTGAAAGCTTGCTGACCAGTCGATCAAGCGGCTTAAAGGTTAATCGATTGATGTAGAACAATACAATTAGCGCTAGAACGATCATTACGCCAGCCAATATAAATAAAAGATTGCGGGTAATCTGAAGCGGCTCGTAAATTTGTGATTCCGGCATGATGCTGACCATTTTCCACCCCGTATAGGCGGAAGTCCTGTAAAAAACAGTTTGCGGGATCCCGTCCAGCTTGACTGATAGGGAGCCGCTGCCTTCTGCTGAGAGTACGTTTTTCATATAGGGTAATTGCTTTAAATTTTGGTAAAGGAGCGTTTTGTCATCGTGGCTGACGACTTTTCCATCTGCGTCGAATATAAACAGATGGCCAGCCGAGCTTTCCTCATAGACCGATTTAATCATATCGTAGAGAACAACCTCGTTAATGTTAACGGCAACGATGCCGTTGCGATAACCGGGACTGCTGAGCGTCGGGTAGGAGCGCACCAGTGTCACAACGTTTTGAGTTGTCGTTCCATCCCACACCGGATGGGTCGTCATCCACTTGAAGTAACCCGGCATGTCCATATAATCAGCTAGCCAGTTGTCTACCGATGAAATATCATTCATATAAGCCTTTTCGGTCAAAATATCGCCGTTTACAGCAGAGTAAACAAAAATGGATGAGAATGTGGGATTCGCGTTAATAAAGTTTTTTAATTTTGTCGTAAGCCCATAATAGTTGCTGTATTTTTGGGCATCGTCATTGTAGCTATCCAGCATGAAGTAGACAAATTCGAGTTCTTCCATAAGCGCGAGCAAATCTTTCTCGGTTTGACGGAACGCCACTTCAATCTTTTGGTCTACTTGCTTGAGTAGCGCGAGATTCGTATTGGTCAGATCCGCCTCAAGCGGACCAACCGTACCCCGATAGGACAACCAAAAGGTTAAGACAATAATCAGCAGAAATGTGCTTCCGTAAATGACCATCACTTTTCCCGAAATGCTGGATTTCATTCAAAACCTCCTCACGGGATGCAGCTTGTTCATTACTATATGCATCATATGAGTTTGGCATTATACATTCATAGCCAGTATCATCATTTCTACTAGTGTGCTTCTCATATTCATTATGACTTTCTCGTCTACTGCGTTAATGATGATATTTATAAAAATTGTATTATCAAAATATGAAGATACCATTTTATTATTGTTAGCAACTGCGGGTGTCGCATCAGGTATCATCTGGGGTATCATCAAATCCACTGGATTAATAAAAATCGGCTAATACCCTTTTGATATGCTTGCTGCTTTTCTCAGATTTGCTGCTTATTGGTTTAAGCGTTATTTTCAAAATGCCGATCGTATGATCAAGCTTGCAAAAGGCTGATAAAACGAAAGATGATTTTTGGTGAATACTTCTTATGAGCTGCGAACTCCCCTGCGAGACGCAATCCATCATGGAGCGCTCAGATCAGGCTGCCGATCACAAAAATACGAATCAATTTGTATCTATTGCACATGAGCTAGAGCTCGTTCAAGCTTACTTGTATATCGAGAAGGAACGTTTTGCTGAACGTTTAGAGATTGTCTGGGAAGTACATCGAAATATCGATTGCAGATGATGGAATCAGAATGGACGAAGAAGAATTGGGGCAACTGTTGAATGGGAAGTATAACGAACAAAGTGGAATTGGTTTATTGAATACGGATCGTCGATTAGAACAGTTATATGGCTATGGGCTTGTCATTAC
>NZ_JBFTPZ010000069.1:0-38990 GCF_056398745.1 Paenibacillus sp. 01T424 | reverse complement strand
CCTGGTGACTGCTCGCCATCACGAAGAGTTGTATCAAAAATTTGGATTTTTTTCATTTCGTTTGTCATTGTTAATTCCTCCTAGGGATTCGTTTGGATGTATTTTTTTCATTTTTGGGTACAAAAAAAAGCGCGTCGTCTCCTTGTAAGAGACGACGCGCTTACGCTGCCGTGGTACCACTCTAATTGACCGATTCTTGCTGCAGAAGCTTAAACAATGCTGCCTTGCAAAAAAGGCAATATTGAATAGCTTGCTGCGGGAACCGAGCCCGCTTAAATGCCCGATGACGGCGGCTAACCGTAACGTTGTAGACAAAAACTGTCTTTTATGACAGCTTGCTTCCCACGTTCCGCTCCCAGGCGAGATTCAAACCTCAGCTTCGACTGCGTCACACCACCCCGCAGCTCTCTGTACGATTTCAATTCGTTCATCTGCTTTTGATGAACATATCTTGAAATTCGTTTTGCCAGCCTACTGTTCTACTGCTCCTGTTCATTGCGTTTTTACTCTATATGGATTGTTGCTGCTCATTAAATCGTTAAATCCTTCACTTCAAGACAACAAGAAAAACCTGTCATCTCTTGAATCAAGAGACGACAGGTTATTATGACCCGCGCGGTACCACCCTTGTTGACACCCATACGTTCGCAAACGAGCAGGGACGCCCAACTTAAGCATATGGCCAACTCCGGATGTTGACTCACATGCACCCGATTACGGTGGTTAACCGTAACAATGTACCTGCATGGCTATCAGCATGAACTCATGCTGCCATCGTTTCCACTGTTCCGCTCCCAGGCGAGTTTCAAGCATCCTTCGACTGCGTTGCACCATCCCGCAGCTCTCTTGTGTCATAACGACGTATGAATGATGCACATTCATAGTGACGTTTCAGACATTCCCGGACAAGCTTTACTATTCCTGTTCTTTGCGTTTGTAACGTATGAAGTTGAAGTTTGAAGTATTGTTGCTTATTATATGCTCTAATAAATTGTCTGTCAATTCCAATTGAAAATATTTTTTATTAGCCCCTATTCAGCCAACGAATGTGGCATATTGCTCACTGACCAGCTCTCAAGCGATAAACCAGGGTCAGCTTTCATGTCAAGATCTGTGAATTGCGACCGTTTTAGCTTCAAATAAGCCGCTGCTCCAATCATTGCAGCATTATCTGTACACAGCGAATTCGGCGGTATAAGCAGAGGCACACGTTCTGACACGCACTTTGCACTTAAAGCTGCCCTCAAGCCCTTATTCGCTGCCACGCCGCCACAAAGCAGCAGCTGCTTCGCACCATATTGTTTGACTGCGCGCAGAGCTTTTGTGACGAGCACCTCAGTGACTGACTCTTGGAATCCGCGAGCAAGTGCCGCCTCATTCAGGACTAAACCTTTCATTCTCGTCTGATTAATAACCGCTAGTACTGCCGATTTCAAGCCGCTAAAGCTAAAATCATAGCTATCCGGTTCCAGCCATGCACGAGGCAAAGTAATCGATTCGTCTGCTTCGACTGCAAGCTTGTCGATATGCGGCCCTCCTGGGTAAGGCAAGTGCAGCGCACGCGCTACCTTGTCATATGCTTCACCGACTGCGTCATCCCTAGTACGGCCAACAACTTGGAAATCACCTTCACTTTTTAACAGCACTAACTCTGTATGGCCCCCCGAAACAACTAGCGCCATACATGGATATATAATGTCATGAACGAGCTCATTTGCATAAATATGACCTGCAATATGATGCGTACCGATCAATGGAATATCTAATGCCATAGACAGGCTTTTGGCCGCTACAATACCTACGAGCAAAGCCCCTACAAGACCGGGACCTTGTGTGACTGCGATAGCTGACATATCCTTTAGCGTCAGCCCTGATTCCTTGACAGCCTGTTCTATTATCAATGTAATCGACTCTACATGTTTACGCGATGCAATCTCGGGAACTACACCGCCATATCGTTCATGTATTTCAATTTGGCTGGACACGACATTCGATAAAATATGTTTTCCACCGCGAATAACCGCCGCTGACGTTTCGTCGCAGCTCGTTTCAATCGCCAAAACAAGATCATTCATTGGCTGTTCATTCACTGCCTGTTTCGATTGATTCACATTCATTGCTCCCTTACCTTCAACCGCTCTTTGTCTAGCTCAGCCCACATTATAAGCGCGTCTTCATTGTTGTCCGAGTAGTACCGCGGGCGTATGCCGGCAGGCTCAAAACCGTATTTCCGATAAAGGTTTTGCGCAATTTCATTGGAGGGACGAACCTCTAGCGTCATCTTTACCGCGCCAAAGAAAACTGCCGTCCGCTGCAGCTCATTAAGCAAGCAGTTTCCTAAACCTTGCCCGCGATAATCTGAGCGTACCGCAATATTCGTTACATGCGCTTCGTCCATAATAACCCACATGCCGCCGTAGCCTATTATTTGTTCCTCATATTCCATAATCATATAGCGAGCAAATAAGTTGTTCATGAGCTCATTCGTGAATGCTTCCACAGTCCATGGACTCGTAAAGGCTTCCTGTTCAATCGCAACGATAGCGGGTATGTCTGCCATAGTCATCGCTCGAAAAATGAGTTTGTTCACTTCTAATTTCATGCCTTAGCTTCACCTGCCTGCTTTGCCTTCCATACGACCTCAGCCTCAGTTAGCTGAGTGTAGTTAGGAATAAGAGTATGCGGATCTTCTATTAGACCTGACTGCAGTCTTTTGAGGCCAAGCTCTGCTATCCATTTGCCCTCTTGGATAAAGGGTTGAAGCTGAACGATAACGCCTGCTGCCTCGCCAATCTGCTTCAAGCGCATCGCGCTTTCTTCGTGAAGCGACAGGTCGCCGACAAGTGAGATGCTCCGTATGCTTCCAGCCGGCAAATTCGCTAATCGCTGCTCAAGCTGATCTACAAAATCCTTCATAATACGAACGCCATCATCCAGCCAGCGAGTCCATTCAGATGCATCCGTCATCAAGAAAGCCGATGTATACACCTGACCGCGCCTTGCATCCATAATCGGAAATACCCAATGCTCGCCATTATGCATTTTCTCCAGCTCCGCAATTCCGCTCACCTGCTGATGCCAAGCGCCATATGCTATGGCCTCCAAGCTGGACACGCTCACCAGCGGCTTGTTCCATACCCATGCCAACGTTTTTGCTACAGAGATCGCGATACGCATTCCTGTATATGATCCTGGTCCATTCCCAACCGCAATCGCCTCGATGTCCGTAGTAGCAAGGCCGCTTTTTCGCAGCATTTCTTGAATATGCGTCACAACGTGTACAGAATGGTTTCTTTCCGCTAACGTTTGAATTTCCGCAAGCACCTCATGACCGCTAACGATAGCAGCTGCCATCGACGCCGTGGACGTATCTAAAGCGAGTATCGGTCCCGTTTGATTTCTCTGCTCATTACTCATCTGTCTGCTCCTAACTTGCTTAAAGCTTCACACCAGCCTGCGTAAATTTCACCATAGCCGGTCAATTGTATGCGCCGTGCTTCATCGCCAAGATGCTCAATATACAGCTCCAACCTCTCAGTTGGCAGCAGCTCCTTGATCAAGCTAGCCCATTCCACAATCGTTACGCCATCGCCATAAAAATAATCATCCAAACCAAGCTCATCCGCTTCCTCCAGCGACAGCCTGTAGACATCCATATGATAAAAGGGAAGCTGATTCCCTTCATATTCTTTAATAATTGTAAAAGTCGGACTATTCACAATGCCTCTCACACCGATTGCGCCTGCAAAAGCTTGTGAAAATCTAGTTTTTCCCGCGCCCAGATCACCATCCAATGCAAGCAATGTACCTGGTTTTACCCAAGCTGCAAGCTGTTCGGCTAGCGTTACAGTGTTTTGTTCCGTTTGTGCCAGCCAAGTGGCATGGCTTATCTGTTGTTGCATGCTATTCACCCGTTCATGTCGAAAAATGATTATATCCGCGTTTCTTAAGCAAAACTCTCTTCTCCAAATGAGGCAGCGACTCTTTTTCCTTAAAAGCTTGATCATGTCGAATGAGCTCAACAGCGGGCTCACCCATCTCGGTTTCTCCAATAATAAAAAAAGGAATACCTTCTTGATGAAAAGCTGCTCGCATCGCTTCCGCATGTTCTGGTGCCATCGTGCCTAGCAAGACGTAATCTTCTCCGCCATACAGCATCCATTCCAGCGGATCTATTCCTGCACTTGAAGCGTAAGCGGCCAAGCTGCCGCTCTTTGGCAGAAGCTTCTCATAAAGCACGAGGCGAAGCCCCGACGCTTCAGCAATTTCCCATGCTTCGCTCGCCAGGCCGTCGCTTACATCATTAAGTGAACGACAGCTCCCATGCTCAAGCAGCAGCCTTCCCGCACGCACTGAAGGATTTGGCCGCTGATGCGCCTGCACTAGCAAACCTTCCCTACCCGCGCTGAAATCCGCGGGCTGCAGCACCACGCGCTCCTCCTCTGCAAGGAGCGCATGCAATCCCGCCGCCGACATGCCTACGGCGCCGGTCACAAACACTGCATCGCCCGGCTTTGCGCCCGAGCGACACAGCTCACGCCCTGCTTCCACGGTGCCAACCACCGTTACAGCGACAACCAAATGCTCCGGCGCCGACGTCGTATCGCCGCCTACAATGGCAACCCCGTAGCGCTCGGCGCACTCGTACAGCCCATCATACAACCTCCGCATTCGCTCCGGCGTATACGATGGCGGCACGCTGACCGAGACGAGCGCATGCAAAGGCACGCCTCCCATCGCGGCAATATCGCTAATGTTGGCGGCAAGCGCCTTATAGCCGACATCCTCGTCCCGCATCGTCGACGGCTTGAAGTGTACCGTCTCCACCATCGTGTCGACGGCCAGCAGTATCCGCTTTGGAGCAGCAATGCCATCCGCAGCAGAAGCGGGATCAACTACGGCGGTATCATCGCCTATCCCTATAACCACGCCGCGCTCGCGCTGCCAAGCACTTCCTTGCATGCCTGCCGTCCAATGATGAATACTCGCAAACTCATCCAAATTGCTGGTCTCCTTCATCTCAAAGCAAAAGTGGGCCGATCTGTGCAAGCCAAATCGGCCGCGCATTTCTTAGAAACTGACTACTACCATCATTAGTGAATATCCCGTTTCTTAAACCGTCCGCCCTTCACATCGTGAATATTGCCGACGGCAAGAAACGCCACAGGGTCAAGCTCATGAACAATCGACTTCATCTTCGCCTCTTCAAGCCGCGTAATGACACAAAAAATAACGCGTTTGCTGCCGCCAGTAAAGCCGCCTTCGCCATGCAGGTAAGTAACTCCGCGTCCTAAACGGCTCATAATCGCTGCGCCGATTTCCTTCGCTTCATCGCTAATGATCCACACCGCTTTGGATTCATCGAAGCCCTCGATCGTAATATCAATCAATTTATAAGCAATATAATACGCGATAAGCGAATACATCGCCCGATCCCAGCCAAACACGAAGCCTGCACTGCCGAGAATGAATAAGTTGAAAAACATAACGGTCTCGCCAACCGAAAGAGGAATACGCTTATTAAACACGATCGCAACAATTTCGGTACCATCGAGCGATCCGCCAAACCGAATAACCATGCCAACGCCAATGCCCAAAATGACACCGCCGAATATAGCAGCTAGAAAAGGCTCTACCGTAAGAGGCGGTACGGGATGAAGCAAAAACGTTCCTAGCGACATGACCGAAACGCCGTACAGCGTCGATATTGCAAAGGTTTTGCCGATTTGCTTGTAACCAAGGAACAAAAATGGAAGATTAAGAAGAAAGAGAAAAAGACCAAGCGGCACTTTCGTTAAATAGGAGGCCATGATCGATATGCCGACAATACCACCATCAATAATATGATTTGGTACTAGAAAGATTTCCAGCCCAACTGAGACGAGCGCAGCGCCTAGTGTAATAAACAGCACTCTTCGCAACACTTCGAGCTTGGACAGTTTGTGGTGCTGTAATGATCCCATAAATGTACGCACATCCCCCTATTAGCTCTATTTCTCATTATTTTACCTTAAAAAGTACCAGATATAAAGCAACTCTGTCATTATTGCAAAAAAAGAAACCTTCCACTTTAGCAGCAATTTGCCTCTAAGAGAAGGTTTCTATCCGTGTTTAATATTCAAGTAAGCGCGAAAGACATAGCGCCTATTTCCTACAAAAAATAATTACAACTCCTTTACGATTGTAATATGAAGCTCGTTCTTGAGCTCAATCTCATAAGGCGATGCCGGCATTGTGCCGTCTGGCTCCATAATAATTCGTATACGGGGACGATGGACAGCGAGCTCCGTATTTTCTGAAACGACACCAACTTGACCAGTGCTAAGCAAAAGCGAAGTCGAAACTGGATATATTGATATATGCCGACAGAACAGCTTAATCAAGTCCAGATCAAAAAAGGTGCCGCCGGCAGCAAATAAAAACTCAATCGCTTCGCTTGCCGTGTACCGTTTGCGATAAGGTCTTGGTGAAGTTAATGCATCAAAAGTGTCCGCTAATCCTACGATTTGAGCGTACATATGAATCTCACTTTCCTTGAGCCCGCGCGGGTAACCTGATCCGTTAAATCGTTCATGATGCTGAAGCGCGCAGTGTGCAGAAACGATAGATATATCGTGATACTTGCGTAATATATCGAACCCGTCCTTCGCATGGCTTTTGATGACTTCACGTTCCGCCAGCGATAAACCGCCGGTATGAGCCAGCAGCTTTGGCGGCACCTTTGTCATACCAATATCGAAGAGCAGCGCGCCAATGCCAAGCTCTTCAAGCTGATTGCGATTAAAGCCCTTTGCCATGCCCATAATGCCTGAAAGCACAGCCACGTTAAAGGAATGCTGAAATAAATAACCTTCCATGGCATGAATGCTCGTTAAATTAACCAGCATGTTTGGTCTTGAGGATAAATCCTGCATAATTTGGCCGAATACCGCCCGAAAATTGCGGCCCATATCCGGTGCGATCGTTCGCCCTTTTGTTACGGTCTGGTCTTTGAAGGAGTTCATCGTTTTGTAAATAGTATCGACCGCTTGCTTACGCGTTTCATCACGGATCGTATCTTCAGGAATCAGATCCTCCGTCAACCCATCCTCTATGAATAGAAAATCGATGCCTAAGTTCCGCAATCGATCGATGTAACGATCATTCAATTCAACCCCTTCTCCTAGAAGCACGTTGCCGTTTTCTTGAAAAATGGGTTTAGCCACCTTGTCTCCCGGCTTGACCATTCCAATCTGCGTTTTTCTCATTAGATTAGTTCCCGCCTTTGATAGTTTAGCGATTGTAACCGGATCAAATCCATTTTATCAGAACTATGTCCAACTGACTATGCAGCAAACACGAAAAAGCCTAAACATATTGTTCAGGCTGCTAGGCTAATTTTCGTTTAACAATCCGATTACGTCCATTATACTTGGCCTCATATAATGCGGCATCTGCCTGTGCAAGCAACTCTCTTAAGAAAGCTTTTGGATCTACTAAATCGGTTGGGTCAACATGTTCAATAGAGATTACGCCCATGCTTATCGTTACCGATACCGGCTCCTCAGAGGTTCCCGTGTTTATTTTATTTTGCTCAACCGATTCCATAAGAATCTCCGCTATCTGATCGGCTTGGTCTCGGTTGGTATGCGGCAAATACACCGTAAATTCTTCTCCGCCATAACGAGCTAATATATCCGTAAATCGCAGAACTCCTCTAACGGCATCAACCGTACCGCAAAGCACCTCATCACCAATTAAGTGGCCATATTTATCGTTAATCAATTTAAAATGATCGAGGTCAAATAAAAATATAGAGAAGGGTATGCCATAACGAATATTAGCAATCACTTCTTGCTCCAATTGATGGAGCAAGTAACGCCGATTATAGCAGCCGGTCAAACCGTCAGTAATCGCCATATGCTCAAGCTTCTTATTCGCTTGAAACAGCTCGTCCTGCATAATAAGCAGATCGCGATTTCGATCTTGAAGCAGCTCGTTCTGAACATTCGTTTCTTCGACTAGCAGGCGAAGCTCCGTCACATCTTGGAAGGTCAGTACTCTGCCTACCAATGTCTTCTTATTGTTCAATATAGGCGCAGACTGTACGATAATATGCCTATGCTTGTCATGCTGAATTGCAATTTCCATCTCAAGCCTGTCCATCGGACGCTTATTCTGCTCTTCAAAAAAAGCAGCAATATCTCTAGTAACCTCGCCTTTAAATTGCGGTCCTAGATGAGCGGAATTAAACTTGTCGCCAATGCGCAGCCTCAGAATCGGCTTTATTACTTTATTTACATCAATAATGATATCGTTCTCATCGAGCACGATAATACCCATCGACATCGTATTCATTACATCTCTTTGTACGGTTTGAATAATATCGAGTACTTTGTTCCGTCTAATGGCATGTACCAAATAAACAGCGGCAACAGCCATTCCTACTGAAATAAGCGGAATATATTGATTCATTTTTTCAATTAATAGAACATTGATAAATAAATCTGTTATAGCAAACGAAACGAGTACAAACATACCGTTTATTGCGGTTTTGATTAATGTGCGCTGCCGTACCGAATTTTCGCCGCGCAGCTTGTAGAACATAATAACAAAAGAAACGGTTACATAAACAATTAATTGCGTAATCATAATCCAGTACAACGGCCCTTGCTCTAGCTGCTTGAGCGGACTTAGCTGATCGTTAATTCGTAGAAACATGCCATTTGGGTTAATGATAACCACAGCTACAGAAATAAGCGCGGGCATCGCTAAAATGAACAACCGGCTCTTTCGTATAACATACGACTGGCCGGTGAGATATACGATGAATACGAACCATCCAATTCCAAGCAGAGAAAGCCCTACATACGATATGGAAACGTAAAATAGTCTAAAGAGCGCAGAAGTTGTCGTCTGGGACGCAAATTGAAAAAGCGTCCAACACATAAAAACGACATGCAAAGTCAAATACATACGATGCAAAATCGTAACGTTGCTGGAGGCAAACACGTAGAAAAACAAGCCGAGCAGCACTAGAAACATACTAAAGTCTAGCCAGATCATCCATTCCAATACGGTTCACCCATTCATTTGATAGCCATCTTCTTCCATTGTAGCAAATGTTAATACTATCGACAATTGCTTACCCTCAAAAAATTCAAAGTGTAACATTCGCCAATAAGCAATATTATTTGGAGATATGATTAGGCCATCGTTCGGAAAGCATATGCTCCAGCGACGGGGAAATGTTCAGAAACTGACGAAATTGCTCATACTCTTCCCATTTTTTCATAGAAAGCCCATGCTGCTCTGAACGGACCGCGCGAATGAGCAGATTTTTTGGCGTATGCTTTGGATCTACAAATTCCAGCATCGAAACCTTATACCCCAAAACCTCCAGCAAAGTTCCTCTTGCGGCATCCGTGGCGAGTGCGGAAAAACGCTCCTTCAGCAGGCCTTGAGAGAGTAACGGAGATAAAACATCACTCTTTACCTGCTTGAACAGCTCATGCTGGCAGCAAGGTACCGACATAATAACGGAGGCTCCCCAATTAACAGCTTTGGCAAGCGCAGCATCCGTAGCCGTGTCGCATGCATGCAGAGTGACAACCATATCAGCAGCTTGCAGCTCTTCATATTCAGCAATGTCACCTACGAGAAACTTAAGCTTGTCATAACCCAGCTTCTCCGCAAGTTCCGAACAGAAAGCAATGACATCGGCTTTCAAGTCAAGTCCAATAATGTTAATATTCCTCTTCTGCTCCACTGCAAGCAAATGGTAAAGCGCAAACGTTAAATAAGATTTGCCGCAGCCAAAATCAACGATCGTAATTTCCCTGTCCGTTGGCAAATACGCAAGCACATCCGTTACCATCTCTAGAAAACGATTGATTTGTCTGTATTTATCCTGTTTTTTGGCGTGGACAAGCCCTTCCTGCGTCATAATGCCAAGCTCAACAAGAAAAGGGGCCGCTTGACTCTCGGACAAAATACGCTGTTTCTGCCGATTATGCTGCAAATTCGCTTTGCTCGAATCACCAGTTGGCGGTTTCTTTAAAATAGCCGCTTTCCCTTTTTTGCTAAAGAGCAATTGAACGTCAGCCTCGTTCGTTTTTACAAGCGCCTGACGGTAGTTCTCCTGCAGCAAATCGATGACTCGCTCAGCCGCTTGCGGCTCAGCAACATTGTCATGCGTAACCT
Organism: Paenibacillus sp. 01T424; assembly: GCF_056398745.1. Lineage (NCBI taxonomy): Bacteria > Bacillati > Bacillota > Bacilli > Caryophanales > Paenibacillaceae > Paenibacillus > Paenibacillus sp. 01T424. The sequence continues at coordinate 28,808 of NZ_JBFTPZ010000069.1, read as the reverse complement.
TGTTTGCAAAATGATATTCAAATTGATAAAACAAGCCGTTCTTCATCTCAATGGGACGAATGATTGTTTTAGGCGCTGCGGTTCCGTCCTTCCGCTTCGGCTGGCTAAGCGTAGCCTGCAGCAGCTCTTTGCCAGTGATCCATTTCGTAATTTCTTGCTGCCATTGTTCCGTCATGCTGTCCAATCACTCCTAAATCAGTTTTGAAGCTAAGCTCATTATACGTACGCTTATGCTATATCGTCTGTTTGCTGCTTGGCAAGGTCTTCAATTCCCTGCTCTATCTCCTCGCGCGGCAGCCCTCCCGCTTCAAGCCGTTCGTCTGGTTGTAACAATATTCGTTTATAGGCTGCTTCTGCTTCCTCGTTCGTCAGCGCGTTATCTTCAAGCAGCTCATGCATCATATTTTCAACAGCGTCATAACGCCCTTCTGCTTCAAGCCATTCCATTAACAAACGTTTCGTTGCTAGGGGCAATTCATAAGGCTTCAGCCGCTCAAGCAGCTCCTTTATTTGTTCGCGGGGCTCGGTAATCGTTGGTGCCGCATCTACTAGCGACAATCTTAGAAACAAATGCAGCGACTTCACATACGCGATGAAGCTCTCATCCTCGCGTCCCAAGTCGGCAGTCAATTCAGCTTCCTGCTTCATCAGAAGAGCGATGGCTTGCAAATGATCCGTTTCCAATATCCCGTTCGTCGTCATCATTTTCAGTAAGTCTTCATCCGAAAGGGAACGAATAAGCTTGCTGCTTAGCCTAAACTTTGTATCAAGAAGCTCATCGATGTAGAGCAAAGCCTCCTCGTGCTTGCGCTCTCGCCTCAAATTCATAATTTGACCGACTGCTTCTGTCATTTGCTCAATCATTCGCATGAAATAATCGCGCTGAAACATCTGGTTCCCCCTCTCGCCAATCTACTGCTGCTTATTCTTTACAAAGCTAAGAATAGCATTGATCAATTGCTTCGGCTCTTCGATCATTCCCATATGACCTGCGCTGCCAAGCTCCACTTTCACGGCCCAGCCGTTTGATGCTGCAAAAACACTTTCCACCGGAATAACCTTATCTGACACCCCTGCAACAAGAAGTACTGGCAGCTCAGATTGCTCGATTACCTGCGTCCGGTTTGGACGTGCCTTCATTCCTTTTGCTGTGCTGATTGCACCTTGCAGGGATGTGCCATAGCCTATTTTCTTTCCTTGCTCAACCTCAGCGGACAAAGCCTCCACATTATCGGGAGCAAACAGCTTAGGAATAAGACCATCAACGAATGTCTTCACGCCATCTTGCTCGAGAGCCGCTGCTGCTTTATCACGGTTTTCTTTGGCAGCGTCACTATCTGCTAGCGCTGTTGAATGGATCAGGCCAAAGCCAGAAAGCTTCTTCGCATATTTTTCAGCGAATGCAAGAGTAATATAGCCCCCTAAGGAATGCCCAAGCAATACTGCATTATGAATTTGCAGCTTGATAAGCAGCTCAGCAATATCCTCCGCATACAACTCCATCGTATAAACCTCATCACTTGGCGCAGAGCTTCTTCCATGCCCGCGTGCGTCTGGCGCAATGATACGTACAGATTGCTCTAGCCCATCCAAGATATGCTCCCAATAGGAAGAGCTTCCGCAGTAGCCATGCAGCAAAACGACAACCTCGCTAATGCCATCCGCCGCGCCTCCGTCATCCGGATGGGAATCATAATATGCAAGCTCCAATCCGTTATTCAAAAAAAGCTTACGCTGTGCGATTGAGTATACTTCTTTGCTATTTTCATTTGTCATTTGTTCATGCTCCTCTACACGGATGGAATTTGTAATGCTTGATTAACATATGACAAGCTATCCGAATGCTGGCCCCAAGCTGAATCTACCGCGCACGCGATCTCGCTTGCCATACGCATCACTTGGTAAAGTGAAGTCGTTTGCAGCATCCAGTAAGCCTTGGGTCCGTTAGCATTTACTACGCCTGCAATACTATAATGCCCAATTGCTGGAAGTCTGCGGCCGATTGCCTTTCCTGGCTCAAGCGGTCCTTCGTGCAAAATAAAACGGCCGATGGAGGTTGGTTTGCCAAGGCATGCATCAATGGCAATGACAACGTCATCTTTATGCAGCGACTGAGCGGCTTGCTGAACCGCATGCGCATCACATGGCTTGTCTAATGTTCCAATGACATTCGGCCAACCTCTCTCCTTAAGCATCGTTCCCACTAATGGACCAAGAGAGTCCCCTGTGGAACGATCACTGCCTATACATACAAATACAATGCCGCTGCGATTCATATACTTATTTGCAATGGCACAAAAAAAGGACTCCAATTCACTGCTCGTTAGCTGTTCCGTCGTATTGCACCTGCCCTGTCTTCGATTGCCAATCGTATCTTGTTCAATTGTATCCAATTTTATGATACTGTTCAATTTGTGGTCATTCTCGTTTGAAACATGTTACAATTGCAGCATTGCAAAACGTTCGAACAAGCCCATTTCCGAAGCCGAATTCGGCTCGCAAAAACTTTAGGAGGCACTCCATGACGAATTTAGACTTACAAACGCAAGAAAATGTAGCGTTTATGATTGAAGTTATCAAAACAAAGCTGAAAATGGCTTCCGCTGCAGCGATGCAGGCATCTAACTTTGATCTCAATAAATATGAGGATATAAAAGATCTGTACGAAGTAGTCGCTTCAAAAGAGAAATTCAGCATCAGCGAGGTAGAAGCGCTCGTTTCCGAGCTTGGAAAGCTGCGTTTGCAATAAACTATTTACAAACATAATATTCCAGTATCAGACATTTATTTTCATTTTTCTACAAAAGAAGAACCGAGCCAGGCAACTTCGCCGAACTCGGTTCTTTTTATTGTTCATTCAGTATTTACTCCAGCTCTTCCACTTCTATTTCCGCAGCTTCTATAGACAGCTTTATTGATACTTCTTTGTGCTCGCCTTTTAGAAAATGTGCGATTCGCTCCAGCTTGTCTGCAAGTGCAGGTCCGCTTAGCGTCGTATTTAAATGGTAATCGAAGCTATCCGACGGAAGCTTGCGCTCCGCGAAAGCAGACTGCCCGGTCCAGCCGCGCTCTCCGCCAGCATTCGTTCTCGTTATGAGCTGCTCTTGGACGGGATAAAACTTATCTGATTTATTAACAACTCTTTCGTAAATCCGAAGCTTCTTCAGCAGCATATAATATTGCGCGGAATGCTTGAAGTTCCAAGCTTCCCGAATGTCTTTAAGCGTGTAATCCATCTTCCAACGCTTTAATTTTTCCACTTGCTCATCAGTGCTAAGCTGCAAAAAGTCGTCCAACGGCAGCATTTTTTCGGACATCTTGACCCCTCCGATAAATAGTTTATAGAGAAATAAAAATATAATTCAAAAAGGTTTGTTTATTCTATAAAAAATACCATAAATTTTGTCACTTTACAAATTAATATAATTTCACAATGCATGATTATAAAACATTATATAAATTGCTTCATTTTTAAGCTTGATAACAAAAAACCTCCATCCAATCGCTAGTGGCCCGCGTGGATAAAGGTTTTATAATTTTATGCTCTTTGGAGCCCTATAGACGTTAAGAAACGTTCGAAGGCTGCGGCGCCATCAGCTGTGCGCTTGTATACGCCTGCGTCCTTCAACACCTCTAGAAACTTGCTGCCCGTTTCAGCTTCAACGATTTTTTTCGCTTGTTCAGCAGTATTTGAAGATCCAAAACGATCGATTAGAGCTAGCAGCCACTCTGCATGCTTATGGAGCGGATGAGAGTCCGCATGAAGCTCTTCTGGAACAGCAGCTGATGCCCCTGACAAATAAGCTGCAATTTGCTCCAGTTCATCCTTCAAGCGTCCTGGCAGTACTGCAAGTCCCATGACTTCGATCAAGCCGATATTTTCTTTCTTCACATGATGCAAATGCTGATGCGGATGGAAAATACCGTCCGGATGCTCTTCGCTCGTGCGATTGTTGCGAAGCACTAGATCAATCTCATACTCGCCATTGTCCCGTAGACGTGCAATAGGCGTAATCGTGTTATGCGGAGTATTTGTACCATCGGCCTGCTTCGTAAATGCCAGCACATCTACAGCCTCATCGCTATAATTACGCCATTCAACGAGAATATGGCAAGCTGCACGATGAACATCCGCTTTGGACGTCCCGTTAACCCGAACGACTGACATCGGCCAGTTCACGATGCCAAAGCGCAAGCCTGGCAGCTTAGGGTCAGTAAACAGCGTATCTGTTGATGCAGCTTCCATCGGAAACACATGGCGRCCGCCTTGGAAATGATCATGGCTTAGAATCGATCCGCCGACTATCGGCAAATCAGCGTTCGAGCCAATGAAATAATGCGGAAACAATTCCACGAAGTCGAGCAGTCTCGCGAATGAAGAATGCGAAATAACCATCGGCTCATGTGCGCCTTTGAAAATGATGCTGTGCTCATTGTAATAAACATACGGTGAATATTGCAGATACCACTGCTCTTCTTGCAGCGTGAGCGGCAGGACACGCAGGTTTTGACGAGCCGGATGATCAGGACGGCCAGCATAGCCAACGTTTTCTACGCAGAGCAAGCACTTCGGATATTTCGCCTGCGGCATCGTTTTGAGCAGCGCAATCTCCTTCGGATCTTTCTCGGGCTTCGAGAGATTAATCGTAATCTCAAGATTTCCGAATTCTGTCTCGTGCAGCCAATAAAGGTTTTTGCGAATGCGGTCCATCCGAATGTAGTTCGAATCGATGCTCAGGTTGTAGAATGCGTCCGTAGCTGCTTTTAGCCCCTGCTCCTTCGCCAAACGCTGAAATGCAGCGCTGGCTTCAGAAGGACGCGGCAGCAAGAAGCCCATAATGCGAGCATCAAGCAAATCGCGATATGTCGTCGTATTATCTGGAATGAGTCCGATTGCGTAACCATAGTCAAGCAGCGGCTCCAGAAGCGGTACTGCGCTTTCGAGTCGCTCCTCCGGCACTTGGCCTTCAAAAGGCTCAGTAAAGTGAAAGAGATCAAGCAGTTCGTTTCTCGCTGCATGCGTATCAAGCTGATCGTTCAGCAGATTGCGCTGCAATCCAAATTGCAGCAAGCGTTCTATAAGAATCAGCGCATCGTTTGCTGATGTTGCTTGTTGTTTGGTTTCCAAGGTGATGCAGCTCCTTTCCTTTAAGCGTCAATCCTAGTCGTTGTATCCATTTGGATTCGCTTCATGCCAGCTCCAAGCGCTTTTGATAATGTCTTCAAGCTTATCCCGCTTCGGATTCCAGCCCAGCTCCTTGCGAGCACGATCTGATGAAGCTACGAGAATAGCAGGGTCGCCCGCACGGCGAGCTTCGAACACAGCAGGGATTTCTTTGCCAGTCACTGTGCGCGCAATTTCAATAACTTGTTTGACAGAAAAGCCTGTTCCGTTGCCTAAATTGTATACAGAGCTTTCAGCTCCGCTGCGAAGACGATCCACTGCAAGCACATGGGCATCGGCAAGGTCGCTTACATGAATGTAATCACGGACACACGTACCGTCTGGCGTCTCATAGTCTTCTCCAAATACCGAAATATGAGGACGTTGACCAAGCGCTGCTTGGAGCACGATAGGAATCAAATGGGTTTCCGGGCTATGGTCCTCGCCGATTTTCCCGCTCTCATGAGCGCCCGCCGCATTGAAGTAACGAAGCGAAACAAATTTGATGTTATGAGCAACATCGAACCATTTCATCATTTTTTCCATCGCAAGCTTCGTTTCGCCATAAGCATTCGTCGGAAGCGTGCGATCGTACTCGTCGATCGGCACGTTCTCCGGTTCGCCGTAAGTAGCAGCTGTCGAAGAGAATACGATTTTACGAACATTGTATTCATTCATTTTCTCAAGCAGGCAAAGCGTACCAAATACGTTATTGTGATAATATTTGCCCGGATCCTTCATGCTTTCGCCAACAAGCGAATTCGCTGCAAAATGGATCACTGCATCGATTTCATTTTCCTTAAAGACGGTATCCATGAAAGCTGCATCGCGAAGATCACCCTCATACAGCTTGCCTCCAAGCAAAGCCTTGCGGTGACCCTGCTGCAAGTTGTCGACGATAACGATTTCCTCGCCGCGTTCCTGCAATGCCGCTACTGCATGCGAGCCGATGTAGCCAGCCCCTCCAGTTACTAATACTGCCATGATTCATTTCCCCTCTCCATTTGGTGTCGCATGATCATGCTATTTATACTAGGCGCTCTACGCCATTTCCGATTGTGCATACATAGAAGTCAGCAGTTAAGCCTGTTGCTTCATTATACTTGCGGCCTACCTCTGCTTGGAACGCTTCAACGCTGTCTTCGTGAAYGAGCGAAACCGTACATCCGCCGAAGCCTGCGCCCGTCATACGCGAACCTAGTACGCCTGGTACGAGGCGAGCAGCCGCAACCATGGCATCCAGCTCAGCACCCGTTACTTCGTAAAGATCGCGCAGCGAATCGTGTGAGCCGTTCATTAATTGTCCAAACTGCGCAAGATCGTTTGCTTTCAATGCTTTGATTGATTGCAGTACACGGTCGATTTCTTCTACCACATGCTGTGCGCGTTTGCGAACTGTTTCATCCTTGATCAGATGTTTTGCAGAGTTAAATTGCTCCAGATTAATCTGTCCAAGAAGCGTAAGCTCAGGGAATGCTGCTTTAAGATCCTGTACCGCCTGCTCGCATTGTGCGCGGCGCTCATTATAAGCGGAGTCAACCAAGCCGCGGCGTTTGTTCGTATTGCCTATTACCAGCTTATAGCTGCCGGAATCAAATGGAATGAGATCATATTCAAGCGTATCGCACATGAGCAGGATGGCATGGTCCTTTTTGCCGTTTGCAACCGCGAATTGGTCCATGATGCCGCATTGCACGCCATTAAACTCGTTTTCGGATTTTTGTGACAGCAATGCGATTTTCACTTTATCAGTTGGAAGTCCCTCAAGAGTTTGCAGTGCAAAAGCTGTTACGACCTCAATGGATGCAGAGGAGGAAAGTCCAGCACCATTTGGAATTTCGCCATGATACAGCAAGTCGTAGCCGCTGGAGAATTTCACGCCTGCTTGCAAAAGCTCATGAACAATTCCTTTAGGATAGTTCATCCAGTCGTCAGCCTCGTCATACACAATCGTGTCGAGCGAGAAGCTTTTTGACGCTGGGAAGTTTGTTGTCGCTAGACCAAGATGATGATCTGGGCGTTTGCGGATAAGAAGCGTCGTTCCGAAAGTTAGTGCAGCTGGGAATACGTAGCCGCCGTTGTAATCTGTATGCTCACCGATCAAGTTTACGCGGCCTGGAGCATGAAATACAGCGATGTCGCTTGCGTCTCCGCCGTATTGTTGTATGAACTGCTGTGTTAGCGCTTCAATGTTTGCCATTTGCTATCACGTTCCTTTTTATATCGATTTTGTATGTTTGGATAACAACTTTAGTATACGGGAAGCAGCAGTAAAACTAAATGGCGGCAAGTGCTTTTTATATGGATTAATGTGACTTCTCGCATAAACATCGGACATGCTATGATATTATAAACTCTACAATTGTTTATCTTCGCATTCCACTGTAAAGCAGGTGTAAAGTAAAATGCAGCAGGATATGTATACCGTAGCCTCCAATCCCGTTATCAGTGATGGCAAAAACTCCCCACTCAATGTATTGTTTGCTGGCGAGAGCCAAACGAAGCCGTACCACCGGCTTGGTCCCAAGGTTTATGACTTCTATTTGATGCACATCGTACTGGAAGGAAAGGGCATCTTTATTTGTGATGAGGTTAAGCATGAGCTTCGTGCAGGGCATACGTTCTTAATTGAGCCGGAACAATTAATCAGTTATGAATCTGACGGTGACACGCCATGGAAATATCGCTGGGTCGCATTTCATGGAACATTGTCCGCCGATCTTGTTGCAACCGCTGGCTTAACAGCCGAGCAGCAGGTAGTGTTTACGCCAGATAAGCGGCGAGCCGCTGCATTGTTTCGTCAAATCTATGATACCTTTAGGCGGGGAGGCGCTGCGTCTGATATGAGAGCCGTAGGTTATTTGCATTTGCTCCTTGCCGAGTACAAAAGCGCGCTCAATAGCCAGAACGGCAATGAAATCCGTACCTCCCAAGCAGAAGGCGATCATTTGCTTCAACAAGTCATCCATTACTTATCAACGCAGTATGCCCATCCGGTCTCCATTGAACAAATGGCGGAATCGCTTGGCTACAATAGAGCGTACTTGTCCCGTTTGTTCAAGCAGCGCATTGGCGTATCTCCCGTTACTTTCCTGCTCAAGCTCCGAATCGATAAAGCACGCCGCATGCTGAGGGAACGGCCAGAGCTGACCATCGAACAAATTTCCGCATCAGTCGGTCTACAGGATGCTCTGTACTTCTCCAAACAATTCCGCCGGCTTCATGGCCAATCTCCTACAGCATACCGCATGGCGATGCGGAATTTAGGTGACTAAGCAGCGCCGTTCAGCTGAATATCCATCCTCTTGTTAGTATCAGCTCCCGATCGCTTCATATTCGTAAATTCGGGTAATACTATCGTAGGGAGTGATGTTCTATGAAAGAGCTGCACACCGGTAACTTATATTGGCCGGTTACATTAAACAATCCCAAGGTGTATGCGCCCTTGCGGCAAAACAAAAAAACACAAGTGGCTGTTATAGGAGGCGGGATGTCAGGTACGATCTGTTCTTCTGTTTTCAATAAAAGCGGCCTTTCCACCATTATGCTTGAACGGGGACAGGTAGCCGGCGGAAGCACCTCAGCCAATACAGGCCTCCTGCAATTTTGCAACGATATTATGCTTTGTGACCTCATCGACCAAATCGGGGAGCGGGATGCCCAAATCTTCTATAAAGCGTGTAGAGATGCAGTCCAAATGCTCGAAAAAACAGCTATCTCCCTTTCTATCGATGTAGGATTGATTAGAAGAAACAGCCTGTATTATGCCTCTTCGGAGCAGGAGCTTCCTAAACTCAAAAGGGAATATGAGGCTTTAAAGGCTTGTGGACTTGAAGTCGAATTCTGGTCCCCGAGCGACATCGCCAAACATTTTCCGTTTCAGAAGCCAGGTGCGATCGTTGCACACGGCGACGCAGAGGTAAATCCTTATCAGTTCGTAAACGGTGTAGCAAACGATGCTGCTGAAGCTGGGCTTGAGATTTATGAGCAAACCGATGTCGTAGCACATGAAACGCTGCCAAGCGGCCTCCATCTTCTAAAAACCGCTGACGGTTATGAGATTGAAGCAGATCATGTTGTTTATGCTGTAGGGTATGAGCCTGAAGAGCTTCGCGGCAAGCTGATCAAAGCAGAGCTGAATCGCTCCTTTGCACTTGTCACTGAAGTTCAGCCAAGTCTTCAAAGCTGGCACGAACGCTTTCTCGTATGGGAAACTGCCCGTCCCTATTTGTATATGCGAACGACTATTGACGGCCGCGTCGTTGTCGGCGGCTTGGATGAGCATACTGAAAAGCCCACTCACAGCGATAAAGAACTTAGGAAACACAGCGATAAGCTGCACAGCCAGCTAAAGGCTTTATTTCCCGAGCTGCAGGCTCCCATTGCCTATCAATGGTGCGCCACCTTCGGAGAATCGCGTGACGGCTTGCCCTTTATAGGTGCTGATCCCGCTTGGAAAAATGTTTATTATTGCTTAGGTTATGGCGGCAACGGTACCGTATACAGCATGCTTGCATCCCATTTGCTGCGTGATCTTATTATCGGCGAAGAGCATCCCTTAACTGAAATCGTAAAGCTGGATCGCAAATCCTTAGCAAATGTATAATCAACAACATAAATGATACAACTTTTCATTGCGGCTGCCGTCCGTCGGACGGCTTATATACATAATTAAAAAGCCTCACCTATCGGCAAAAATGGCTTCTGCGCGATAAGTGAGACTTCTTTATATTTATCTTTCTGATGTAACCAGCAGCTATTCGCCAGCAATAACGCTAGAGGCATTGCAGGCGCGAAAAACAGCTTCTGCCGCCCCCAGCCGTGACAAATCCGGACCGCCATCCTTGTCAAACAACGATTTGCTTTCCAGAGTTTCAACAATAACGATTAATGAACCGCTTTGCAGAGCATCACTGCACAATCGAACTTCTTCATTTTCAAGACCAAGCGACTGCAGCGTTCCACTGTGATCGTCATCGCCAAGCAGAATTGCCGCTGCAAAAGGAAAACCTCCGGCAGCATAAGGCGCTGTCCCGTAACCTGTCATGCCATAAACAGCATTCATGCCAGCTCCTGCAAACCCAGCAGCAGCAGCCATGCCAAGACTACCTAAACCTTGACGGTCAGGTATATCTTCGAGCTCTCTAAGCTCGTCCACATGGACATCGCTCTCTGCTTCTACGCGCCTAGAATGCTCAGAATCTTTCGCTATGACTTTTAGCTCGCCTTGAACGAAGCCCGCTTGCTCCAGCTGTTCAATAGCCGTTATGACTTGCTGCTCCGTTTCAAATATGCCTATTTTTTTTGCCATTGCCTTATCCTCCTTATGTTGCATACTAATCTTGGTATGCCCTTCTTATGGCGGATTAAGTCGTATTATGTTGAAATTTGACATGAAATAACGAAGGTTTTGTGTTATCAAATGATCAGGTTGTGCATCATTGAAGTTCGCGGTATGATGGAGGAATAGATATTGGAAAATCGGACAAGCAGGAGGCAGAGCGATGATTCATCGGATGCTTCGCTATCCCGCAGGATGGGAATGGCATGTACTGCAGCAAGCGAGGCAGCAAACCGTAAGGAATGAGCCCTTGCCCAGCAGGAAAGGTGCACAAAGGCAAACCGTTTCTTCAAGCGAAGGACAAAAGACCATTAAAGCCATTACCAAACAGGAACAGGAAGCGGCTCAGCAGCAGAGAGATGAGCTCAAGCAGCTATTTCCGGAATGTGCGTCATGGATTGATGAATGCGCAGGCAGAAGAACAAACAATATATCCGTTGGCGGTGCGACGCATTCGCAGAAGCTGCTATATGGCACTGTTATGTTCCAAGTGTCGGACGACCAATCGGATATTCAACCTTTTCACTTCTGGCTGACAGAAGACCGGCTGCTGACGATGCATGATGACATGCGCATTCCGCTCCGACTTCAGTCCATTGACCATAACCTAAAGTTCGAGAGCTGCGAATCAGCTCCTGAAGCGTTATTTATTATGCTTAGCATTATTTTGGAAACGTTCCATGCTGGTCTTGATGGTTTTGAAAAAAGACTCGGAGAGCTTGAAACGACGATGCGCAATGAGAATCGTACCGGCCTTATCGATACTATTTTTGAGAGGCGTTACGATTTGCTTCATTGGAGTCATCTTTTCATTCCGATTAGAGAAGTACATAGTGCTGCACAGGAAGCTTTCATGGATGAACTCACCGAGACGGACAGCTTTAAGCGCATTACGCATAAGCTGGAGAGAATCGAAGCGCTTCTGAAGCATTACGCACTGGAAATAGATACCTTGATCTCAATGGACGATGCCATCTCAAACTTTCGCGGCAACGATATTATGAAGACGCTCACGATATTTACTGTCTTGTTCCTGCCTGCTACGATTATAGGCGGTATATGGGGCGTTAACTTCGAGATCCTGCCATTTAAAGATAATAAGTGGAGCTTTACAGCGATGAACGTATTTATTTTATTCGTAACGATTTTCATGTATTTATGGCTTTGGAAGAAAGGCTGGACTGGCGACTTGTTAAATGGACGCAATCCGAAGGAGATTGTTACTACTGATTCTTCCTCTCAGGCAAAACGTTCCAAGCGTTCGAAGAGCAGCCGTTCGCAGAAAGCCTCTGCGAATGCTTCAAGTGAACCCCCTCAAGCTCAAACGCGTTCCCAAAGAAAACGAAGCCAATAATGATAGTCAGCCCATATTAAAACCGTCCACTAGGGTCAATGACCTTCATGGACGGTTTTTTACATCATATTCTAAAGCTTAACTGGCAATCCAGTACGAGCAGATTCATTAGCAGCAATGGTCACTTGATGTGTTCTTACTGCATCCGCATAACTGGAGCGAATGCGGGAAACATCCCCGGTTCGGATCGCATAAAGAAAAGCCTCATTTTCCAACTCATAGGGATCCGTTTGGTTAGCATACTCTGTTCTGCGGCCAGCCTCCGTGTCGATCAATCCGCTATGGCCAAGCTCCAGCACGCCTTTGTTCGTATAAATATGCAGTCCGGAACGATCTCCAGCTGGGATAGCGCAAGTATTGCTAATTGTAGCAACTGCACCACCCACTAGCTTCAGTGTAACTGTGCCTACATCAGGAACCGTCACACCTTCTTCAACACCGCTCATATATCGATTGCCGTAAGCTGCGTAAACCTCACTTACTTCACCAACCGTATACCTTAGCAGATCCACAATATGTGTTGTCTGCTCTACGAATTGACCGCCTGATCCTTCCATCTTGCGCCACCAGCTTACCCCCGGCATGGAGCCCATCCAATAGCCAAGCGCCATTAATGTTGTGCGCTCGCGCAGCAGCTCTCTTGCACGGTCGGTTCCATCCATATAACGGAAATGATAGCCAGCCGATGTAATCAGCTTTTTCTCTTCGATTCCTTTCAAAATCTCAGACGGCAGCTGCTCGTCCACTCCAAGCGGCTTCTCTACAAGAAAGGGAATGCTTCTTTCAAGCAATGCAGATTCAATCTCGCCATGCGCAAATGGCGGTACACAAATATATACCGCATCAAGCTTACGATCATCCAGCATGCGATGTATAGAATCATAACCGCGTGCACCCTCAAAGCGCTGTGCTGCTGCATATGCTTTTTGCTGGCTAGTTGCTAAGAAAGCAGTTACCTTGATGCCGGCAAGCTTAGCGAGCTTCTCCGCGTGCATCATGCCAAACCATCCTGTACCTGCAATACCTATTTGAAGAGTCATTTATGAATCCCCTTTCATAATCGCGTTATTCCCCGATTATACTTGTAGCTGCCTTATGAAGTCCATTTTTTTCCGCTGGTACCCATCTGCAGGGCTGATCATATATTACAAACATCGGGAGAACCGGAGTTGTAYGAGCGGAGGGATGGTATGACAGCAAATACGAGAGGTACGTTAACCACGCAGGATCTCGATTATCGAACGGCTTTGTTTTTGGCTGCGGTTTGCGGACAAACGTACATGCAATACAACAACAAAGACGGATTATTTCTTGTACCTAGAACCTACAGCTTAGTAAGTGAATTTACGGCTAGAGCATATGACGACAGCGATGAACGATTCGGTTTTGTTTTAACATCTGAAGGTGCATCCGTGCTCGCTTTTCGCGGCAGCAACTCTGCAGTGGATTGGGTATCTGATTTCATTGCCCAGCAAACGACTTACCGCCCAGTCAAAAATGCCGGTCTAACGCACAAGGGGTTTACTGACATCTATATGTCAGCACGTACTCAAATCATTGAAATCATAAATCAGCTTCCACAGGGCAGACCGCTGTTTATAACAGGACACAGCCTTGGGGGAGCACTTGCAACCCTTGCTGCCCTCGACCTTGCGAACAACACCTCATTTATAGATCCCATTGTATATACGTATGGAGCACCTCGAGTCGGAGATCCGAAGTTTGCAAGCAGCTATAACGCATCCATTGGTACCCATTGGCGTTTTCAAAACGAATTTGATATCGTCCCCCATCTGCCTACGCTTGTTTACCAATCGCCAAAGACTAAACAAACTTACTACTATATGCACGCAAAGGGTGAGGTGAAACGTTCGTTCCGTATGGGCTCTGTCTCAGGAAACCATATATTATCAAACTACTTCGCTGATCTTGCCCAAGAAGATCCTGCCTTTGCCCTGGCCATTTGCGCGGAGCCGCCAGGCTGGTGCCCAGCAATTGAAGTTTAATTCCGAGCTGCTACAAAAAAACAAAAAAAGCAAATCTCATCTCCCGCACCGCTTGCTTCATGCGAGTAAGATTTGCTTCTCTATGTCCAAATAATCTTTTTCATTTCGCTGGGAGAACATATAGCAGTATAGCGAAGAAATGGACAATTGAACCGCCAAGTACAAACAAATGCCATACGGCGTGATGGTAAGGAAAGGCACGCCACATATAAAATATCGTTCCGAATGTGTACAGCAAACCCCCTGTTACGAGCAGCTGCACCCCTCCTGGAGCTAGATGCGTTGTGAGCGGCTTCCAAGCAAATACGATAATCCATCCCATTGCGATGTAAATGATCGTTGATGTGAATAAAAATCGTGATGCAAAAAAAGCCTTAAACGCTACACCGATTAATGCCGCTCCCCAAACGATCCCAAACAGTACCCAGCCAAGCGTACCTTGCACGATATGGAACAATATCGGAGTATAAGTTCCTGCTATAAAGACGTAAATAAACGAATGATCAAGTGATTCAAATACCCGCTTCGCTTTTCCCTCGGGAAAGCTGTGCACGAGCGTAGAGGCCGCATACAGCAGCAGCATGGCTGATCCATATATAGTAAAACTGACAACATGAAAGGCCGTTCCCCTCGTTGCCGCGAATACGATCAACACGACGAGTGCCGCAATGCTGAGTGCAGCCCCAATCCCATGTGTGACGGCATTCGCAATTTCTTCTTTCTTTGTGTACGTATGTGTATTGGCCATGGGTCCTTCACCTCCTAAGTCGTAAGCATCTCACTCTAGAAGCTGCTGCTTACTCTCACCTTAGTGTATAGGATCAGACCCACCCTTTCAACCAACCCCGCACGCGGTCCACTGTTTTATCTAGATTGCAAATGGCCTCCTGGTCGCTAAAATCCTCCGTATGGCGAAAATAATCCGCATGTCCGCCCACAGTAGGAATTCCTTCAACATAGCCTGGCGCGTACTTCATGCGATTCCACCTTGGCATCGCATATTTGCTTATGCTCCATCCGCCCCAAGTCCCAATTCGGCTAATCGGGTCATTAAGCTTGCCTAAGCTGTCGATGGAATGAAAATAACTAACGCGCTCCTGAAGCTTTGGCTCAATCGGCGTTCTTGGTGATCCGACCTGCACGATTCGAAAATCCTCGATTTGATCCTGCTCATAAAGCATTTTTGCCGCTTGATAAGCAGCGGCACCGCCGCCGCTGTGTCCAATCAGCAATAAACGCTCGCTGCTCATCGTTTGTTTGATTTTCTCCAGCGCATGTTGTCCGCCGATCCGACCAGCCGTTAAACGGTTGGACAAGTCGCTTTTCACCTCTAGCACTTGTCTAACCAAGCTGCGACTGGCATCGCCATAAGGAAATATGACGTGGATAGCTGGTTCGACACCATCGGATTGAAACATTTGTTCCAGCTTAACCTTGCATTCCGTAAATATGCTATTGGATGTTGCGACACCGGCAAGCAAATAAATACTCATTCGTGATGGTTTGGTCGCCGTCATAACGAATCCCTCCGTAATTAACTTAAACGTTATTCATTTTCATGTTTTATTATTTTTTCTAATTCATCCGTGTATATTCATTATGCGGGATAGTCGATTGATTCATTCTTGCCTTTTGTTGTAATTTCCGTAAATTTAGGCAAGAACCCCGTGAACCTCCAAGCTGACTAACCTGCTTCTTATATTATTATATAAGAAAAACGCCTAGCTGTTACCAGCTGGCGTCCTTCATTGTTGCTATTGCTGCATTTCAAAAAAAAGTTGGAACCGACAGCTATACACCCATTTTTTTACGCTGATTGTTAACTTTCTTCGTGTTCTGGCTCTTCAGTGCCTGCGTCCCCGTAGAAAGATGCGATTGGCCTGGAGCTCCTCCAGCTTTCGCTTGTTTCTTCTGAGCGAGCAATTGCTTCGCTTTCTCCGCTTGAGTCAGCTTCTTAGGCTCCTCTTGGGATTCGTTTTGTTCGATTGTAGACATAGGTTCACCTCGTTTCATGCGCTACATAATTCTTATTCTACTACACTTATATATCTGGTAAAAGAGGCTTTACTCAGGGTTGTGGTTTTTATGATCCTCCAAGATGCCAGCTCCAATTGCCTCATCATTGGATCAGTTGTGACAATAACCGCTCGCTTCGCCCACCTTCTTACACTCTCAAGCATAACAATCTGCTCGCTTTCTGGCAAGACAGAGCACAAATTGTATGGCATATCTACAATGGCAGCATCGTAATGACCTTCGAGAAGCCGAATATCGCCAAGTCTTACTCGGTCGGGATAACCAAAATGAGCAAGATTTACGCG
This sequence comes from Paenibacillus sp. 01T424, assembly GCF_056398745.1. Lineage (NCBI taxonomy): Bacteria > Bacillati > Bacillota > Bacilli > Caryophanales > Paenibacillaceae > Paenibacillus > Paenibacillus sp. 01T424. Next base: position 12,622 of record NZ_JBFTPZ010000069.1, on the reverse strand, counting down.
CGCGCCTCGCACGGCTAGCGGATTGATATCCAACCCCTCAATGTCGATTCCCATTGACATGCCTTCAATCAGAACGGTTCCCATTCCGCAGCACGGATCAATAAGCTTAAGCTGTTCAGCTGCTAGCTCAGCCGCAAGATTCACGATCGCACGAGCTGCTCTTGTTGGCAGTGCGGTTGAATAATTTTGCGGCTTATTCTGATGCCTCAGCCATACAGCTCCGTTCTCTTCCAGCGGTCCAAAGTACCAGCGTCCATAAAGCTTCATTAAACCAAACAGCTGCTCCGCTTTGCGCATATCGGCTTTGCCATGAATAACCGCGCCAGCAGCTCTCTCGAGCATTCTTTGCTCATCGAAGGTGAAGGCTTCATCGCCTTGCGTATAAACAACCTTGAATGTTTTCCCACCCAGCTCAATTGACGGAAGCATAACGATCAGTTCTTCCATACTGTTAGCTTCCATCATGACGGCTATACGCCGTTTTACGAAAGGGCTGCGATCAACCGATAGCTCATGTTGACTTCTGACAACGCCTTGTTTTGGCTTCTCGCCAAATAAGACTTGTAGCTCCAGCTCACACAAAGCCGCTTCATCCTCATGGCATGCATACGTATAAATAAACATTAATGGCCTCACGATCTGATAACTATATTATTCCTTTTGTGAAACAGCCGCCTCTTCGCTCGGCTCCGTTCGGATCGTTGCCTTGGATAAACCAAGCAGCTCCGCTTCGGTTGTAAATTCAGCAAGCTGCTTCTCTAATGATTTGACGGTTCGCTGCAAGCGAATCTGACGTATCATCCCCAGCAAGCCTACGGTTAAGCCGCCAAGCAGCGTCGATCCCAATATGACGAGAATGAGCGGAAGGGTTGCCTTCGTAAACAAAAAGTTCACATGTACCGAATCGATATTGATAACCGCAAATATCGCGATAAGAAGCGCGAATACTAATGCGGAAATAAGAATTCCCGGACCTTTCACACCGATTCCTCCCTTTTCAAAAATCATACCACAAACCTAATCCATTCGCCTATTGGCAAGCTATGAGTAATTACTTAGTCTTACATACTAAACTTAACCACAATTTTATAATAATGAGGCATCAATAAAAAATGAGCTGCTCCAAAAACAGAATATATCTGCTCTTGGAACAGCCCCATTGCATCATTATTTTGCTTCTGCTGCTTTACCGGGTGATGCCGCTTTGCGCAGCTGCGTTATACTTATCTTTACGATAATATACACTAGCACCGCAAGCTGAGGCAGTGTAGTTTCCCAAGTCGGATATACGCCTAACGCACCTATAGTCGGTACACTTGCAGTAGTATGTGACGGAACCCACCCTGATACCTGCAAGGAATGTATGCTCTCGCCAAGGAAGCGAACAACGAGATAATAGATTAATGCGGATGCAACAAGGAAAAATGGCCGTATGGGAAGCTTCGCGCTAAATTTAATAATCGCAAAGCCAAGTGCAATCAGCAAGATGAAAGTAACGCCAAATCCGAGAGCCAACTGCAGCGGATCGATAGACGGCGCCATCCCGACATAAAAAATCGTCGTCTCCGCACCTTCGCGGAAGATCGCTAGACCCGAAACTGCAAATAGTGACCACAGGCTTCCTCTTGCGAGCGCACTGCCCATTTGCTTGTCGATGTATTGATTCCAATTGTTCATATTAGACTTATTGTGCAGCCAATTGCCAACTGTGATCATTAGAATAACGGATAGTAAACCAGCAATACCTTCAATCGACTCACGCGCACTTCCAGCTGCAACCTGAGCAATGGCATACGTAAGCACAACAGCCATAATACCGCTAAGCAGAAGTCCAACCCATACGCCAGACCATACCCATTTGCGCTTATCTTGATTGCCGGTACGCTGCAAGTACGCAAGTAAAGCAGATAATACAAGAATAGCTTCAAGACCCTCGCGCAGCAAAATCATCCCCGCATCCCAAGCGGTGTAACGGGTATCCTGCATCATTGGCTCTAGCTGCCCCAGCATCTCAGCTATAAGCTGCTCCGCCTTATCTGCCGCTGGAGGATCGGAGAGCAAATAGCCGCCCGCCTCAGCCATTCCAATCTCCATACTGCTATAGATAGCAGCCGATCGCAGGGCAACCACACCCTCAATCGCAGGCCACTGCACGATAAAAGCTTCCATCTGTCCAGCCGCTTCTGGATAATGCCCTTGCTGGACATCATTTAACGCTTGATTTAGGATGTCCACAGCATCGGCTACCGTTAATCCCGACTCCTTAGCCACAGTCGATATTTTCCCATCGCGATAATCTTTAATAAGCTGAATGAGTGCCAACGCTTCTGTTTTCGCTTGTTCGGTTCTCGGAGGATCAGCTTGAACAGCAATGCGAAGCATGCTCATCTTCGTTTCCAAGCCGCTGTAAACGTTGAAATGATCCGCTCGAATAGCAGGCTCAACCTTAAGCCAACTATTATTCATTTCACGATATCCAGCATATGCCTTGTCCAAGTCGCCTGCTTGAATGCTTGCAAGCAGCTTCTCTGCCAAAGGAAGTATGCTGACAGCCGCATCTTGACCAGTTAGCTGAGTCGCCGGTGCGTCTTGAACGCTCTTCACGTATTTATTAAGTGCCTTCGCTAGTAGGGATAACGTAGCTTTGGCAGCATCAGCATCGCTTTCCGGCGCTGCTAAAGCTTTTATAGCTCCCGCAAGCGCAGAATCCACCGCTGCCGCTTCCTTCGTTGCCGCAGGCTCAAGCTGCTTCCACTTAGCCGAAGCATCATCAATATGAGCTGCCGCTTCCTTCCACTTTCCTTGACCTGCTTCAACAAGAGCACCGCCAACGAGCGGAAGCAAACGATCAAGCTCGGTGGATTGCGCACCTTCAGCAAACGTATATAATCCGCTGCTCCCTAACATCAATATCATCAGTACAAAAAAAGAAATGAAACGAATACCCCACTGTTTCATTCCGCCATTTTGTGCGAACATAGACGTCCGCCCCTTTCATCATCAAGAGCTATTTTCTACCCAACCCTAACCGAGCAACATTATGATTTAAAATAACGTTTCTCCGATATATCCGCCTTCACGAACACCTGGAAAACAAGCAAACATCGCACTGCCCGTATGAACGACATACTCATTCATTAGGTCGCTTTGCCCAAGCTTAGTCTGCATCGGAATAAATTGTTTCCGTGAGTCGCGGTTAAAACAAATAAACAACAAGCCTGCATCCAGCTGCCCGGTTTTGTGATCCATTCCACTTGAATACGAGTAGGAGCGGCGCAATATTTTTACCGTGCCATCGCCATGAGCTAGACGCACATGCGAATTCATCGGAAGCACCGGTTTGCCCTTCTCGTCCTTCTTCTCCAAATCAAGCTTGTCGAACTCATGCGCTCCGCCAAGCGGGGCACCGCTGTCTCGGTGGCGGCCAAAGGTTGACTCCTGATCCCCGAGCGTCGAACGATCCCATACCTCAATGCGCATGCGAATACGCCTTACGACCATATAGCTGCCCTTATCCATCCACGGCGTACCATCCGCTGCGGCTGCCCACACGACCTTGTTCATTTCCCCATCATCGTTAACGTCTGGATTGCCTGTTCCATCCCTAAAGCCCATCAGGTTGCGAGGCGTTGCATTCGCTGGATCAGCACCGCTCGTACGCTGGAAACCTTCCTGCGTCCAGCGGAGCACCGCTTTCCCTCTAGCTATACGAGCTAGATTGCGGATCGCATGGAATGCAATTTGCATATCATTAGCATTCACTTGAACGCCAATATCACCGCCTGACCATTCGTCTCGCAGCTCGTCACCGCCAAAAGCAGGCATATCAACAAGAGCAGCTGGCCTTTTGTCCGCTAATCCATATCTTGCATCAAAGAATGACGAACCCACACCGAAAGTAATCGTAGTACGAGATGGCAGCAAACCTTCTGCTTCACCCGTATCTGAAGGAGGAAGATTTAAATTATCGTTAGTCTTGCCGAGCATCTCACCGTTTGTCATGGATGCTGCTGCACTCGTCCATGCTTGAAATAACTTGCGCACCTCATCAAGTGTACTCGCCGTTAAATCAAAGGAAGCGAATAAAATAAAGTCTTGTGCCGGCGTCGTGATTCCGGCCTGATGCTTGCCATAAAAGCTAACAATTTGGTCTTTATCTACTTTGACTGCCTTCGAAGCAGGCTTAGCCGCGCTGCGTTCCTGCGTTTGGAACAAGCTTCCGACTCCAGCTGCTCCGAGCAGCAGTCCAGCCCCGCCAACACCTGCCAGCCGTAGTAGGTCTCTACGGCTGATTTTTTTAGCATCTATGTTGGGCTTGCCCTCATTTTGATTGGAATTAAAAGATTCCGTCATGTTGTTAAGCCTCCAATATTGTACCCATTTGAGAAAGCGGCTCGGCAAGCGCATCAATAAGCTGGCTTAGCTTCTTTGTATCTTCCTCTTTCAAATCTAGATAGGACACATAACCATCACCTGATTTGTAAGCTGACAAGGCTTGCTCAAGATCAGCAAATCCTTTGCCGATTTGCTCATCCAGCGCAGCATCCTTTTTGTTCAGTTCAGCCTTAACCAGCTGATAGATCTTATCTGCACCTTCCACGTTAGCTGCAAAGTCGTACAGATCCGTGTGTGAATAACGTTCTTCCTCGCCAGTCACCTTCGAAGCGGATACCTCATTAAGCAGCTCTACTGCTCCCGTTACAAGCAAACTTGGCTCAACTTCAACGGTTTCCATCAAAGCGCGAAGCAGCTTTACATCCTCCAGCAAGCGGTCTGCATATTCACCCATACCTTCGGTTGAGTTCTTCTCCCACAGCGACTGCTCAATGCGGTGGAATCCGCGCCAGTCCTTGTCTTCCACGTCATTCTAAATACTACCGTACAAGCCAATAAAAAAGTCATTAATTTATACTTCATTAAAATTGCTCCCCACTCCAATAAATTGGATCTGTTTTTGTCCTAAAATGAAGTATATTCGCTATTGATAATCATTGTCAATGGAATATTTCAGTACTAAAGAAAAGTGCTTCCGCAGCTATTCTCATAAGCTTCAGAAGCACTTTGTTATTCCCTATTTTATTGCATATACAGCTTCAAATTTGTCAGAGATTCCATCTCTATTTCGCCTAATCTCCAAATCGCCGCCTTGCTAATTCCGTTCGCTTTTGCAGTATTTATCCAACGAGATAATGTCACTTCATCTGCGTACCACACGGTATGCTTCATATTGTTGGCCTCAGCATCAGTATATTCAAAAAACATGCTGCCGCTCGCTTGATCGCGCTGCGCTTTACTGCCCGTTTGCTTTAACAGCAGCCCCGCTCGCTCCTCAGTCAAAGCTTCAACCTTGCCATCCTCATGCCAATCGAACCCGCCAACCGAGAAAGCCATATACGGACTGCCAGGCAGTACTTCCATTCTGGTTGCCAATTGTTCAATAAAAGCTTCATCCGCTTTTGGTCCTGGTTCGCTGTGTGAGCCATATAGGTTATAAGCCATCATGACATATTCCGGGCCTTCCGGAAGCTTTAATTGTTCAATAGGAGCTCTTGGTTCCAAAATGATTCGAAGCGACTTCCCGCTTTTCTGCAAACGAGTATGAAGCTCCGAGTAGAAAAGCAGCATCCGTTCCCAGTCTTCTTCCTCGACTCGCTCATAATCGATCTCAATTCCGTTCAACCCAAATTGATCAACGGCTGCAATCAATTCATCTACATGTTTTTTGCGACTTTTTTCCGTCTCTACTAGCCGCGTAATTAAACTCGAATCCTTCTGAACAGACTCGCCATTTTCTTTAAACTGGTCGTTTACTACCGTCAGATAGAGCTGCATCTGTTCGTTCTTCTTATAAATCTTCATGATTTCAGGCAACGCCTGCTGGAACTTATCCGTAAAATAAAGACTATCCTTATAATCAAAATAGGCCGCAAACAACTGCAAGCTCGTTAATTCACCTTTAATAATACTCAGGTCCTCAATTCCCTGCTTCCACTGCCAGTCCACAATCCAAGCTGACAATTCAGGCAGTACGCTGGCTGCAGCCTGCAGTACGTCTTCAATAGACGACTGCTCCGCTTTCTTTGCGCGATTTGTAAGATTGGAAAAATACATTGCTGCGCCTACAAGCACCACAAGCAAACATGCTGCAATAAGACCTTTTCGTTTCCGCATTGATTCAAACTCCTCGAATTATTAGGTTCTGATTAAGCTAAAACGTATCGATCGCCCAGTCGAATGATGCATTAATCGCGTTCTTCACTCTACTGATTAACCCCTCAATCCCAACATAACCGTTCTTGTATAATGACTCATGCTCTGTACCGTCCTCATTGACGGTCGTTACTTTTATATTATCAAAAACAGCGTCGTAAATATCATCTTTTTCGTTGTTAAGGCTTGCTTTGGAAGCAAGCGCAATATTTCCGCCGACGATCGAGCTGCTAATTTGCTGCAAAGAGAGCTGCACATCATCTACAATCACCGTTAATTGATCGCCCGATACGCTAACTTCAAGCTGCTTCGCACGTTCAGCAGCCTTGTCCCCAAGCTTGCTTGCTAGCAGCCGTTCAACCTTGCCTCCGGGTGCCTTTTGCTCCACAATAACCGAATTATCCTCGATCGACACTCGAACAAATGAATCCGTATTCTGATCGTATCGAACATAAATCGATTGGCTGCCGACTGCATGACCGCCAAGCTCCGCAGTAAGTTTTACGTCGGCAGCATGAATATCTTTCAATAAAAGCATGCCGCTTCCTGCTGGAACAGAGGTTAAAGCAATCCGGTTATCCGTAAACTCAGCCGCACCGCTGATAAGCTTCCACTTTGCCGATCTCCGCTCATCCCCTGCAATAAAGCTGACTTTCTGACCAGTATCCTTACTAATTTTCATAAGCAAATGATTCGTATACCAATAGGAAGCAGGCTGCACCCTTGTTAAATTATAAAGGCTGTCACTGCTTTTATTCAAGGAAAGTCCTTCACGGTTAAAATGCATGCCGAACATCGCTTTAATATTTTGGTCGTTCACATTCTCAACAAGCCGGTTCATGCCATTGTACAAAATGTTCGCGTGCATAATCATATACACGTTAGGAACAAAGCCAAGCGTCTTGTTGTAAATTTCTTTCATCGACTTGTAGTCTGCATTGATGCGCGCTTCCATTTCGGCTCGATGCTCTGCAGGCACTAGGTTCTCATCCCGGATAAAGTCCATCAGGTAATGAGTGTAGTAGCTCGTGTTAGCCCGATCTTTAAACTCATTCTCTTCCTTCACACCAATGAGCTTGCCTTCCTTGTCAAAAATATTAATATAAGACAACCGGTAGCCGTTGCTTCCAAGCTCCCAATAGCCCTTTTTCATCATACTGAGCATGTCCTTAGGCTGAAGGAATTTGGATTCATTGCTCCCAACCTTATTCGCATAGGACAAAATGGTCGCTTTATAATTGTATTTCTCCAGCAAAGGCTGAGCAAATAAACTGGAATCGTTTCGTCCATCCTCGAAGGATAGAAACAGCGCTTTAGGCGGCAAAGGTTTTCCATGCTTGTAATAGTCCATGACATCCTGCTGCGAAATGGTTACATAACCTTGATCGTGCAGTGCCTTCAGCTGCTGATTCAGCCGTTTTTTGGAAATCAGCTCCGATGTACCGTTTCTTGCTACGCCAAAATAAGATAGCGCAATAAACCCGTCTTGATTGGTCCACTGCGCCTTATCCGGCTCCGCATATTGCTTGATATCAAATACAGCATGGAAAAGAATGAAGCCCAAAACAAGCAAGATGATCATCTGTACGGTCGTTCTGATCACCTTTCTTTTGTTTTTCCGCTTATAATCGAAAACTCCATTCGTATACCACTTATTCATAGCGGTCATCCTTATCTATGAAATAGACCATGGCCGCTTTAAAGCGGCATGTCCATATTCTTGTTGTTTTTGTTCTTTCTCGCTGCTTTCTTATTTCTAGCTTCAATGTCCTGCGGCGTTTCTCTTGTCCCCCAGGTTGATTTCCAGAAGGTAACCCATGCAACAGGCATTTGCCACAGCAGCACAAACTCGTAGAAAATACAAAATACGAATCCAAAAACCCACAGCTTGCTCTTACGAAACAACAGATGGGCAAAGCTCATCAACAGCGCCATCAGCAGCAGTCCCATCAGGAAGGTGCTTGGGAAGATCCGATACATGATCGGTACATAAACCAAGTTGTACAAAACCACAATCGGCGCTGCAATGGGAACAATAAGCCCAATGTAGAAGAACAAAGCCATAAACGGCTCCTTCCGCCAAATAAAGCCCCCTGCTCGCAGCGATTCACGCAGCCATGAACGTTTCCAGCGCATTTGCTGCTTTAAAAACACGTTCATCTCTGAGGGGACGATCGTGGAGCAAATCGCTGTATCCTGATAGCCGGTACGATGTGTTTTCAAAATAAAATTAGTCATGCTGCGGTCATCGCCAAAGGTCGCTGGCTGCCCCAAAAACTTCTGAGTCAGCCAAGCATCCTTATGCTTCAAAATTAAATCCTTTCGGTAGCAAGAGAGTGGCCCAGACAAGCAGGTTACGCTGTCAAACCAAGATTCAGCAGCCTTCATAATTCGGAATGCAATATAGTAGCGTACCGTCTGCAGCTTCGTAACTGTGTTCGTATATTTATTTTCCACATCCGTGCGTCCAGCGACACCGCCCATTCGCGGGTCCTGAAAGGGCTGTACGAGATTTCTAATCGCCGTAGGCTCTAGAAAGCTGTCAGAGTCCACAAATACGACCAAACGATGCTTTGCCATCTCCACGCCCTTTACAAGCGCTACGCGTTTGCCCCCATTTTCGGACAATACATGCAATTTCAGACGATCCTTCGTTTCGTACCTCTGCGCCTCTTTGTGAACAAGGTCGATAACCTTCTGAATTTGCTCCACAGAACGATCCTTAGAGCGATCATCTACGACAATCACTTCCAGCTTGTYGATCGGATAGTCTTGATTCATGCAGCTCAAAATCGTTCGATGAATCCATTCCTCTTCATTAAAGCAAGGAATTATAATCGATACGCCTGGCGTATAATGCGGATTAACCGGCACATCGCGGTGCAGCGCGCCGAAGAAGTAACGAGTGAGCAAGAAAGCCGCTGCCGTAATACTGTATAAATACAAGATGAAATTGTATTTAAAATAAATGATGCTCTCCACACGCATAAGCATAATAATACCAACTGCTACAAACAGCAGGGTGCTCGCCGCATAGACAGAATAACCCCAACGCTTCTTCTGAAGATACGTGGATAATGGCCTCTCAAATTGGAAAGCGATAAGCTGCTTCGCTCCCTCTTCGCTATCTCGCGTAAATGTTCTTTTAATAACAGCTTCTATTTTCACGGCAGACTCATAACCCTCAGGCATCGTCCCAGGTGGAATCTCAAAGCTCAGCTTATACTTTGCCCCCTCCATGAACGAATCGCCAATTACGGATGCGTCCAGTTCAATCAAAATGCCTGTAGAAGAAATGTCTACCGCTTTTCCCTTTATTGCCTGCTGCTTCCTCCGGCCATTGCGAAGCAGCCGCACGTCAAAGCTTGCCTCATATCTCAGGCTTAGCTCACGCAGCTTATGCATCGCTGCCGCATCATCACGGCCGTCCTTGCTTTGACCTTCGGCATAACCTCTTCGATCAACCTTTTGCCGCAAATGCTCCGGATCGGGAACGCTCCAAAGGGTGCGTCTGTCCGCTCTTGGAACAGTCAGCACTTCTATCGGCTTTTTTTTCTGTCGTCTAAACACGCTGCTGTCTCCAATCCGGCACTATAGGCTCCAATAGTCGTATCCGTTTTGCTCGAATAACCGCTTATCAAATACGCCTTTTATATCAACCAAAAACTTCGTTTTGTTGTCGTCATACAGCTTGTCAAAATCCTCAACATTCATCTTCGTAATTTGAGTGTGGGCAACCGCTACAATAACAACATTCAACCCGCTTAATTCCTCAATGTCGCATAGCTCGATGCCATACTCGCCATAAACCTGCTGCTTGTCCACATTTGGATCTGCCACAAGTGTTGTTATCCCGTACTCTTGAAGCTCTTCGATAATGTCTGTCACCTTCGTATTGCGAATATCGGAGCTGTCCTCTTTATAAGAAAAGCCAAGAAAGCCTATTTTGGCTGTATTTATATTTACCTTCTGCTTAACAAGCCTCTTAATGATTTGCTGAGCGACATACTTGCCCATCCCATCGTTAATTTGGCGTCCCGCTAATATAATTTTGGAATGATAGCCGGTATCCTCAGCCTTATAGGTCAAATAATAAGGATCAATTCCGATGCAATGACCACCAACCAGCCCAGGGCTAAAGTTAAGAAAATTCCATTTGGTGCCTGCTGCTTGCAGCACGGCTTTTGTATCTATCCCCATACCGTTAAACAGCATGGACAACTCATTCATAAAAGCAATATTTACATCTCGCTGTGCGTTTTCAATGACTTTTGCAGCCTCAGCTACCTTGATGCTCTCCGCCCGAAATACGCCTGCATCAATAATCAGCTCATACACGCTCGCGACAGTTTCCAGCGTTTCCTCGTCCATACCGGACACGATCTTCGTAATGTTCTCTAGTCGATGAACCTTGTCACCGGGATTGATTCGTTCAGGCGAATAACCTACCTTAAAATCGACGCCGCAAACAAGACCCGACTCTGCCTCCAAAATCGGAATACATATTTCTTCCGTCACCCCCGGATAGACGGTCGATTCAAACACAACCATTGCGCCATGCTTGAGCTTCCTGCCCACCAATTGACACGCACTCTTCACATAATTCAAATCCGGTATATTACCGCTTTGAATCGGTGTAGGCACTGCCACAATGAAGAAAAAAACATCTTTAAGCTCATTCAGATCTGAAGTAAACTGCGCTTCGGTATTTTTGAGCACATCACTGCCTATATCGCCGGTTGTATCAATCCCGCTGCAATATTGTGCAATCTTATCTTTATTGACATCGAAGCCGACAACGTCCACTTTTTTCGCAAAAGCTACTGCGATCGGCAATCCGACATAACCTAATCCAATGACCGCTATTTTCTTCTGCCTTGTAACGATTTCCTCGTATAACGTCATATGTCATCTCCATCTAGTAAGAAAAAGTTATTTTAGAGACATTTGCGACATGGGAACGAATGTATAGCCCTTGCTTTTCAGCTTCTCAATAACATCTGGCAGCGCCTCAATCGTATGAATGTTATCCAGCATGTGAAGAAGAATAACACTCCCATCAACCGTTTGATCCAGAACACCCTTCACGATATGGTCGGCGTCATTGGCAGAGTCCCAGTCGAACACCGTTACGTCATACATCGCAATGGAGGTGTAGCCTGTTGCAGCTACAATTCTCGCCCGTTCATCATCAATTTCACCCGTCGGGGGTCTAAATAACATGGTAGGCTGCTGCTGAATCGCTTCGGTTATTACTTGATGAGCCTTGACGACTTCCTCTTGCAATTCCTCAGGCGTTAACTTGGTAATGACAGGATGACTGTATGTGTGATTAGCAACATCATGTCCAGCTTCCGCTATCGCCTTAGCTAAATTCGGATTTTTCTCTACCCCGTTGGCACGCAAGAAGAAAGTAGCCTTCACGTCATGCTTTTCCAAAATATCAAGCAGCTTTGTAATCGTGTAGTCGGTACCCCAATCATCAAAGGTAAGTGACACAACCTTCTTTTTATTTTCCCAGTTATAAATAAGCTTGTAGCTCGATTGTTTGTCGTTTGAATTTTTTCGAGCAGCATCAAATCCCGGTATTTGTTCAAGCGGTTTTCTCTCTTGACCACTGCTTACCAGCTCTTTAAGCGGAACGAGCTTGTAGCCAACCTCGGCCGCTGCCTTCGCAATAAGCGGTATCGATTCAAGAACCTGTCCATCCAGCTCCGTATCCAAGGCAATAATGCCGCCCCGAGTTACATATTTTCGAATATAGTCCGCTTTCTCTTGCTCCGATTCCTGCTGCCATTCATGCAAATTAAGACTGTAAGATACAACAGCCGAAAGCCCGCTCTGCGCTGCAGCCAGCTGAACGGTATCATTGTAATCGCCGGATCTCGTCCGCATATATTGAGGCTTTACTCCTAGCTCCCTCTCGATCACTTCATTGCTGACATTGATCTCTTTAAACACTTGCTCATAGCTTAAATGAGTTAGATCGAGCCGACTAAGCGTGTTGTTCTCAATGCCATGACCTCTAGCCAAAATCTCCTTGGCGATTCCCGGCTCTTCAGCCACCCTCATGCCCGGCAAAAAGAAGGTCGCCTTAATATCGTAGCGATCAAGTTCATCGAGCAGCTTAGTCATGAGATTCTCATCACCCATACCATTGAAAGTAAGAGACAATTCCTTTTTTGTCGTATAGACAAATGGAATCACTTTACTCTTTTCACCATTTACAGGCACGACAGGCTTTTCCGTCTCTATTGGTTTATTCTCTTCGCCCGAATTGCCGCTGCTTGTAAGCAAAGCGCACCCTGTAACCGAAAGAGCCAGCAACACGAACATCAGCAATAAAATGACAGGATTCTTTTTTCTATTCGTTAAAAATGGCATCTGTTTCTCCTTTATAACTTGATTACCC
>NZ_JBFTPZ010000068.1:0-33105 GCF_056398745.1 Paenibacillus sp. 01T424 | reverse complement strand
CTATTCTTTCGTTTGTCATGCTTGTTTTGCTTGCTGTCCGCGTGTGTCTCTCGGCCAGAAATAGAATATACCATGTACTCGTCTAGTAATGCAAGTGTTTTTTTGAAAATAGTTTATAAACTTTAAATATAGCGAGATTTATGTTCTATAGTCTTACTCTTCTTCTAATTAGGATGCTTCCATTATTCATACCACGCAAGCATCTTCCTTCATTAGAGGAAGGTGCTTGCGTGCAGCTGTTTCAGCCTAGCACTTAATAGATAAGAAAAAATTGAACGTCTGCTCATAACCATTCAAATTAAATATCAAACAACCTGCCTCCAGCAGCTTCATATAAACGAGAATACATTTTTAATGCATAGGTATCTGTCATTCCAGCAATGTAATCGCAAACCAATCTGGCATTCATCCGATCATCAGCTGCATGCCAGCTTAGCTTTTTATCTTCTGGAAGCAGGTTTGGATCATTGAACATCGCATCGAAGAGCTTTTCAATTATTTTACCGCCGCGCCATTCAAAGGTTTGAACCTTCTGTGAGAAGATCACATGCGTTTCGACCAGCTTCTTCAAATCCTCCAGCAGCTCCATAGCATCCTCAGTAATTACTGCCTTATAGCGCAACCGGCTGGAGGAGAATGCAGGCTGGGTCTCAACAACCGTAATCTCATGTATGAATCCAGAAACCAAATCAGCGAAAAAACGCTTCGTCTGTTTATGCCGTTCCCCGCTATTCTCCATAAAAACCCGTAAAGACTCTGCAATTCTAGYGGATGAAATATGCTTATGCTTATTTGCTACCACACATAGATCATCTATTTTGATCATATTAAGCTTGAAGGCATCTTCTAAATCATAGGTTGCGTAAGCAATATCGTCTGCGAGCTCAATAATAGAGCATTCAAACGTTTTATTTAAAGTCTTCTTATGTTTACCAGCCTGCAAGTCGGAAACTTGCATGAAATAAGCCTTCTCTTCAGGCGAAAAGCTCTCAATCACCCACTGAAATACATGCTCGTCCTCTTCAAAAACACTGCATTTAGGCGGTTTGCCCGTGATCTCGGGATTATTAACTTGCTTCATGCTGGCTGGGTATTTCAAAATGGACAATAAAACAGCTCTTGTTAAATCAAGGCCCGTTTCCATGTCCCCATCGCTAGTCGTATTCGTCAAAAGCCTGAACGTATGCGCATTCCCCTCAAAGTTTAGCTCGAATGCGCTCATGCATTTATTCAATGCACGCTCGCCTTGGTGCCCGAATGGCGGGTGCCCCAAATCATGAGCTAAAGCAGCTGCCTCAATAAGAGAAATATCTATTTTACTTTCCGTCTCTTTAAAAATATTGTTTTTTTCATTTAAGGTTGTGGCAATTCCTCTTGCAATTTGAGATACTTCAAGGGAATGTGTAAGCCGTGTTCGGTGAAAATCTCCTTCGCTGATCCCAATCACTTGCGTCTTGGACTGTAAGCGACGGAAAGCTGCTGAATGAATGATTCTGCCAAAATCACGTTCAAAGTCATCCCGAACTGAAATTCTTTGCTTCGCATTTTCTATATTAATATGCCTTTGAATATCCGTATCATTATAAAATGAATTTGAAGAATGTTTATAGAGAATCATAGGCTCGCTCCCAGCTCCTTGTCATTTAGAAACATTTTAACAATATATGGTCTTTATTAGAAGAGATCGCTGAACAATTCATAAAGGAGAGCTTTCGTTTGGGGAAAATATTCGCATTTTATGGCCCTTCCGCTTCAGGTAAATCCGAAATCCAGAAAGAGCTGACCCTTAGCGGCTTTCAAAAAATTATTACTTCAACAACCAGACTCCCGAGGCCGAATGAGTCAGACGGGATTCATTATATTTTTATGGAAACGAGCCAGTTTGAAAATCACATTCGTGCAGATGCCTTTATTGAATGGACACGATACAACGAGCATTATTACGGTACACTAAAATCCAGCATTGAAGAAGTATTCGATCAAAATAGGAATGCCCATATTGTAATGGACCTTGCTGGCGTACTCGCTTTAAAGAAGCGGTATGATCATGTGATTGCGATCTATGTAGGTGCGGATGTTGAATCCATTAAAAGAAGATTGGCAATAAGAGGCGGAATGCCTGAGGAAATCGCCAAAAGGGTGCAACGCGCGGAGGAAATTGAACTAAAGAGCGAGTATATGCAGCATGCTGATGTGGTCATATGGAACCATGATGACACCCGCTTTAATGATACAATGACGCAGGTTAAAGAGATCATAGCCGGTCATGGCTCATTTTGAGACCATCCAAAAAAAAATCAAAAGCTCAACTGCGCTTAGTATGCGTGGATGAGCTTTTTTGATAACTTTATTTAAGTAAATGCATAAGCAGCGCTTTTTGAACATGCATCCTGTTCTCAGCTTGCTGATAGATGATGGAACGCTCCGACTCCACTAAATCCTCCTCTATCTCGAAGCCCGGATGAATAGGCATGTCATGCATAAGATACGGCGAGTGTCCTGCAAGATTGCTTCTGTTCAACTGATAAGGCAGCATCTCCTCCATTCTTCGCTTCTTCTCATCTTGATAGTGGTCTTCATAAAAAAACTCCATATCAATCCAAGTGTCCGTATATACAAAATCAGATCTGGCTGCCGCACTAGGCAAATCAACAACCTTTTCAACAAATCCACTTTGAAAAGCTTTTTGCATAAGCTCCTCATCCGAAGATGGCTTATTAATGATCGGAGTAACTAATAAAAGCTTGATGCCAACCGCCATACAGCCTGCTACCAACGAATTGGCTACATTGTTATGAATTCCGACATACGTAAGCGTTATTCCCTCAAAATGACCAGCGACTTCATAGATTGTCATCAAGTCCGCAAGAGCCTGGCAAGGATGATATTTGTCGCAGCAGCCATTAATGACGGGAACCTTGGAGTACTTCGCTAATTCGAGCACATCGGAATGTTTCTTTAATCTCGCCATAATCACATCACAATTTCTTGATACATACTGCGCTTCATACTGGATAGGGGAAATGCTGAAGTTGCTGGAATCCCAATCCATAACGACTGAGTATCCGCCCATTTGGTTAATCCCGGATTGAAACGATAGATTCGTACGAGTAGAAGTTTTCTGAAAAAGCATAAGAAGACCTTTACGCTCTGCAGCATGGTAATAGCGTTCTGGGCTGTTCTTTATCTCGATTCCTTGCCTGATGATGGAGTGAATGGTGTCCGCGTCGTACTCTCTTAGTGATAATAAATGAGTCATGATTTCACCTCTAATGAATATTTATACGATATAATGTATTTATATTCAATTTAAGGTGAAGGATAGATTTTGTCAACTAAAGGAAAAACAGACTATTCTTCGAGTAGAATTAATTACGTTAGCGGCGAAACTAAATCATAAGAAAAACACCCTATCTAGCCATACATGATAAATGGCTTTGAAAGGGTGCTTTCTAGTAATTGCGATATTCTACATCATGGGTTGAATAAATTATTTCATCACTCTTGATACGATCTTGTAAACCAGATTTCCCAGCCTGTAGTAATCCTTGAATTCCGTAAGTACCTTCGTACAAGTCTGACCGATCATCGTCTTAAGAATAGCGACACCAATTTCAAAGCGATAAACATCCCATACCGCATCAAGAGCATCGAGGACGTTATATCCAGAAAGAGCTGTCATAATGACGGAGTCCTTATAGTCCACTCTCTCTGTGTTTCGCATTAGCTTAGTCGCCTCACCTATCCTTACTCTATCGCCCCGAAGAGTCGTCAATGTAACGATAATGGCAATTTCATTATTGCTGAGCAGCATGCGTTCCGCACTGGACAGATCATCGTAAAAAGCTTGCTGCTCACGTGTCGATATTTCCTTAATAATCAGATACGTTTCATCCAAGTTGTTGTTGTTAGCCATCCGTATGGCATCGCTAAGCTCTACGAGAGTGATCAGCCCAGAATCAAGCATCCCCTTGGCTATCTCCTTAAGCGACCAGTGACCCAGCTCAAGCAAATTGTAAGGAACCCATTGTACGTGGGCGTTTACCGCCAGCAACGCTCTAGTAAGCTCAGCAATTTCCTTGAATCCTCCGTCGTACAAGAACTTGGAAATATAATAAAGACTGTAGCCACTGCTGTGCAAAGCCTTCGAGAGGTCGGTGGAAGGTATGTCCAACTGCCTCAAAATAGAAATCGTGTCGTTATCCCAATTGAAGGTGTATTTTAAGTATTCACCGACAGCGTATCCGTTTTTATGCAGCCAATATAGTTTATTTTCGAGCGTCCGCTCTTTCATGTACCGAAGCGCCTCTTCTGCGTTATAACCATACTCCTTCAGAAGTGTAAAGATCGAATCTTCTCGCGCATCGTACCGATTCAGCGTGTTCAAAATTTCTCTACCGTCATAACCGCGATTTTTCATTTCCTTCGCAATATCGACCATAGAAACGCTCGATAAAGTCATCTTGACGGTTGTGAATACGCGATATGCATAGCTGGTACTGTTTACGTACCCATTCTGCCTCAGAACGTCAATGATGTCTCCCGCTTTTGAATACCCCAGCTTGACGAACAGCGCCGATTGCTCCTCGATTGTTGTTGCCGTCCCTCTGCCGGCCGTGAAGAACATATAGAAAGCACGGATAATGCTGGCTCGATCAAAACCAAGCGTCAATAACGTGTCGATCAAATATCCGGAACGATCAGGACCAAGCAGGTTTTGCCGTTCAAGCTCGGTAGCAATCCCGGCGGCGTCCGTTCCTTTCGACTTCATACGGGCGAGGTAAGCAATTAGCGGATTGCCGCCGAATACTTCACCTGCGGCCATCCGTACCTGATCCTGCGGAATTAAGGTTTCCGGAATAGTTTCCATTATCGTTGCTGCATCCATTTGAAATAACAGCTTCATAGCGAGTACGATATCCGCGACAGTGAATTTGGCTTTCATAAACCGCACAACATTGAGTGGCACAAATGCGGTGGTTGCCGGGAAAATATCTTCCAATACCCTTAGGTTTGTGTTGGTATAATAAACTCCCACTATAGCAAGTCCAATCACTTCCGCCGGATAATAGGGAGAAAGCAATTCAGTAACTGCTCCTGAGTCGAGTTTATAGTCAAACCTAAGATATTGGACAATTTCCTTAATCTCATAGCCGGCATCCCGCAAGAACACAACCGCTCCTTGTGGCGTCGCAACACCTTTCAGCTTAAGGACATCCTTGATAATGCTCACCGGAGCAAAAGCCTCTCCGTACACTTTATTAAGCGTTGATTGAATGGCTGCTTCTTGATAAACGGCAAGTCCCTGAAGAATCACAAGCGCCTCTTCTCTCGTCTTGCCATATTGCTCCTTACTCGCCTTAACGATGTCCTCCATGCGGTAGCCTGCATGCAAGAGCTGATCCGCCATAGCTTCAGCTGATGTTGCTCCACCTGCTTTGATTACTTCGATTAAAGCGCCGTTCACCGCTTGTCCGTACACTGCATTTACGCTGCTCAGAATGACGTTCAGCTCGAACAGCTCACTGCCAATTAGCAATGCTGCGGTTTCGCCGGCTGTCTTGCCGTAAAAGCCTTTAACCACGCGTACGATATCTATCATCGGAACGCCTGAATTCCACAAGTAAGAAATGGCCGCTGCTGCGTCCGTGATTCCCCCTTCTTCTAGATACTGCAGCGCCGTAGACTCTGATGACTGCCCATAAACGGCAGCTACCGTTACTTCAATAACCTTTTCGTTGTCCACTTGGAGAGCGGTTAGAACCGTTAACGTTTTGTCTGCTGCAAATCCAAAATAATCCTTAGCTGCGCCCACAATATCATGGAGCGTATAGCCCATGCCTCTCAGGAGCGGAACAGCCTCTTCCAGCGTATAGATTCTGCTCTTCTTAAGCAGGCTGGATAAGCTTTCCTCGATCGGTTTTCCGTAAACTTCAAATACAGTTGCTACTAGCTCATTAAATGAATATCCATTTGTTTCGGAGAGAATGGCTAGTGTCTCACCTGCTGTCATATGGTAATAATCCTTGGCAATTCGGATAATATCCCGCAAGCTGTAGCTGAGCTTAAGCTGTGGAATCGCATCCGCCAACTTTCCGATGCCCAGATCGATCATGGCCTGAATCGTAACCTGCTCTAACGCTAAACCGTAAACAGCAGAAACTTCCGCCAAAATCCGACTCTCCTCATCGACTGCACCATCCATTAAGGCTTGTACCACTTTAGAGGAATCGAGCTGGTAATAATCTTTTCCTACCTGAATCATATCCCGGAGGCTGAATCTCATCTTTGTCAGATAAGGTATTGCATCCTTTAATGTCACCAGGTGCTGAGCCTCTAAAGAATCAACAATGCTTGCGTTTTGTGAGCTGCCGTAAACATTCGATATAGCAGAAAGCACGACACTCTGGCGATACCGGCCAGTATCCAGCAGTGCTTGAAGAGCTGCACCCGATGAAATACCATAACCGTCCTTCGCCATCTTCACGATCGAAACTAAGCTGAATTGCGCCTTATAAGCAAGTTCAATTCCACTGGTAAAGGATTCTGATCCTTCTGCTGCCTGCCGCTGATACATCGTTAACTCAACGGATTGATCAAAAACCGAAGCTACTGCCTGGATGAGCACATTGCTTGACGACAAGTATACCGTTGACAAGCGAAGCGCGATCACCCCAGCCGATTGGCCAAAATGGTTTTTTCCAACGCTCACGATATCTTTCATCGGGAAGCCCGTGACGTACAGGTAATTAACCGCTTCACCAAAGGTCGTGATTCCTTGCTGCTCCAACGCGCCTGCAACTGTTTCATCAAGTCCTTGACCGTATAAGGAAGCGAGGCCAAGCAGAATATCGTCGATGTCGTTAGGATATTCTTTTGCAAGCAAGAATGAAGCTTCGCTGGAGGTAAGCTGATAATAATCTTTCAGGCTGCGAGCAACAACGGATAAGGAATAACCGCTCATTCTAAGAAATGCAATACCGTCCTTAGGCTCTTTGCTGGACGAAGCGTCAAGCAGACCAGCAATCGTCACTTGCTCTTGTCCGTACAAAGACTGCAGAATCGCTATGGTGGATTTCATATTACCCATTCTTCGAGTGTGGATGAGAAGTCCTTCCATTACTTCTTCTTTCGAATATCCACCCTTAATCAGTGCCGGCCCAACCTTGCCTGAGTCAAAATAAGACGGATACAGCGCACCCAGCGTATTGATGACAGAAATGGCCGTTGCGCCTTGCTCCTTCAGCACTTTGATCCAAATCGTCAGAGGGTCTCCGCCATAAGCAGAAGCGATGGCAGTACCTACTTCTTCTGACGAATAGCTGACAAGCAGAAGCGCAGACGCCTCTGAGAATGGCAAGCCGTATTCCGTTCTAAGCACTAATGCAATATCCCTTACCGAATATGGAGCAAGGCGTGTGATGACTTGCCCTATCGTTAGCGGTTCGGTCCGTTGGTTCAGATAGGCAGCAACCTCACTAGCGGCTATGCCTTGTTTGCTGAAAGCCCCAATCCATTCCGTCCAGCCCCGCGCTTCAAATGCCTGTGCAATTTCCGTAAATTTATACCCCGAGTCTTTTAGCGCTGCGGTCAAATACGGCAATCCTTTCGCACGTACTCCGCCAGTAGGGTAAAGATTAATTGTTCCTTCAATAATGTCATCCAGCGTATAGAAGCTAGAGAGGCTCATCGCCACTGTCGCTTCCTGTATTGACGTTCCCGGGAACAAATATTGCGAGTCCTTTACAACCGTTGATACACTGCAAGGACATTTAAAATAATCAAATGCAGTAGTCCTTTCAAGCTCTACCCATTGCTGCAGCGTCAAGCCTAACTGAGCTTTTAGAGCTTGACCTATGGCTAGCTTCTCCCAGCTTTTGATGCTTGTGAGCGAACGGGCCAAAGTAGTGGCATCCATGCTTACCGTTTCATCATTTGCAAAAGTCGTTCGAAGCGCATGTAATACATCTCCAGCCTCGAAGCGGTCATAGCTGCGGAAGATAACTTCCACCGCATCCTCCATTGTGAAGGACGAGCCTCCGCGAATGACGGCATTTCGAATTGTGCTTAATCCTCGCGCGGTAGACATACCCGACTGCCTCAGCAGCGTCAGAGCTTCCGAACGGCTGCTGGCCATTCGATTATTCAGAATATAAGCCGTAAGTTCCGCAGGTTCATAACCAGCGCGAATTAATGACAACAGCATCGTCTTTCTTTGGTCGCCCTTCACCCCCGGATACAGTACGCTGATGGTCGTAGCGATATCAGCCCCGAAGCTTTCTCGAAGCAATCCCGCCTTGCTTTCCATGTCATAACCATGATCCGTAAACCCTCTCATAGCCTCACTTAGTCCAGCCGCTTCGGAACCCCATGCGCCGAGTACGGCGCTAGCAATTTCACCGATCCCGTATGATCCGCTTTTCATAGCGCCAACAATAACGGTTGCACCATCGCCGGAGGCTTGAATACCTTTGGCGACCTGGGCAGCAGCAATACCTGCCGCCAGCATAGCTGAAGCTGTTTGTTGCTTATCGAAGGTGCTTTTTAAGATGACATAAGCTTGTCCTATCTCAATGCCTGCTCCCAAGTAAGTCAGAACAGCCTCGTTGACGTCGCTGAATGAATACAGGTCTCGCAGCGCAATTCCTATATTGTTAGCAGGATAACCAGCACTGCCAAGCAGTTTCGCATTATCTACGCTAGATGCGGCATAAGCCTCTTTAATGACAACTGCGGATTCTGCTGCCGTGAATTTCGCGGCAGCCAAAGCTTCGATGGTGCTCTCGTTCGTTAAGCCGTAAACGGATTGAACAGCATCCCTAATCTCGCTAATACTGTACTTGCCTAGCTTCAATGCCACAGCGGCGTTTCCGCCAGTTTCCGCATAGGTATAACGCAGAACATAGGCGGATGAAGCGGTTGTTACTCCGGCTAGCTTAAACGACGCCATTATATCTCGAGGCTGATAGCCAAGATTACGAAGCGGCAGTGCAATGTCTTCAGCTTCATAGCCAGCTGTGACAAAATCCGGTATCAGATTTACATAGTTGGAAATATAACCCGACGCGCTTAAAGCCTGAAACAACGTAGGCGCATCTGTATCTATTTCGTATAATAGGCGGATGAATGCACTCCAATCCAAACCATATTCTTTCTTGACCGCTTTTGCGTAGTTCGCTGGGGTAAATCCAGCTTGCCGTAGTAGTCTTAATGATTCTAACGCAGTCTTGCCATAATCAACCCGCAGTACATGCACAGGGTAAACGGCATCGTACTGGGTGGAATGGCTTTGCAGGAAACCATCCAGGGTAGCGACATTAGCTACCTGGAATTCTCCAAAAGTGGCCAAATACGTCTGATTGACTGCCTTGACCCGGTTGATTCCGCTATAAGCGACGGCTATCGTCGATGTCGAACTGATAACCGCCCCGCTGCTGCTCCAAGTCAACTCGATTTTCGTAGCATCGGAGGTCAGTCTTGTCATAACCCCGCTTTGCCATTGGTTGTTAATTTTCACAGAAAACGTTGACCCCGAATTAACAACAGCCAGCGGCTTATCAAAGGTCAGGGTAATGGCTTTTCCGTTTTCACTCGACACTGCATCGATCAGCTCGGGAGGTGTACTCACGTTGCTGATGATCATATCCCCTCCAAAGTCATGCCCGTCCTTGCTCAGACGAAGCTTAAACTCCTTGTTATATCCGATATATTCATTAATAAAGTAGGTTTGCCCAAAGTCCGGCGTTGAAACAGAGGTTGGGCGATACCAGACTGCGCTGCCATTGTGCATTTCGATATTCAAATTTTCTATCGGAGCACTAAGGAGCAGATTAAATCCATTTTCATTCACTCGAACAAACGTTGCAGAGATAACAATCGGCACATAAGCGGCATTTAATTTTTCCTGCCCAGCAAAGATATAGCCTTGCTTGCTAAAAGCTACGGTGTACGTTTGCCCTTCAACCACATTCGCTTTAATTAAAAACGACCCTGTCTCTGCACCCGCTGTCACTCCAGTGACTGTGACCTCTGTCCCATCTTTAGACAAGAGCTTCACATCTTCCGGCTGCAGATCTTTTGGACCCGCTCCAACGAAAGTGACCGTCAAGCCGTTTCTAGCAGCAGCTAAACTTTTCGGATATTCCGTCATCGGAACATAAACATCCAGCGGTCCTTCCACCACACGATCCGGTATTTGAGCAATCAGCTTATAATTCACACCTGCTGACAGCGGAGTAATGATGTTGTAGATTCGTCCTGCATCTGGCGCATCTGGGTTGTTCCCGTTCGGATTTACAAGCTGGAATCCAATTCCTCGACCCTGTTCATCAAGCAGTGTAAGCCATGTGCGATCCATATTACGGACTGCTTTGCTTAATTCCAATGTGAAACCGTTAGTTGTAATATGGCTTGCTGTCATACGGATCGGCACCTGCGCTTCCGGTATAGGCGCAGCTGGAACAAGAACCGGAAGTCCGCTGCTGAATGCGTAGCCGCTCTTCGTTAAAGTCAGACTGTAAGCCGCTCCCTCTTCGAGTGAGGCATGTACCGCATATTCGATACCAGCATTCTCGGCTGTAATAGAGGCGATGGCAATCGCAACACCTTGACTATTACGCAAGCTAAAGTCACTTGCACGCAAGCCCGGAACAGCCGAATCAAGCAGCACGTTAAACCCATCTTTACTGACACTTGATAGAGTTGGATTTACTGGTACCGGCACAAAAGCGTTCAGTACCGCTCCAAAATCATATCCTGCTGCTGTTATAATCAGTTTGYACGTTTTCCCGCCTTCAAGCGCTGCGGATAATGTGTACGTTCTTCCACCGTTATTTGTTGTTACTGCTTTTATAATTACCGATTTGCCCTCGGCATCCTTAAGTGCGAAGCTGCTCGCAGACAGTCCGCTTAGTCCCGGTGCAACAGAGACGACAAGTCCCGACTCGGCAGCGCCTTCCACCGTCACCGAAATCGCGCTTGGAAGCAAAGCCGACAACGCTTGTCCAAAATCATACCCGCTCTTGCTTAGCGCAAAAGAGTAAGTTTTGCCTCCTTTATAAGAGGCTTTAATCCGATAAGTTAGTCCGCCATCCTCCGTAATGACCGAAGCTGCAGTAAGCCGGTTGCCCTCCTCGTCCGTGATAGCCACATGGCTTACATCCAAATCCGGTACAGCTGGGCTAAGTCCAATGACAATTTCCGAAGCGCCTGAACTTAGCACTGCAGCATTTGCGATGATTGGAACGTCAACCACAACTCCGCTTCCGAAATCATACCCAGCTTTGGCAGCGGTGATTGTGTACTGCTCCGCTCCCCAAAACTCAGCTTCAATTAGGTAGCTATTACCCCCATCACTCGTGGTTGCGGAGGTAATTGCCTTTGTACCGCCCTCCACACGTTTAAGCTGGAAGTCACTTATTCGTAAATGAGGAACTGGCTGATCTAAATGCAATATAAAAGCTTGATTGTTCCCGCTAATCATCCCGCCAAAACGAACGCCTACAGAGAGAATGGAGAAAGCTAGCGGATCACCATAGTCGTAGCCCATTTTTGAGATGAACACCGAATAGACCTTATCAGGAACGATTGCGACGCCTAGCTCATACGAATAACCTCCGTCGTTTGACACGTTCGTGCGAATCGAAACGTTTACCCCGTTCTCATCCACTATATGAATATCCGAAGTATTTAACATCGTTTGTTCCTTAAAATGCAATGTGACTCTCGAAGCCGTTGCTTGCACGGCCGAAATGGATCTTGAGTTTAGTGTAATCTTGTCGAGCGTAGAGAACATGTAGCCCTCTTTTTCTACAGTAGCGGTATATGTGATTCCTCCTTTTAAAGGAACCGTAACCGTATAGCTGGCTCCGTCATCACTCGTCTGGATGGATTCAATAGCTACTGTATTTCCGTTATTGTCTTTAACCTTCACGTCTGCGGCTTGAAGATTCGGAATCGACGGGAAGAAATAGATGGTGAATCCCTGCTGCGACTGGCGTAACAGTATCGCATCGGCACGAACCTTCAGCCCAACGGTCAGCGGATTTCCAAAGTCATATCCCGGATAAGTGATGACCAAGCTATATGTCTCGGATACATTAAAATCGCCAATGAGAGAATAGGATGCGTCTCCTTCGTAATGAAGCGTAAATCCGATTGGCCGGCCTTTGCTGTCTGTCAGCTTAAAGTTGTCCCCAGTCAAATCTGAAATAAGCGGGTAGACATCAACATAAATCTTCGTTGCCGTCGTACCTCTCAATTGAAGTGAGCCTATTACGGGAATATCCACCGTGATCGGCGACGCTAGCGTAAATTCACTTCGGTTCAGCTCAAGTGAATATTTTGCACCAGTCGCAGCTCTGATCGCCACCAGATAAGTTAAACCCTGATCTTTTGTTGATAAAGAGTATTCCGTGTACGGAATTTGCTGACAGTCTGGTTTTCGCAAAATAATGTCGGCTGGCTTCAAATCAGCAACTTTTTCGCTAAAGCTTAGTTTGAAGCTATCCTTCTTCATCTCGGATACAGAAGCGGTAATGAGCTTGGTAAACACAAAGGATACTGGCTCGTAACGTTGATAAGTCAAATCCGGCTTTACCAGAACGGTATACGATTTACTAGGAATCAGCGCTGCTTCCAATACATAGCTGCTTCCGAAATCCATTGTGTTCGCCGAAGCTATGTTTATCGTTTCCCCTTGAGCTCCCCGAATGACGAAATTTTTCTTCCCAAGTCCGATAACTGGAATGTCAAAATGTACGGTAACACCCGAAGCAGAAAATCCGGCAACGGTTGCTTCGGAAGGCAAGGTAAAGGTTAGGTGGCTGAACGAATAACCATCCACCTCAATATCAAAGGCGTATGTTTGTCCGCGTGTCAAAGCAAACGTACCGCCAAAAGACATCTCAAAGTTCATTCCATCGGCAGACATGACTAGCGTTTTTGGGTGATAGCGTTTGCCCTGTTCATCTTTTACCGCAAGACCCTGTCCGTACTCTATTTGCCTTAGAGGAGTAGAGAAAGTAACCGCTACTGCCCCGTCTTTGGAGACGTCAGTAATAACCCCGGTGACCAATTGATTGACGTAAAACGTCGCCGGCCCGTCAAACTTCACGTAATCCTTGCGGAAGGCGATCGTATAGTCACGACCACTGATCAAATTTGCACTGACACGATAGGATAATCCTCCGTTGGTGGTGGTCAACGCCAGTCCACTAACCCCATGGCCCTGATTATCTATTAATTGAATATGAGCCGGCAATAATCCAGGAACTGCTTGTTCAAATGTCAGATCAAAGCCATTCATGGCTATTTTGCTAATGGTCGCTTTCCCCGCGTTGATTGTTTCTCCGGCTTCAAAGTCGATCCCCTGCGATGGAAGATGACCAGGAAGACTCAGGTTATAGCTGCCGCCAAGCAAGTCAGCCTTCAACCTGTAGGTAAGACCGCCATCCATTGTCACAGCGTCTTGTACCGTTACCCGCTCTCCTGTACTCTTGCGAGTCAGAAGAAACTGACCGGGCAATAACCCCGCAAAGGCATAGCTAAGCTTAACCCGAAGTCCCGAATCGACAATCTGATCCGCCGAAATGGTAGTAACGACCGGAACATGAATGTTATAAATCGTCTGATCCATTGTCGCACTGACCTTCAGTACGTAATCACCAGGAGTCAGATCAGCAGCAATCCGATAACTCCAACCGCCGTCGCTTGTCACTGCAGAGCGGAGTTTTATGCTGCTTCCGTCGGCCCGCCTGAGAACAAAGCCGTTGACCGTATCAATAGAAGCAGGAGGATTAAGAACAAAGGTGAATCCAGTATAGGAAATGTCAGTTATTGTGTTCTTCTCCGCGAGCGTAACCGATTTCGGTAAACCAAAGTCGAAGCCCTCACGTACAACGCTAATAAAATATGGTTTTCCTCTCAAACCGTTATAAGAGACAACATAAAATCTTTGCTGAGGGTCCCACACGACATTCGTTATGGCTACCGCATTCCCCAGCGCATCCATGACCTTGAAATCATTGGCGGTCAAACCCGCTATATTCGGGTTAAGCCCAACCATGACATTATTTGGACCAGCGCCTATATACCAAGGGTTGATGGTTGTCCGAACAACGTTTACACTATTCCCGAAGTCATAACCCTCACTGCTTATTTTTAGTGTTAAGGGTTGATACTGCATGGTCACCGAATTAACGAAATAACTGCTACCATTATTTAGGGTGGATATACTGTCTATTGCAATTTGATCACCGTTTGTATTCGCTAGGGAAAACGCAGCTGCTGTTAACCCTGGGACTGGTATGCTGAAGTGAACGATAATCCCTGCATTGGACGGATCAAACGCCGTTTGTTTCGATACGGCTATCTTCTCTGGAACGATAAGCGTACCGACCGTATAGCGGTCATCATCCACATCAATTCTATACCGATAGCTCCCAGCAGCCATTAAATCGGTCGATAGGATAGCCGAATGCCCATCCGCGTTCGTTTGGACAGAAGAGACAGCAAGCGATTTCCCATTTCCATCCTCTATTGTGATCAAGGCATTAGCCAAATCGACCGTGTCGTTTGGGAATTTCAACTGAAAGCCTTGACGATTGACCCACTCTACACTTGATAGAATTGGGGAAGGTTCTACCTTTAAGACAATTTCGCTGCCAAAAGCATAACCTTCTTTATTTAGCAATAAGGTATACGTCTCGCCTTTCGTTAGGGAGGAATACACTTCATACTCTTTGCCGATAGATACCGCGCTTAGCATATTAATGCCTATGTCCGCTCCAGCAGCATTCTTTAAAATAAAGCTTAGAGCATCGATAGCTGGGACGGTACGATCGAGCTCCAGCATGAAGCCGGATGTCGAGATGTGGCTAACGGCCGCATGGACAGAAATACTGCTGGGCGGGGTAACCGCAACGATAAGCGCCGCGCCAAAGCTGTATCCAGCTTTCTTAATCATTAGTGAGTATGTCTCGCCTTCGGCCATTTCCGCTTTGACAGCATAAGTTCTACCGTCATCATCAGTAGTAACCTCCGACACTCCAATCTCAGTGCCTAGATCATTTAAGGCTAATGACAAATGATCCTCTGTCAGCCCCGCGACAGGAGTATCCAGCTTCATTGTAAAGCCAGCTGTACTTACG
Organism: Paenibacillus sp. 01T424; assembly: GCF_056398745.1. Classification (NCBI taxonomy): domain Bacteria; kingdom Bacillati; phylum Bacillota; class Bacilli; order Caryophanales; family Paenibacillaceae; genus Paenibacillus; species Paenibacillus sp. 01T424. The sequence continues at coordinate 17,956 of NZ_JBFTPZ010000068.1, read as the reverse complement.
TCGGATATTGAAGCGACCACTGATACAACCTCTGGATCAGTAATCGGCACGAATATCGATACCGCGCTGCCGAAATGGTACCCTTCCTTGGCAACCGTAAGCGAATACGTTTCACCCTCGGCAAGTGACGCTGATAAATCATAAGCGCTGCCGCCCATACCCTCCGTTACGGAACCTACTGCGATGCTTTCGCTGCCGTGTTTGAGTATAAACTCAGCTTGCGTCAATCCAACAACCGACGGACTCAGCAGCAATGAGAATCCCGCTTTGCTGATTCCATATACGGACGCTGCAACCGAAATGGCAGGCTGATCAGTTTTCGGAACTTGAAATAAAATCTCAGATCCAAACTGAAACCCAGCCTTAGCTATCGTCAGCTTATAAGACTCGCCCTCCGTGAGAGCGGCTGTAATAAAGTAAGAGCTGCCTCCGTTAAGCGTAGCCACTGATGCAATGGTAATGTTTCCGTTCGCAGCGTTTTTCAGTGTCAGATGTGTTGCGGCGAGCCCCGGTACTGGCGAGCTGAACGCGAGTCTGAATCCCGTCACTCCTGCTTGACCCGCAGTCGCGGTTACTGTTACATCAACCGGATCCGTTGGTCTTGGCGTTTCTGTTGGTTTGGGTGTATCGGTTGGTTTAGGTGTATTAGTTGGACCCGTTGGCCCGCCCGGCGAACCAGTTCCCCCGGATGCTCCACCTCCAATTAAACCACCTTTCTCGGTTACTTCTTTTTGAGCAGGCTCCTTCTCAAAAACAACTCCCAGAGCATCGACAATTGCTTTCTCAATCGTTCCTTTGCCTTTCACATTCGCTGGTCCATGCAGTTCCATGCTGCTAACGCTGGCGCCTTCCGCAAGTGAAATGGTTGCTGTCTTAACCTGCTCACTAACGGTTAATTTTTCTACAGATCCCGAAGCAATGGTTAACTGCACATCGCTCTTAACCTCGACTTGTTTAAACTTGCCGGACAAAATAACTTCGCCGGAAGAGGAGATCGTAATTCCCTCTATCCCGCTGCCTTCAGATATCGGAGATTCAATATTCGCCTCCGATTGCACATCCAGCTGTCTTATAATCGTTGTTCCACCGATGACAACCCTAACTCTTCCATCTGCTTTGTCGACGACGACAGCTGCTAGCTCTGAATCATCAATATGTACGCTGTGCTGTCCGCCGCCGTTTACAAACGTGCTGCCAAGCACTTTCACACCTTTAAGAAACACATCTCCTTCGCCGACTTCTTTCCCAATAGTGAGATTTCCCTTAATCGTCACATTGCGAAGAGTTGTGCCTGGAGCCTCAATGGTTAAGTCGCCAGCGACTTCAAAGTTCCCTTGCGCCTTGCCCCATGTGCCGCCTGTTTCAAGAACCTTTGCGTTAACGGTTATTCCATCTGCTGATCTAGTTGATTGCTTCAGCACTCTATCGAGCATCATGACGGCTTCCGCCCGTGTCATCGGCTGAACCGGCCGAAGCGTGCCGTCCGCAAGCCCGCTTATGTAGCCCGCTTCAACAATGGCTTCCAATGCATCGCGTCCGTATCTCGGAATGCTAGCCTCATCCTTAAACTCGCTGAGCAGGCTAGCCCCGACTTTTCCTATTACCGGCACAAGGCGCGAAAGCACAACAGCTGCTTCTACCCGGCTTAGCTTCTGCTCTGGCCGAAATGTTCCATTGCCATAACCTTCTATATACCCTGCTTCCGCGGCTGCTTGCACTTGCAATGCATACCAAGCGGTCGGAGCGACGTCCGTGAACTGCTTAGTCCCCGCTCCTTTGAACGCGAATAGCCGGTTGACCAGCGTTACGTATTCAATCCGGCTTAGAGCTTGATTTGGCCTGAAGGTTCCGTCCTGAAAACCCTCAATTAAACCTTGGCCTGCCCACTCCCTGACGGTCTTCTCCGCCCAGTGGCCCGCTAAATCTGAGAATGCGGCGGGCACTTTAGCCGGAATTGCAGATGCTGCGAAGGCTTGCCCGCTCGCATTGCCTATGCCGGGAGCTACAAGACCGACAACTACGCTAGTAATCATCATCCACTTGAGCAGCAGGCTCCTTAACATTCTAACTTTTTGTTTCCTCACAATGATTTCCCCTTCCATCTTCGCCAATTGGCTTAAGAGCTTACTCTGTATTTGATAGAGCCCAAGTTCGGCAACGTTAACAGCACTTAAGCTTAAGTCTAATAGGCTGCGATGAAAGAATAATAAAAGATTTTCGCGTAAAACGACAAAAACCGCGCAGCATCAAGGCTTCGCGGTTTTTGCAACCTGTTCAAAATATTTATTTTCCTACTTCGGAAAGTCCGCTGACAAGAGAATCATACAGCATAAGCAGCTCTTGGGATGGACGAATGCCCAGTTCCCGCTTTAGAAGTCTCACATAGTCGGTGTATTGTGCGGTTAACCCTTTCTTATCCCCGTCCAGTCCATGCTTCTTCATCAGCAGCTCGACCACCGATTCTTCAAGCGGATTACGGCCATGCAGCTTCAGAAGAAGCTTCGACGCCGCAGCCGTGTTCGACAGGGTGAGCAGCGTCTCTGCTGCATTTTTGACAAAAGAAGCATACCGCTCTGACAGCCGATCTGTCTCATGAATTGCCCATACGTAAGCTTTGCTGCCGAACAAATCACCCGTATAGAGCCTTTCAACGATAAGTGCTTCTTCCACGTTGCCCGCGTCGATACTTCCCAGATTTTCCGTTTGACGCTCAAATTCAACGTAGTCAATAACTGCATCGTCCAGTTCCAGCGCATAACCGTCATTCTCAGAACGAATAGCTTCCCGGAGCCCTATTGGCTCCAATGATTTACGCAGCTGGTACACGGTTGTATTTAAATATTTTTCGGCATTCACGCTCGCCATACCCGCGAATATATCTGCAACCAGGCGGGAGCGCGAAATTCGTCTACCCCGATTCAGCAGTAAATAGGCGAAGAGTTCAGCACTCTTGCTGGAAATCCACTTTACGCGTCCTGATTCATTACGCACAAAAAAGTCGCCCAGCGTGGCAACGCTGACACGGCTCATACCCCGAATCGCAGTATCTGCTTGCTGAAGCGGTTGAACGATTTTTCTGCTCTCCAGTGCCCGGTTAATCGTCCGCTCCAGCCGCTCCTGAGTCACCGGCTTCACCAAATAATCAAGCACGGACAACTCAAAAGCTTCTAGCGCATAATCCTTATGCGAGGTGACAAACACGATTTGTGTCTTACAGCCTGCTTCGTCCAGCCTTGCGGCGAATGTAAGTCCACTATCACCGGGCATGGAGATATCCACAAACGCCAGCTCGACGTCGGGATTTTCACTCAGAAATGCAGCCGCAGCATCCGTATTTACAAACGTTCCCATCACCTGAAGCTCAGCATATTTCACGAGCATCTTCCGCATGATCAAATGCATGACGGGCTCATCGTCAATCAATATGACTTTCATCAGCTATCACCGCCGTTCCTTCCCTTTCAATCGTTCCGCCGCGACTCGATGAGCCGGACAACGTAAAAAAGAATGTTGTACCTACGCCAGGCAAGCTATCGAATCTAAGACTGCCGCCATGCATGCGAAGAAATTCTCGGGTTAATACGAGACCAAACCTCATCTCTCCACCATCTTCTCGACTAGCAAATCCAGGCTCCTTGAAAAACAGCTCATCATGATGCAGCAGCTGCGCTGTCTCTTCGTCAATCCCACTCCCATTATCACGTACAGTCACCGTCACCTGATCCCGTTCGATAGATGCGTTTATCTCAATTTTCCCGCCGATGTCCGTGTACTTAATCGCATTTGAAAGCAAATTTCGGAAAATGAGATCGAGCATTTCTTTATCCGCTTTCACTGTCAGCCTCTCGTCGATATGCTCTGAGATACTAATGCTCTTCATGCCGGCTCTTGTGCCGGCTAGTGAAATCGCTTGGCGAACGACCTGCTGCAAATTCCACGTGAGCGGACGAAACGCTACTTCCCCATTTTGACTGCGATACCAATCGAGCAGATTATCGACGAGATGATAGGTACCGCGAACTTGCCTCCTAATCTCTTGAAATACTTCAGCATTCGCGATGTCGGTGTCGCTCGGCTCATCGCCCAGCAGCTCAGTCAAGCTAACAAGAAGCGCGATCGGATCACGGATATCGTGAGCCATTACGGTAAACAGCTTGTCCTTGAAGGCATTCAGCCGAGACAGCCGTTCAGACTTCTCACGCAGTCTCTCCTCGTTCTCCTTCAGCTCCGTAATATCGCTGAGCATCAACATTTTCCCGATAGGCGTCACACCTGTATCATAAATATAAGACAAGCTGCAAATATAATACCTTTGCCGATCGCCTTGCAAGCGCTGAAGCGAAAACCGATCATCTCGGAATTCCGTTGCGGCAATTCGCTCGAGCAGCTCAGGGCAGTCTGGCAGCAAGTCCTTGATGAAAGCAGGAAAACTTTTTGCCGAGCCAAGCTCAGGAAATACCTCTTCTGCTGCGCGATTGTGGTTCACAATTTGATCCTCATAATCGAGCAGGACAACACCGTCGCGGATCGTATCGAACATTTTGGCATATGCAAGCGGTGTTAAACGAAGCAGCCTAAACCGGAAAATGCCCCAAGCATAAACAACGCCCGATACAGCGAAACCAAGCGGCGTGAAATCGATGACTTTGCTGAACATGTAGGCGATATTAAACAGCATAGGAGCGGCCGCGCCCAAAATAAGGACGACAATCTGTGTCCGCACAATAGGCAATGCCCGCAAATACATGGGAATAAACAACAAAATGCCGAGTAGCAGAATCGTATAATTGTAAATTGCGTGTACGGAATACCATGGGCCCTTCACCGTATTGTACAAGGGAACCGTCTTAATCGTGTTCAAGACGTATTCTTTGTAAATAAGATGATGCCAATCGTTAGTGAGATGAAGGAGGAAAGTCGCAGTCGGGACGAGAAACAGCAAGACCGCAAGCCGCTTCCGGTAGCGTGGCGCAAGTCCTGTAAACTGGATAACGAGCAGCAGCCAAAATGCAGAGACAAAGGGGATGCCGATGTACTCGACCTGAAGAGAAAACTTCACACCGCTTAAGCTGTCGCTAAAAATTTCAAAGGTGTAGCCTAAAGCGTAAAAGGACGCCGCTGTCATCATGTAAATCATGGTCCTCGCCATCTGCAAATGACGTTTCCGGTAGGAGAGGAACGCCACGAACAGCATTACAGCGGTCGCAAAGCATAGCAATATTGACATCCATTGTCTTGTGTCCATGACGATGCCTCCCTTTTTTTCGATTCGTCTATCATTCGACAAATTTCCTCAAATTCCTTGTGAAGCCTAAAGCCAACCCTCTTCAAGCTCACGACAGCAAAATAGGCTGCCCGATACATTCTCGGACAACCTTTTTTCAACTGGAATCAGCCTTTCGTTTCATCCCATCTTCTTTATGGCATGCTCCTGCTTCAGCCGCTGCTGCTGCACCTCGTCCAAATAAAGCGTAAACTTGGAATCCCCGCTGTAAGAGATGTGCAGCCAATCCAATGCGCGTGTCATCGCAATATAAAACAGCGATACTTCCCGCTCCTCCACTTCTTCCAATGAGAAAGGCATGTTCTCGGCATTTACGATGAAGACCGCTCGGAAATCGAGCCCCTTCACACTGTCAATGTCCGATACATTAATCGCATCGCCGACTATGTCTGATTCCTGGTTCAAATCGGCATTTTCTGAGATCCAATAAACGGGAAAGCCTTGCCCCTTAAGCGCCCTCTTGATCATATCCGTGAAGGAGGAGTAGTAATTGTCCTTTACTCGGTATAAGATGACCATCTCTGAATAAGCAATCTTATGATGGTCATGCAAGGATCGCATTTGTTCAATGACAGCCTTCATCTCTTCCTGAAAGCTCCCGCGACGCTCCAATATTGGCTCAGGCCCGCTTCTCCGTGTACTCTGAGGAGGTATGATCTCTACCCCTTTCGACACCCCGTACTGAACCTTGTTCTGAAACAGAGAATGCCGTTGATAGAAATCCCAAGCAAACTGCGCGATTTGAGCCGTGTTGCGATAATTAACGGAGAGAATGCGCGAACGTCCGCGAAAATCAAGCCCCGTGTCCTGCAGCAAGCTCGATTTCCGTTTAAAGAACGATTGTGCCCGGTCCTCGACCAGCAGCAAATTTTGTGTCGCTGGATTAAGCAAATAACTTAGAAGCTTAAGCCATTCTGGCTGAAAATCCTGACCCTCATCAATAAGGATTGCTTCATAGGTAGGTAAAATAGCTTCCTTCTTCTCCAGCTTGCCAATAAGCTTAGCAACATCCGTATCTCTCACGTTCAGCACTGCTCGCAGCCACTCATGAAAATTATAGACCTCGACGTTTTGGTCGCGAGGCTTGCCTTCCTTTTGCTCCGCTAGTCTAATCCAATCAAGTAAATCCTCCGGCTCCTCCATCTTCCGGTCAATCATTTGCCGAAGACTTCGGGACAAGGCGATACTGCTGCAGAGGACAAGAATCTTCCAGTCTGGATGATGATTGGCCAAATGTTTGGCTCGGCTTGCGAGGACAAGCGTCTTTCCGCTCCCCGCTACGCCGCGGATAAGCCGATGGCGATCCCCAAGCTGCTCTGCCATATTTTCCTGATGCAGATCCATACCCTTAATATTGTGATGCGACAGCACGAACTGCTCCTGTTGCTTCTGATTTGTAGGCTGGAGAAATTCCGCGCTGATCCGCGCCTCAGGTATGAGGTGATTACGAATCTGCCTGATCTCCTCTTGCGATAAAATGTAACTGCTGCGCTTGCGTGCCGCAAACATGCCATGGATCTTCTCAATGAGGGAATCGGCTGTAAATCCAGCATCCTCAGGGTCGATCTCGTCGCGGCAAAGCACAAATTGCTCTGCAATGACATCGTACAAACCATTTTCTATAAAATCCTTCTGCTTCAGCCGTGTAAAAGCCGTTCCGAAGCCGTTCGGAAATTTGAGCTGTCCTTGAAATTTGCCTTTCTGTTCAATGAGGTTGTCATCATTTCTTAGCTCGCCCGCTACATGCCGCAAGCTCTCCCTTGCTTCTTGATAAGGGTTCATCACAGCTTCGATCTGTCCTCCAGATGCATGCAAACGCCACTCGTCACGATCAACCTCGAATAGAGCAGACCTCGTATAGTCCTTCACTTCAAGAACGACCAATCCCAGATCTGGGCCTATGATTACGAAGCCAGGGCGATTCCCCCCAATTTCCGGTTCAAAATAAACCGCATAATCGCTCGGCAGATAATCCTTCAGCGTACGAAACAATAACCGCTCCCCAGCAGTCGCACTCGTCCGGATAACCTCTGGGACCATATAAGCCATTCTCTTTCACCTCGAATTCGTTTTTTTCTGTTGTTTTTAGTATAAACCATCTTTGAGCGTTTGGCAGGAGAAAATGGGGAGAAGATTGTTATGACAAATGGAAGATTTTCATGGTACGATATTCCTAATAAGTAAACGAATGATCAAATCCAACCATTTGCGTTCGTTTTTGATAGGGGAGAAACGATGTATAGAAATCCATCTGTATTTTTTTTGGCAGTGTTTTTGCTTGTCGGTATTATTGGTTTGTTTGCGCGTCATGAAACCATCATGCTAATTGGATTTTCAGGTTTTATATTATTCACACTTACTGCCGCTAATCGGAAAAGTAAAAATTATTATCAATTATCGATAAATCTTGAAAAACAAATTAAAAATATGGTGCCAGGCATAAAAGATTTTAAGCTTTCACAAGAATTTATGTCGGATGATAAAGAAAGCTACATTGCATTAGATGAAACAAATAAAAAAATATGTATCATTTATAATCAGGAGACTAATACGGAGCCTTTATTAAGCAAGAATGAATACAATTACAAATGCGAGATTTTTCTCTATAAAGATATTTTACAATCAACCATTCTTCATGACAGTGTTACAGTAACCTCTTCCTCACGAACGGACATCATTGGCAGAGCTTTGCTTGGCAGATCTATTGCTGGAGATACTGGAGCTATTATTGGTGGCCTAAGCGCTTCAAGAACCACTCTTGATCTAATCAAGAAAGTTCAACTTCTTATCGTTGTTAATAATATGTCAAAACCATTCCATCGCATTACGTTTGAGAATTTCCCAAAGGGCATTACTAAAGACAATATTATGTTCAGATCCGTTGATAATGAAATTACGCATTGGCATACTATGTTAAGTTTTTTAATTAAGCAAGTGGATGAAAATGAAAAGCCGACTAGCGCTAATCAAATTTCAGTTGCAGATGAATTATTAAAACTTTCCTCCTTGTTGCGAGATAATCTTATAACGGAAGATGAATTTAAGCAGCAGAAAATAAGGCTATTAGGATAGCAGCATGTTTAATCGTTGCTACTATTAGCACGGAAAATCCCCCTGAATTGTTCAGAATACGGGGGATTTTCTTTTTAGCTAGCTCTCCTCCACCTCCATAAGATATATCCGTTCCTTAAAGCTTCCGCGCTTTTCTGCTTTCTCCGCACGAATTTGCTCCAGCTTCCCAATCGTTACGTCGTGGAATTCAGCAAGCGCATGAAGCAGCTCCATAATATCCGCTAGCTCCTCTATTGATTCCGTTTTAGAATCTGCTTCAAGGTATTCATTCGTCTCTTCTACCAGCTTCGTACGCAGCTCTTTCAGATACTCTTCGTTCTCAAGTATTCTCGTAGTGAACGTTTTGCCTTGCTGCTTTATGATTTCTGGAATCCGATCGCGGACTAATTTATTATAAATGGGCATAGCTTGCCTCCTTGTCATATTGACTTTCTTAGCCTGCTTGGCTCTAAAGCTTCCTAAAATAATTATACAAGAAAAAACGGCGACCATAATCGGTCGCCGTTCTTCTTTTTGAGCGAACAACATCATTTAAAAGCTTTCCGTTTAAACAAAAGGTACATAAAGAACGGAGCGCCTATACCTGCGGTAAAGACGCCGGCTGGTATATCAAGCGGTTGGAAAAGCGTTCGCCCCGCCAGATCAGCCAATAGCAATATCATCGCACCCAGAATAGCGGATACTGGAATTACTAGCTTATAAGAATGGCCGATAAGCTTTCTAGCCATATGTGGCGCCAATAATCCTAAAAAGGAAAYAGTTCCAGCAATTCCGACCGCTGCCCCTGCAAGCGCTACGCTATAGAACAGCAGGATCATGCGGCTTAATTGAAGTTGGCTGCCTAATCCGATGGCCGTTGCTTCACCTAAGGATTGTACGTTCAGCTCTTTTGCATAGAGAATGGATAATGGAATGAAGATGGCGACCCAAGGCCACAACACCTCAATATACTTCCAACTCGTCCCGTAGATGCTTCCGGTCATCCAGTTTAGCACTTGCGCAGCCAAATAGGCCGGTCCGCTAATAAGCAGAAATATCGTAAGTGCCCCCATTGCAGTCGATATGCCAATACCAATAAGTACGAGCCTGAACGGTGAAACCCCATTTTTCCAAGCTAGCGCATAGTTTAGAGCAGCAATAACGAAGGCCCCCGCGACAGCTATGAAAGGAATCCAGTGAACACTGTATCCTGTGTATAGCGTCATAAAAGCTACAACCGCAACTGACGCCCCTCCGGTAACACCCAGCAAATCTGGTGATGCAAGCGGATTCCGTATCACGCCTTGAAGCACAGCACCTGCAACCGCTAAGGCAGCGCCGACTAAAACGGCTGCCACAATTCGCGGCATACGGAACTGCATAATAATTAAGTCGCTGCCCTCTTTATTTTTACCCAGCAGTGAAAGGATGATTTCCTTAACAGGAATGCTTACGCCGCCTATGGATAAACAAAGAATAGACAAAGCAATCAGTACGATGCTTAATATTGCGAGTATTAAGATAGATTTCCCTATTCCTTTATGCATGTTTACTCCTTCTCGCCACATAAATCAAGAAAGGAACACCAATAAGCGCAGTAGCGACACCTACAGGCACCTCCTTGGGCATAAGGATAAACCGTGAAGCAATATCAGCGAATACGAGGAGGATTGCTCCTACCAGCCCACAATAGGGCAATAGCCAGCGATAATCATTTCCAAATATATATCTGCAAAGATGAGGCACAATTAATCCAATGAACGCAATTGGTCCCGCCATCGCAACTGAGCTTCCTGCTAGTAGTACAACAGCAAGGACAGATACAACCCGTATAAGCATCATTCGCTGGCCAAGGCCTTTGGCACTATCATCACCCAAAGCCATGACGTTTAAAGAGCCTGCCAATAGCAGCGCTAAGACCCATCCTAGAAGCATATAAGGAAATACGATAGTTAGATGAGATAATTGTCTCCCAGATACAGAACCGACCATCCAAAACAATGCAGAATCAAGAGATTCTTTATTTATCAGCATAATGCCTGAGGATAGAGAGGAAGCAAATGCAGCTACAGAAGCCCCGGCCAACGTAAGCTTAATTGGCTCAAATCCGCTTCTACCCTGCATTCCCAGTGTAAAAACAAGCAAAGAAGTAGTGGCTGCGCCTGCTAAAGCAATCCAAACCATTCCATTCATGGTTAGTGACGAGCCCAGCATAGCCAAGCTGACAACAATAAATAGAACAGCGCCTGAATTGATGCCAAATATAGATGGAGAAGCTAACGGATTTTTGGTTAACACTTGCATGATTGCACCCGCAATAGCAAGACTCGCCCCTACTGCTGCCGCAATTAATGCTCGAGGAACTCGCGTATTTCTAATAATTAAATGTGCATCCGAACCATCAAATTGCGTATAGGCACGCCATAAATCTTTTAATTCGAATAGATGGATGCCATATAGGATACTAACGAGCATACCGATGAGCAGCAACACGGCGCCTGCCCCCAGGCTCACTAGCTTTCTTTTGCGGCTATGGAGCCTTAATGCCATGTTAACTTCACCCTTTCATCAAAAATAAGCTGACGTCTGATAGTTACGACGTCAGCTTGCTGACTAACAATGCTAAGCTACTTTACATCAAAATAGGCAACAATCTCATCGAGCAATAAATTTGCAGCCTTGTAGCCTCCAGCAGAATTCCAAATCGCTTCATCTACTTTTATTACCTTGTTGTTTTGCACGACATTTAGTTTTTTGAATAACGGATCGTTCATCCACTCCTCTACCACCTTGGATGCATCTGTCTTCCCTGCTGCCTCCGTGACGAAGTAGAATAATACATCCCCATCCATGCTTGGAATCGTTTCTTTGGACATCACTTCAATAAATGAATCCTTATCCTGTGACTCAGGCCGTGCAAATCCTAAATCATTTAAGAGTACGCCCGAGAAGGTTTGCTTCTGATAGATTCGTACCTGAGAAGCGGAGAAGCGAGCAACCGAAATTTTCGTATCCGCTTTGCTGCCTAGCTTCGCTTTCACTTCAGCAACACGCTTGTCGAAATCAGCCATCGCTTTTTCGCCCTCTTCCGTCTTATCCACGGCTTCCATATAAAGCTTAAAGTTGATTTTCCAATCTCCAACCAAGTCCTCTGCGAATACGGTCGGCGCGATTTGGCTTAGCTGATCATATATTTTTTCCTGTCTCACCTTGTTCCCGATTATTAGATCTGGCTTCAGGCTCGCGATCATTTCAATATTCGGCTGAAGTTCATCGCCTACAACGGTAACGTCCTGCATCTCATCTTTGATATGATCGTACCAAGGGTCGCCAATCCAAGATTGCACCGCGCCGATCGGTTTAATGCCAACGGCAAGAAGCGCTTCCGTTCCTTCGTTCGTAAGTATAACAACACGCTCAGGCGCGCCAGTTATCGTTGCTTCCCCCATCGCATGTTTTACTACGCGGGTAACATTTGCTGGTGTGGAGTCGGTTGCAGCTGCTTCAGACACATTAGTAGTTGGTGCAGACGACCCTCCGTTTGTTGAACTCGTATTTGACGTACCCGCAGAGCAGGCGCTGAGAAATAAAACAAAGCAAAGCAATAATGATGCAGCCATTGGTGTTCTTGATCCTCTATACATTTTGAATATTCCCACTTTCTTGTATTGATAATGATTTTCATAACCATTACCACTATAACGCCTGATTCTGCGTGGGACAATTGTATATCTTGAACGATCCACAGGATTATTTTGAACCTTTGCTTTAAATTGACCAAGCGACATGCCTACATGTTTTTTGAACATGCGATTGAAATAACTGTCATCTGAGAAACCTACGCTCTCGGYTATTTCTTGCAGCGTTGCATCTGTATTTTGCAATAGTTCCTTCGCTCTGTCGATTCGAACTGCAATCAAATACTCAATGGGACTTTTACCTGTCGCATGCTTGAATTTCCTTGATAAGTAACTGACGCTGCAATCCAGCAGCTCTGCAAGCTCATCCAATGTTACTCGGTCTGAAGAGTGCTCATGAATATAACGAACCACTTGTGACACGAGGTCCACCTTTTGGGTCTTCACGTTTTGACTGCTCATTTGACTTAAAAGCTCATAGGCAAATTGATAGAATAGCATTTTTATATGTAATTTCTCCAACAGTTCTGGCTCACGCCATTCCTTGCTCATTAGCTCAACACTATGATATAAAGGGATCGGATACTGAGGTACAAAGCTATATTGCAGTTGGAATGGGTTATCTGTCTCCATTAGCTTCATTAAAGGTTGGCGAGAAGGCAAAGCGAGAATAGCTTTATAAAAAATCATATAATATTCAAAAGCATCATGAGCGGTAATATCCAGGCACATCCCTTTGCCGCCATGCAAAACATGAAATCGATTCACCATGTGCATCGTTCCATCCGACCACATCTGCGCACAGCCGCGAATCGCATAAAAAAAAGCGCTGGTGGGCAAGCGATACGATCGCAGCTCCTCGCCTGGTTCCATGACCGTATGCCGTATATCCATCACTTTGATCGAAGCATGATTCCATAACATTAGGTGATCACTCATTTTCATCGTGTCGGATCACTCCCTTCTCCCTGTGAAAGCATTACATATAAACATTCATTATCATTATAAATGATAACGATTATCATTTGCAATGTCTGACAGCGTAAATCATGACATTATTTTTAGCAAAGAATCTACTATTGGCTCCGATTTGCGTTTATTTTACTTTTCGCCGTATATGCTGCATCAATGGCATAACATTTCTACATATCCAGCAGACCATACGTATCGCGCAGTACTCTAGCAAATTTTGTTCCAATATGTATTTTCTTCATATATACTATTCTTCTTAAGCTATTGCGGGCAGGAAGAGAAACGGAGAGGAAAAAGTATCATGTCTAAGAAAAGTATCGTTAATCCATTCACTCTGCTCTCACGTCAATTTCAATCCGATCGAACGGAATATAGCAAAATATTTTATTTATTCGGTTATCTGTTTTTCATCGTCGCTGCTTCTACTATCAGTCGAACAGCTGCAGATACTTTATTTCTCAGCAGATACGACGCATCCGTCTTATCGTATATGTATTTGCCCCAAGCAGCCACCCTTCTCTTAACCGGATTTATATACCAAAAGCTATGCGAACGCTTCCGCACCGATCAACTCGTTGTTAGAGTTATAATCATTGCTTCTATGCTCGCACTTCTTTCGCGACTTGCTGTCGGGATTGGCTTTAGCTGGATTTTCCCCGTCATCTACGTCGGATATGATGTACTAAACTTTTTGATGATCGTCTGCTTCTGGCAGTTTGCGACCTCCAGTATGGATCAGCGCAAAGCGAAACGCATGATTGGTTTTGTAGGAAGCGGTGGACTTGTTGGCGGTATTTTGAGCGGCTTTGGTCTAAAGCTGCTGGTACAGCCGTTAGGAACCGAAAATTTAATCTTCATCTATGCTGCTGCACAGCTGCTTTGCCTGCTATTTGTCCTTAAGCTTCTGCGAGGAGTGCCAAATCCTGCCGAGTTTTTCGCGATTAAAACTACTATTAAAAAATTATCTAAAGCACAAACGCGAGCCGTTGAAGAGAAACAAGGCTTATTCCAAAGCGTACCTCATCTTAAATATGTGGCGATCATGGCCGGTACGCTCACAATCTCGCTTACGCTTATTGATTATCAATTCAAAGTTATTCTTCGCGGCACCTTGCAAAATGAAGAGCTCGCCAGCTTTATGGGCAGCTTTTATGGATTTGCGGGATTGCTCGCGCTAGTTGTTCAATTATTCATTTCCGGCAAAATGATAACCCGCTACGGTGTCATGACTGCCATTCTTGTTTTTCCGATCGTCTTGTTTACAGGAAGCTTCGCTCTCCTCTTCATGCCTGTGCTTGCTATTGCAACTGCAGTTAAAGCAAGCGATAAGGTGCTTGGCGATACGATATACTCCTCCGTAAGTCAGCTCATTATGTTTCCCGTTGCTCCCGAATGGCGCGGCAGAGCCAAAGGTTTCCTCGATGGCATCGTACGAAATGGTGCCAAAGGAATCGCGGCAATCAGTCTTATTGTGCTTTCGCAATGGTTCGCGATTGAGCAATTCAGTTATTTTATTCTTGCGTTGATTGGCTGCTGTATAGTTGCGGCGATAAAAATTAAGAAAAACTATTTAAGCATGCTTTTATCAACTCTGCAATCGAAAAGCATGGACCTGCAAGATGAGCCGGATTTCGTAGATCCTGCGAGCATTCAAATTTTAGCGTCAGCGCTGCATAGGCACGACAAGCAGCAGGCTTTATATGCTTTTGCGATTCTTAGCGGCATTCAAGAGTTTGATATGAATGAGCAGATCACGCCTCTACTGCAGCATCCCGTTCAGGAGCTGCAGATCGAAGCGTTAAAATACCTTCAATTAAACACGCCTGCCCTTGGTGAAAAGAAGCTTGAAGCCCATCTTTCTTCATCATCAGTTACCATTCGCGCCCATGCCATCCTTGCCTTATCTGCCTATGCGCTGGAAGAGCAATTAGATCGCATTACTGCCTATCTGCATGATGAGGATGTTCATATACGAGCAGCAGCCATCGTCGGATTAATTAAATATTATGGCATAGAAGGCATGTTCCAAGCCGTCGGCGTATTAAAGGAGCTGCTCAAAAATGGACAGGAAGAAGAGCGTATTGCCATGGCAGGCCTGTTCGGACAAATTGGCATTGCCAGCTTTTACAAACCGTTGATTCCGATGTTCGAGGACTCCTCCCATCTCGTTCGTATACGGGCATTGGAGTCTGCTTCCACATTGCGAGTACCCGAGCTGGTTCAGTTCATTATTCCGCTTCTTGATGATAGCAAGGTCAGGCTTCAAGCTACTGCTGCATTAACAAGTTATGATGAGGCCATTATCATTCCTATACTTGAAAGCCGCATGACTGCGAAAGAGCTTAACCTTCATTTGCCACGCGTATTAGAGGAAATTGGAACACAAGCTGCACTTGATGCCTTATTGAGGCATTATCTGCTCTTTTCCAGCGAGCTTAGGGAGAAAACACTTGAGTCTGCAACTCGGATTCATGCTGGAACCAATCAAGTTGACAAAAAACATGCTGAGCATTTGATCGATCAGGAGATTTCCTATTATTTTAAATGGGTGGAGCAACTTGCACTTATCGGTAATACAGATCGTATGAGTGATCTAGCTGAGGCGATTGAACAGATGCGGGTTCGTCATGTAAAAAGGATTTTTCAGCTGCTGTCCTTTCTTTATGACTCAAGGTCCATTCACGCTGTGTATGCCAATTGGCAGGATGGYAACGCTAGGCAGCAGGCTAATGCCATTGAAGTAATTGACCAGCTGCTTAAAGGGAAATTGCGGACTGACATGACAAAAATCATTTCATCGTCTCCCACTCCCGGAGAAGAAGCTCCCTCTGAATTGCATGTTAAAGAAGCAATACAGTGGTTTTATGATCAAAACGATCCCTGGATTAATCTAAATATTGATTATTTAACACAATCAGACGATAAGCTTGAGCAGGATTCACTTATGAAACAAATTCATTTGCTCAAACGTGTAGCGTTGTTCGCTGGTTTAACAGGTCGTGATTTCTTCAACATCGCGATGCGCCTGCAAAAGGTATGGATAAGAAAAGGAGTCGAAATTGTTCGCGAAGGAGATCCTGGTGACTCTCTCTATCTTATTGAACAAGGCCATACAGGCATTTATATCCATGGCCACAAAATTAATGAGCTCAGCGCTTACGATTATTTTGGCGAGATAAGCGTCATCACACAAAGAGTTCGCTCTGCAACCGTTATAGCGGAAGAGGATGTCGTCCTATACGAGCTGACTTCGAGTGCATTTTACGAAATGATTTTTGATCGAACCGAAATTGCTATGGAGCTGATGAAGCAGTTGTCGCTGCGATTGCGCAACACCAATGAGAAGGTTTCAAGAGCCGTTCTGGATGCTG
This sequence comes from Paenibacillus sp. 01T424, assembly GCF_056398745.1. NCBI lineage: Bacteria > Bacillati > Bacillota > Bacilli > Caryophanales > Paenibacillaceae > Paenibacillus > Paenibacillus sp. 01T424. The sequence goes on along the minus strand of NZ_JBFTPZ010000068.1, from coordinate 1,640 downwards.
CTATAGAAGAAGCCGTTGTCGAGGATCATGCTCTTGCGTCAATTGAAGCTGAAGACCGAAACGAGACGATTATTAGGCGTATTCTAGTCCTGCAGAAGATTAGCCTTTTTGCCCACTGCTCACAAGAAGATTTTATAAAGCTTGCTCGAATGGTGGAAGAATCCGTGTATGAGCCCGGTGAGAGAATTTGTGGCATTGGTGAGGATGGTGACACCATGTACGGAATTATTGAGGGGAAAGTGCAAGTGCACAAAGGATCTGAGCAGCTTGCAACACTCGAGGTCGGGCAATGCTTTGGTGAGATGGCCATCATCGACGGACAGCCGCGTTCCGCCGATTGTACAGCCATTAGCCGCACCATCTTGCTGGAGCTGACTAGAGAGCAGGTATTTGCTTTTTGCTTCCAAAAAATTCATGTTTTAAAAGGCTTAATGCGCGTGTTGGTTGAGAGAACGCAGGATACAGAGCGGTTGGTCTGAGTTTATTTTCCAAAAAAACGATAAGAATACTAGACCAAAGTCGAGCACGCTATCCAGTCTTTGGATCAATGCTTAAGTAGAATGATCCCTCTATACTGAAGGAAGTGTTGGTATGAGAGGGGTTTAAACATGCAAAAACAAAGTGCCTTAAAAGCTTGGGCCATGCTTCTAATGTCGCTTCCGAAAGGAATCATAGCATTTGTAATAGCTGTTACAGGTTTATCAGTAAGCTTGCCGCTGATCATCTTGTGGGTTGGGTTGCCCATGTTGTGGGCGACACTTGCAGCGTGTCGCTGGATGATGGTCAAGGAACAGCAATCTACTCTAGCTTGGTATCGAGGTAATTCCCAATCGCATCATCGGGTCGATGATCAACTATCCCTTCGCTGGGAAGGCTCTCGGTCATTGTTTCGTCTTCTTGGAAAGGGTCAAACCTACCAAGGTATTCTGTACAGCCTATTGCAGCTTCCGATTGGTATTACCGGGTTTACATTAGGGATTGTCCTGCCTGTTACCGCCTATGCAGTCATGCTTTCCCCATTTGCCTATAAGGTGAGTGCAGACTTCTTCAACTTCGATTTATTTCAGTCCACCTGGACCTTCTTTCCTTTTTACGCAGAGATTACTTCTGCTCAGCGCTCGTGGATAGCTGGCGGGATCGGCTTAGTGCTCGTATTTGTACAACCGATGTTATTGCGAGCGCTCGGACGTATGTATGCCGCATATATTCAGATGATTTCGAAGTCCATTTAGCCACTACGTTACAGCATATAAACAAACCCAGCACCTTATAAGTGTATTATCACGAAGGCAATTGCGGTGCTGGAACAGCTATTTTTTTAAGAATGCTGCATACTGCTGCATACTCGAAATAACGGACATGGATGCGGTTATTCTCAACAACCACAAGCTTAAAACGGTGCTGGGCACTTAGGCTTGCACCTAACGGACATAGGTTCCGTTATTTCCAATAATTACGTCTAATCTGGATTTTAACGGACATAGCGGGTTAACCCCCTAAATTTGGACACATGCGCACTCATTCTTATTCAATCGCATCATACTGCAATTTTTTGAGGCTTTAGTTTTTCAGAAAGTATCAACTGTAAATATTCGTAAGGTGACCAGTCCTGAAGCCTGAAGACTTCCATGAATACGGAC
>NZ_JBFTPZ010000067.1:0-33610 GCF_056398745.1 Paenibacillus sp. 01T424 | reverse complement strand
GCCTTTACATAACCCGCGCGGATTACGAAATCTCCAAAATGTTCGCCCGTTTCCCGTTCCTTTGCATACTGATTAATAATCGGTTTTAAAGTATCGAGAATTTCGGTCTCATCGATATTTTCACGGTAAAGCTTGTTTAATCTATCACCTGCATAGCCCGCGCCCATATACATATTGTATTTGCCGAGTGCCTTGCCGATAAATGAGATTTCTCCAAGGGCTGGTCTAGCGCAGCCGTTCGGGCATCCAGTCATCCTAATGTTGATCTCCTGGTCACGCAGCCCTGCTTCATTAATAATCGGCTCCAGCTTATCGATCAGTGTTGGAAGGTACCGTTCTGCTTCCGCCATAGCAAGACCGCAAGTCGGCAACGAAACACAAGATAATGAGCTTCGGCGCAGCGCAGAGTGCTGCGTACCGTCCGTAAGTCCGTATTGCTCTGCTAGCTCAGTAATTTTGCGTTTCTTCTGGCTGCTGACATTACCGATAATAAGATTCTGATTCGGAGTAATGCGGAAGTCGCCTGTATGAACTTTGGCGATTTCGCGTAAACCCGTCATTTGCGGGTTGCCTTCTTGATCCTCAATACGTCCGCTCTGGATAAACAGAGTCAAATTCCATTTGCCGTTGCTTCCCTTCAACCAGCCATAACGGTCTCCGTTATTTTGGAATTGATAAGGGCGTACCTCTTCAAGCTGCCAGCCAAGACGGTTTTGCAGCTCGGTTTTGAACCATTCAATCCCATGACGGTCAATCGTATACTTAAACCGAGCGTTTTTGCGAACCGAACGGTTACCATAATCACGTTGAATCATAACAGTTTTCTCTGCTAACTCGACAATTCGCTCCGGCGGACAGAAGCCAATCACTTTACCAAGCTGCGGATAAGTCGTTGTATCGCCGTGTGTCATCCCCATACCGCCGCCAACGGAAATGTTAAAGCCCTTCAGCTTGCCATCTTCCACGATTGCAATGTAGCCGATGTCTTGAGAGAATACATCCACATCATTAAAAGGAGGAATCGCAAATCCAATTTTGAACTTACGCGGCAAATATACAGGTCCGTAGATCGGCTCTACTTCCGCTCCATCCTCTTTACCATCGATTACCTTTTCTCCATCCAACCAAATTTCATGATAAGCGCGAGTACGCGGTGCCAAATGATCATTCACTTGACGTGCCCAGTAGCTAACTTCCTCATGATGGTTCGATTGAAAAGGATTTGGACTGCACATAACGTTCCGATTGACGTCACCGCAGGCAGCAAGAGTAGTCATCAGCTCGCTATTGATTTTTTGAAGTGTAGGCTTCAAATTCCATTTCAAAATGCCATGCATTTGGAACGTTTGACGTGTCGTGAGACGCAAAGTCCCGTTGCCGTACTTGTGAGCTAATTCATCCATGGCAAGCCATTGATCAGAGGTTGCTACACCGCTTGGCAGTACTACCCGGATCATGAATTGAAATGCGGGCTCCAGCTTCTGCTTTTCACGCTCGTTGCGCAAATCTCTGTCATCCTGCATATAACTTCCATGAAACTTCAACAACCGATTGTCATCCTCAGGCAAACCGCCTGTAATCGGATTGCTCATCGTTTCTACTAATGCGCCGCGCAAATAGTTGCTTTCGCTTTTGATATGCTCAACTTCACTTGGCGGTCCACCGATAGGTTTTACCAACTGCTCTTTCGCCATTGTTGCTGTCTCCTCTCGCAATCATTCAAGTACTCTTGTTGTTATCTATTTATTAATAAACATCACGTTGGTAACGTTGTTGATCCTGCATATCAGTCAAGTAAGCTGCCGCTTGCTCAGCGCTTAATCCGCCCTCTTGCTCAATGACAGTTAGTAAAGCCGTATGCACATCATGTGCCATATGTTTCTCATCACCGCAAATATATACATAAGCGCCGGCTTGAAGCCATTCGAATAGTTCACGGCTCTTCTGCAGCAAACGATGCTGTACATAAACCTTCTCTTCCGTATCGCGGGAGAAAGCCACATCAAGTTTGGTCAAGACGCCGTCTTTAAGCATTCTTTGCCAATCGGTCTGATATAGGAAATCCGTAACAAAGTGGCGATCACCATAAAACAACCATGATTTTCCTTCTGCGCCAATTTCCTCGCGCTCTTCAAGGAATGCACGGAATGGAGCAACACCAGTACCTGGACCAATCATAATAATTGGAGTATTCGTATCCGCAGGCAGCTTGAAATTCGGATTTTGTTGGATATAGATCGGCAGACTGTCGCCTGGTTGTACACGCTCTGCACAATGTACGGAGCATACCCCATAACGCTCACGACCATGAGACTCATAACGAACAGCTCTCACGGTAAGATGAACCTCATCTTCATTCGCTTTAAAACTGCTGGCAATGGAATAAAGTCTTGCTGGCAGCTTACGCAAGATAGCAACAAATTGTTTTGCGCTTCCTTGCCAAGGCTCAAAATCCTGCAATAAATCAAGCAGATCCCGACCGTTAATGTAGCTTCTAAGCGCTTGCTCTTGCCCTTGAGCTAGCAGTTCACGAAGTGCTGGGTTCGAAGTCAGTTCGGCTGCTTGCGTGATCAGCGGTTTCGTTAGAGCTGTAATTTCATAATACTTAAGTAGAGCTTCACGCAATGAGCCTTGCTCACCGCTCTTATTGATCGGAACAACTTCTTCAGCGTTCCAATTCATTTGCTTAATAATCGCATCCACTAGCTCTGGATGATTTTCCGGATAAATACCCAGGCTATCCCCTGGCTCATATTGTAAATTAGATCCTTCAAGCGACAGCTCCAAATGACGAGTTTCCCGATCAGAGCCGCGGCCATTCAAGTTAATATTCGCAAGAACTTCAGCCTTAAAAGGGTTGTTTCGCGAATAGGCGGATTGTTCTGGTGTTGTTTCGCTGCTAGTTTGCGCTATAGCTGCAGTCGTTCCCGAGGCAGCATTCAAACGATCATTTAATGAGCTGATAACCTCTGCTGACCAACCAGCAACAGCCTCATCGTAATCGAGGTCACAATCTACACGAGGAACAAGACGTTTTGCGCCAAGCTCTTCAAGACGTTGATCAAAGTCTTTACCCGTTTGACAGAAAAATTCATACGACGTATCGCCAAGCGACAAGACAGAAAAGCTTACATTTTCTAGCTGTGGAGCTCGCTTGCTGTAAAGGAACTCGTGGAAGCTCTTCGCATTATCCGGCGGTTCCCCTTCACCATGAGTACTGACAACCAAAAACAGGTTTTCGACTTTTTTCAAATTGTTCGTCTTAAACTTATTCATTGGCGCAAGTGTTACTTGCAGACCCTGTTCTTCCAGCTTGCGCGATAAGCTGGTAGCTACCCGCTGGCAATTGCCGGTTTGAGAGCCAAACAATACAGTTACCTCACGGGAAACCGCTGGTTGACTGATAGCCGAAATAATTTCTGCAACTGCTGCTCCCCCGGAGACAGCCTGCACATCCGCACTAATCGTTAACGGACCTGCTGATGCTTGACGAGCAAACAAATAACCTGTCAGCCAAATTTGCTGAGACTCCGTTAGTGATGGTACAAGGCGATTCAGAAGGTCAACTTGCTCTTGATTAAAAGGACTGTTCGTTACCTGAAGTTGCAACAATATCCACCTCTCATAAACATAAAATCATCATTAGTTTTCATAGTCAGACAAGCAAAAACGCCTTCGGCGTCCTCTAGACGCTGAAGCAGCTTTGACGGAGAAATATAAGCCCTTTATAAGCTAACAAACTTATAAATTCTTATATTTTAAAAATAGTGCTTCAGAAGTGCTTCAATAATTATTAACCTAACATAATCAGACAAATCCATCAACGATGATTTCATGCTCCTAAATTACAATTTTATGGAAAAAGATCGTTATTCATCCACAAAACAAAGAAATCAGGGCAATTTGCCCTGATTATCTCGGATTTATTAGAAAAAATGATCGATTGGATATAAATTAATGATAGGTGATCCAAGCGAATTTTTGCTACATTATATGTAGTTGAAAATCATTCTCGATAATTTTGTCGAAAATCAGTGTTTTCTCCATTTATAAAATAATAAAATAAAAAAGTGCTGCGAGCGCAAAACGATAATAGGCAAACCATGAAAGTCTAATTTTTTTCATCATGTTTATGAACGTTACGACCGCAATCATCCCTACAACAAATGCAGCTATTAGTCCAATTAGAAACAGAGGCAAATCCGACATCGTGAGAAACTCTCTGCTTTTAATTAGGTCTATTCCGCTCGCCCCAGCCATAATCGGGACGGATACTAAAAAAGTAAATTCTGCCGCAGCCTTCTGGCTTACACCAAACAGCATGCCGCCAGATATCGTCGAGCCTGAACGAGAGAAGCCCGGCCATAATGCGAGTATCTGAAAACATCCAACAGCAAAGGCCTGTTTGTAGGTAATGTCATCAAGCTCCTCTGCAGTCGGCTTCTTTCGTACACGATCGGCGATAATCATCAGTATTCCGCCCGCCACAAGACCAATCAGCACCTTCTCAGCAACGAACAACTCGCCTTTTATAAACGAATGAAGCAAAACAGCACAAGCTCCCGCCGGTGCCATTGCAATAATGATGTGAAGAGCATTCAAACCCGAATTCTTGCCTACCTTGAAATTAAGTAAACTCGCAAACCGATTTCGGTATAACACAAGCACAGCCAGCACAGCGCCAAATTGAATGACCACCTCAAAGGTTTTCGCTCGATCACCTGTGAAATTCAACAGCTCCGCTGTTAAAATCAAATGACCCGTTGATGAAACTGGTAAAAACTCAGTAAGGCCCTCCACGATACCCATAATAATCGCATTAATTAGATCGCCCAACGCCCAATCTCCTCCTAGAAATAGACTGAAAATTACTCACTCTATACAAGCCTATGCATGTCCGTAGGTTCCCATTTCATTTTCGATCAAATCGGTATGAATTTCGATTTTTCGGATTCGATTGTCGTCACGTTCACGAATAATGAAGGTCATATTCCCATAGGTCCACGGCTCTCCGATAGGAAGCTCGGGCTTCTGATTAAAGAGCCAACCGCCTACTGAATCTACTTCTTCACTTTCAAGATCAGTTCCTGCAATTTCGTTCCAATCACTAATCAGCGCCTTGCCGTTAACCAAATAACGCTGCTGCTCAATATATTCGATTTCTTTCACTTCATCCTCATCAAACTCATCACGGATTTCTCCTACGATTTCTTCTATGATGTCTTCGATGGTGATGAGCCCCGCCGTTCCACCATACTCGTCCAACAGAATTGCGATTTGAACGCGTTCCTGCTGCATTTTGCGGAGCAGCTTATTTATCGGCATGACTTCAGGAACCGACATAACGGGCTGAAGCAGAGATGTTACGTCGATATCTCGATTTGTTTCATAGCGGAGAAAAAATTGCTTTGTATTTAATATCCCAATGATGTTGTCTTTGCTTCCTTTGGCCACAGGGAAACGCGTGTATTGCTCTCTTATTATAATTTCGAGGTTCTCCGCACGAGTATGATCCACATACAAACAGGCCATATCCGTCCGAGGAACCATAATTTCTCTCGCAAGCCGCTCATCAAACGCAAAAATCCGGTTGACATAGCCATACTCACTTTTATTAATTTTTCCGCTCTCATAGCTTTCCGACAAAATGATGCGGATTTCCTCTTCGGAATGAGCCTCATGCTCATTCGCTGGCTTTAAGCCCAGCAATCTTACCAAGGAGTTCGCAGATCCGTTGAGAAGCCAAATAAACGGATACATCACCTTATAAAAAACGATGATAATCGGAGCTGTAAACTGACTGACTTCTTCCGATTTAATGATAGCTAACGTTTTGGGAGCAAGTTCTCCTAGCACGACATGCAAGTACGTTACAATGATGAAGGAAATGACAAACGAAAGCACCGAGCTCAGCTCGCCCTCGACATGTATCCGATCAAATAACGGGTGCAATATAAGCTCAATCGTTGGTTCTCCCAACCATCCGAGACCAAGCGCCGTAATCGTAATGCCGAGCTGGCAGGCAGATAAATAACCGTCAAGCTTGCTCGTTACCTGCTCAACCGCTCTAGCATTTTTCATGCCCTCTGCTACCATCTGATTGACGCGGCTTGATCGCATACGAATAATTGCAAATTCAGTCGCGACAAAAAAAGCTGTAAATACGAGCAATAATACGAATAGTGCAAGCTTTAAAACCATCGTCTTCTCCCTTTTGCAATGGAGATGCTACTAGTAGCCCACCTCAACCGATGCATTAACGATGTAAATCAAATCGTTTTTATCATCTTTGTCCGGCAGTACTACACCGCTAGTCGTCAGCATGCCGCCGTGTATGACTTCTACAGTCACTTGTCCATACGGCAGCACTGCTTTCACCTGCTCAACGTCAAGAAGCTCATGATCACAAGGAAGTGCAAGCCTTACCCGCACCTTCATGTTATCAAGCGTTCCTCCTGGCAGTACGGATCGCAGTCCGGGCATCGAGTTATGATGAATCGCGTTTTGTACCGCGCGCACCGATGCCTTTGTAATATTTTGACCGTGTAGATCGCATCCCATGCCTATTTCTATAAAAAATAAGTTGTCCACTTAAATATCCTCTCCTTCAAAGTGAAATTTCATACGTACTAGATGACTTACCATGGAACATCATCGTTATTGCCTGAGCCTTCTCCAGCAGGGGTGTAGCTATATCCGGAATCCGCATCCTCAGCAGGCTTCTTGCTTCCGATACGCGGCATAACATCAACCAGATCAAGCGGCTGGACGAGCTCAACCGGCGACATGCCTTTATCGAATTGGAAGGAATCCCCTTCAATTACGACGACGTAACGTCCGTTATGCTTGGCAAAATGGATGCTGTCGCCAAAGTCAGCAAGCAGTCCTTTTACTGTAACGTCGCCTAGTTTAAATGTAAAAGGTAAATCCGGCTTCTGCTCTACTAATGCCGCTGCTGCAACTCCTACCTGCTCCGGCGTCCACCACTCCTGAAGGTCGCGCTTCTCACTTGCCGCCCACACCTCAACCGCATTTTCTTCCTCGCGGCGCTCCGAGCTTTCATCCTCTTGCCACTTATCCGCAATATATTGATGAACCATCTCCACCACTTGCTCACCCATGACCTCAGGCAAAGGCTTCTCATAAGAAACATATTTTAAGAAATCTTCAAAATATCGAGCGTGCGACGCCTGATGAATTTTTAGCTCCCAATGCTCTAGCATGCCCTCCTCTGGCATATGCGGATACTGAATCGATTTGATGCTGCGAGCAGATATCGCCATCTCCACCTGGGAGATTAGGCTTTTTTCATCCGAAATACGAGCAATCTTAGGCTCAAAATCACATTTCAGCAAAAATAAAAACGGCTCATCGAAATACGTATTAAGCTTGGATAACGCAATAATAAATGCGCCTCCTCTTACTGCACTCGTATCCATGTAGATTCGAACGAGCTCGTCGGCAATGCCGATAAAGCGCTCCTTGGAATCCGCGTCACGCAGCCGCTGAAATAAATTGTAGTTCTGATTGCTGCCGAGTTCATAACCGGGCTCAACCATAAATCGTCCAATCTTCGTTGGCGCGCCTGCTGAGTTAGGATTGCGCTCTACTTTTCTTTTGACGATCCGTTTAAATTCATCATCCAAAAACCTTTGAATTTCACTATCTTCATATGTGTCCTCTTCTAAAGTCTGATAATGTTTAAACCGTTTTCCTGATGATGTGGCACTCTCTTCACCATCGGTATGAATAACGAAAAAGGATAAATATTGCATATTAAAATCCACGTTTATAATTCCTCCAAACAAGCTGATGTCATCTACTTAGAATAGCATATCTCGCCTCTTCGCGACATCAGATGAGAGAACCAATCACATTAATCTCTCAACTGAATCTGATAGAATTTCAAACATGTTCCAAGTGTATTTCAAACCCTTGATAATAATATCTTGCACAACATGTACAATGTTTGTAGAATGTTGTGAAGGCTATTTTTGCTTACTATAAGCATTCGAACGAATGAAGGAGAATCTCGACATGACAGAACGTAACACCATGCTACATATGACTACCCAGGTATTGGACAAGCGAGCTGTTCTTACAGCTATTGAGCAGTCGCTCGCCATGATCGAATTCGATGTTCAAGGGAAGGTTTTATGGGCAAACGAAAATTTTGCGCAAGCTATGGGATATCACTCCTCAGAAATGCCAGGCATGCTGCATAAGCAATTTTGTTCGCAACAATTTGTGAATAGCACTGCGTATGCCAAACTCTGGGAAGACTTGCGCAATGGACTACCCTTTCAGAATAAAATTTTGCGGATTACAAAAACCGGAAATGCAATCTGGCTGGAGGCCACTTACATGCCGGTCAGGGACGAAGAAGGCAGAGTCATTGCGATTTTAAAAATGGCAACCGATATTAATGCCCGCGAGCAGGCTACTTCTCAGATGACAGAGAATTTGCTGAAAATGTCCGAGGAGCTGCTCGGCCGTGCCCAAGAAGGGATATCACACAGCCAAGAAGTGGAAGCGGCAATTGAAAGAGTGGCTGTAGGTGCAAGCGATAATATGACTGTTCTCCACCTTCTGGAACAACAAACAAGCTTCATTCGTAAAATCGTTCGTACCATCCGCGATATTGCTTCGCAAACGAATATTTTATCTTTAAATGCGGCAATCGAAGCTGCACATGCCGGTGAGCATGGCCGGGGCTTCAATGTGGTCGCGATAGAGGTGCGCAAGCTGGCTGGTCAAGTCCAGGAAGCAACCAAAGAAGTAAATGGGTATGTAGAAGATATCGTAAACCATGTTCATGAGGTCGTAAACGGCACCAAACTCTCACAAGAGGTCGTTGCGGAAAGTCAGCTGCGCATTCAACGGGCTGTCGATGAATTCATCAGCATCGGAGAAGCGGCGCGACAGCTGGATATGCAGGCGAAAGAGCTTAAAAATACGATATAGCAATCATCTTCAGCATGGCCCGAAATGAGATGAATATGATTCTCCCGTACGGCCTCAAGCTGTTTCTACTCCCCTTACACGATTAATTATGTAATAAATGTTATACATTAGGTGCGCTTTTTCGCTCCTTTATTCCTGCATGCTCTCTATAATTTCACTAACACAACGTTCGATATCCTTATTTGAGCAATCAAAAGTTATATCACTATAATTCATGTATAGCGGCAATCTTTCCTCATAAACGTCCTTCAGGCTATTTCCTTTCTTCATTACAATCCCTCTGGTTGTTATGTTTATGAGTCGCTTTTGAATTTCTTCATATGGGACATGTAAATACACAATCTGCCCAACCTGTTTCAGGGCATTCATAGCTTTATTTGAATAGATAACACTTCCACCTGTAGAAATCACACAATTATTCAGTTCCAGTTCAGAAACGATTTTCTCTTCGATTTCCATAAATTTGTCGATACCCTCATGATCAATTATTTCTTGCAGCAACCTACCTTCTAGTTGTTGAATAATAAGATCTGTATCGATGAAATCCATTCCTAAAGCTTTTGCAAGCAATACACCTAAAGTGCTTTTACCCGCTCCTGACATACCGATTAGTACGATATTCATATTTTTCCGCACCTTTGTAATGCCTCCATCTTCCCTTTAAAATAACCTCAAAGTAGCACGGGAAGGCTGTCATCCTACCGGCTGCCTCGTTCAGTTAATTGTTCAGATCATTGTTTACCTAATCCTTTACAGAGTTTGTCAGCCGCTTGTTGATTAACTCATCAATTTGATTGATTGCTTCTTCACTTAAGAAATATGACTTTTGTACTTCAAGATCTGTAATCATTTTTAGAGGTTTGCTATTCCAGTATCGAAAACGTTGCTCTGAGGATGAATATTTTACGACAATGTCGTAGTTCGGTCCGATAGCAACAACCTCCCCTGTAGCTCTAACCGCATCTTTTATTGCTTCTGAAAATGCTTGAAATTCATTTTTCTCGGTAAGAGTCGCTAATGGTTTAGGCATTGGCTCTAAATCTATGCCATCAGGTTCTATGATAACAATTTCCTTTATTTCATTCACTGGCAATTGTGCAAATGGCAAATTTTCTTCAACTACAGTATTTACGGAAGTTCGGTTTGATGCTGCGGGATCAGACTTTGTGGAACAACCAGATATACAAACCGTAATAAACAATACCAAGCAGACAAACTTTTGCACAAGAACCCCTGCCTCTCTAACATTCAAATTAAAAGTACACACATCTACTTCGACGTATGTTAATAATTTTATGTTGCGTAATTTTTGAGGATCTCCTGCTAAGATTCGTTCGAATTAATTACCCATATGCACAAAAAAATGGTTGCCAATCACTCAAAATGAAATACATTTTTGTTGTCTACATTAAATCCATTCAATATGAAACCAGGATAAACCTCGCTATAACGATCTTGCAAAGCAAACCATAGCTTAGTCCCATTTTGTAGCTCCACTATTTCTGCATCTTTATCAATATGTTTGTTTGTACCTTTATCTTCGATATGAAGTCTGGCAATCGACTGTTCATTTATAATGCCATAATAAAGCTGGTACTGCTTATCTTCTTTTTTTGCATTGTTATCAAGGTTAACCCATCCCCAGTCAACATCCCTCTCCGAAGAAAACGGCACCGTACCGCCGCCGAAGCCCCATTTATACCTATTTCCCTCATTATAAACAATACCAGCATCTATGCCTCCGCTTGGATTTTCATAAAATAAAATGACTCCTTTTTCCACTTCATATTGATGATAAATTTGTTTGGATTGTATTCCAGCGTGTTTCATAGCTTCATCTATCGATTTGTAGCCGAGTTTAAGGCAACTTGAAAGGATAAGAAATATCGCCAAAAGAAGCAGCATTTTGAATCTCATCACATACCCCCTTTTCTTGGTTTACCTAAAATAAAATGTGCAAGACACCCCAATGCCTGCTCATCCTTATGTATGATTCTTATATCGTTTAACGTCAGCTAATAAAAGTCTCTCAGTTGATTACAGTTTACTAAAATTAACATTCCTAGATAGTATGTGCGACCAACATATTGCCATCGGGATCAAAAAATTTCAAAAATCTTCTTCCTTCCTCGCCTGGCGGTGCTTTTGGGTCACCATGTACCTCGACGCCAGCTTCAGATAGCTTTCTGCAAAGCTCATCCATATCCTCTACCTGAAAACCAATGCTCGGAAACGGTTCGCCGTTAACTGTAAACGTTGATGATTCCTTATCTGAAGACTGCCATAAAAAGATATGTGTTTTATCTCCCTTAAAGCCTATAATAGCAAATTCACCGAAATTAGCATGTAACGTACAATCGAGATTGGTAATATACCATAAAGCTGCATCCTCCAAGTTTTTCACTGGAATCTGTACATGGCTAATAAATTTTCCCATAAAGAGCCTCCTTATTTTTTTAGTCTCCTATTAAAACAATCAGGCATTCATAATTTTCTCTGCAAAAGCAAGTTCATCTCAAAATTCGACTTCACATGCTTAAAATAAAAAAATAGAGGAGATTAGCCCAATTCATGAACTAACATTCCTCTATTTATCTTACTACATTTCATACATTATTTCCTTAATATGGAGCAGCTTGCGCTCGATAAGCAGGCGTTCGTTCCGCATCATCAAAGCTGCGATGCCATATGCCCGTTGTAGCGGGTGACATTGGCGGTATAAGCCATGACCAACGACCGGTCACAGCTCTACCCTGCTCCTGCTCTTGCTTCTCAAAACGTAGAAACTGCTCCGATGCTGTATGATGGTCAACAATGCTGACGCCCTGCTTTTTGAATGAATGCAGTACAGCTACATTAAGCTCCGTTAAAGCACGGTCCTTCCATAACGAAGTATTCGTTGACATATCAAATTGAAAAAGCTTTGAAACATTCGGCAGCTGATTATAGCGACTCGTGTCCGACAGGTTTCTCGCTCCGATTTCTGTACCCATGTACCATCCATTAAAAGGAGCAGCCTTATACAAAATCCCACCTATTTCAAGCTCCATATCGGATATAAAAGGAACGGCGTACCACTGCAATGCAAGCTGCTCGAACTCCTGATTTTCAGGATGCGTCAACGCAACCTCTAGCACGTTTTCTTTAGGCAGCTCATACCATTTAGGCGATTTCCCTAATAGCGAAATAACTAGCGGAAGCACGTCAAATCGAGTACCTTCCCCCTTCCAGCCCAGCTTCTCACAAACAGCTGTAAAGGCTGCGGAGGCAGGATCGCCAATAAAAGCTTCCCCTTCGCTGTAACCTGCATAACGTACGAGCTGATGATTCCAAATTCTTACGTTATTTTGGGAGTGGCTGGCCGGAAAAATCGTAATAGCAGGCCTAATCCTACCTCCATTTGTTGCATAGCTCATATGTTGGAAGATTCGTTTTGCGGCGTCTTGCTCATCCACTATATCGCGTGCATCGAATACTTCCAGCGTCTGCCAAAACAATCGACCGATACAGCGGTTATTATTCCGCCACGCCATCTTTGCACCATGCCTTAGCTCTTCATACGTATGTGTATAATAACCAGTATCCTCTAATTGCTTCAGCACTTCATCAATTCGCCGCTTCGCTTCTTCTTCGGTTTTTCCAAGCTCATAATACGCTTCACCTAGGAAAGCAATCGCTTGCTCGGCTATGGTCTTTCTCATGCTGCTCGTCGTCATTATGCTTTCGCCTCATTTTCCCCCAGCTTTATCAATACTCTGCGTTTTCGATACAGCATGGTGGCTGCTTCTGCAACATCATTCAGCATGCCCCGATTGATGAACGCTCCGAATAACATGCCTGCCACAGGTATCATTTGAAATAGCTTCTTCCAGCCAAAATTGTCCCGATAAACAGCAACCACTTCACTCCAGCCCTGCAGCTGCGACAGCATTTGATTGCTTCGGTTCATTTCCTCATAAGCACTGAGCTCATCAAGTATCGCTTTTTTCCCTACAATATCTGAAGAAGCAAATTGCATTACTTTAACTGCAAATACACGTTCTTCCTTGCTTTTTGGATCAAATCCATAGCAAATCGCAATTTCTTGAATGATCTTCAGCGATAAGCCGAGTATTGCTGGAATATCGATCGCTAATGTAAAAATGCCGCCAATTCCTGTCGTTGCCCCTTGAAGCGTGGCCATTTTCGAACGACTGGATGCCAATTGCTCAGCAGTTAAGTTTAAAATAGACAACGGCATATTAGCCACATCGTTAATGGTCGTCTCTTCATGATCGGCTCCAAGAAGCACATCGTTCTGAGCCGCATTATGATGCAGTTTATCAATAACCGAACGCTCCGAAATCAAATATTTCCCGCCATTTTGAATATAGCTTCCGATCTCATCCACTGCAAGTCCAAGTTTTTCCTGTATAAACTTTGGAGTAATTTTGTCGAGCAGCATAAATGGCAAACGCCCAAGCTTTTCCCAAAACCATAAATCCTTCTGTTCTTTTTCCCATTTCTCTATTTCAAGCAAAGCAGATTTCAAATGTTCTGGTGAATCCATGACAGTAGGCATCTTCGGGCACGCTCCTTCTCCGCAAGTAATACGCAGAAAAACTGGATTCGGATTCGTCCTTCACATTATTGTTCCAATTTGCGCCCTGTAAACAGCAGCATGACAAAAGAGAACGAAATAATAGCTATCGTCCAAGCCCAAGCCATTCCCATTTCACCCGTCTCAACAGCGATGTAAATAGCAGTAGGTACTGTCTGCGTTCGACCTGGTATATTTCCTGCAATCATCAAGGTTGCGCCAAACTCGCCAAGGCCTCTAGCAAATCCTAGCAAGTATGCCGTAGTAAGTGATCGTTTAGCAAGCGGCAGCGTGATATATCTCAGCACCTGCAGCTCACTGGCTCCTGCTGAACGTGCAGAATCCTCAAGATGGCGATCGACGGAAAGAAAACCAACCTTCATCGTCTGATAAACGAGCGGAAACGCAACAATGACCGCCGCGATAACCGCGGCGATCCATGAGAAAACGATAGGTTGAGCAAATAACCACTCGTATGCTTTACCGATCCAGCTCCCTCGTCCAAGCGTTATGAGAAGAATGAACCCAACGACGGTTGGGGGCAGGACCAGCGGAAGCATGAAGAAGGTTTCTATGATACTTTTGCCTTTAAAAGAATGCCGTGACATGAAGCGTGCTACGAGAATTCCAATAATGGCAACGATAATGCTAGCAATAATAGATACTCTCAAAGAGAGCCATACTGGCGGCAGCCATTCGTCCCAGTTCATAAATAAGTAGCCTCCGGATAGACGTTATGTTGCTGCCTATTATATCGAAATTAAGCTTCGTCGCCCAGCAGTAATGTGAGTTTTCCGCGATAAAACAGCTTAAGCTTATGCAAGGCGCGCGTGCATCCGACGTACAATAGCTTCGCATCAAGCTCAGAATAAGCTTCCTTGCTCGCATCTGCTACAAGCACGGCATCGAATTCCAAACCTTTAGACAAGTAGACAGGTACTACAGACAGGCCGCCGCCATATGCAGGCTGCTTGCTCTGCACTAACGAAGCGTCCAAACCTTGCTTAATCAAGAAGTTATAAACTTCTTCGCATTCAATCGCTGTACGGCCAATGACAGAAATCGTCTCATATTCTGCCTTCGATTTCCATTCACGGATAGTACCTTCAATGGAAGCTAACCAATTATCGTTTTCAACTGGCACTGCAAGAACGGCATCTCCGCTTCGGAAAACAGGCACCGCAGGTTTGACTTCACCGATCATGCTTCCTAAAATTTTGTTGGCAAATTCGATAATTTCCATTGTCGAACGATAGCTTCGATTGAGCTCATAAAAGTCAATTTGCTCTTCATTAAACAAAGCGGTAAGCTCTGTCCAGCTTTGTACGCCTGCGTAGGCATGAATACCTTGCTGCAAATCGCCTAGCACGGTCATCGATGCTGTTCTTTGACACAGCCGCAGTACTTCCAGCTGAAATGGARAATAATCCTGCGCTTCATCTATAACGATATGATCGAAAAACTGCTTCGGCAATCCAAATAGCTGAAGCTGGATATAGGCGAGCGGTGCCAAATCCTCCGCAGCAGCCATTTCTTTCTTTAATCGTTCGGCAGTTGCAGCTGCGATAACCTTAGGAATACGGCTCTCAAGCTGTTTTCCGCTGAATAACGAGGCATATAGCTGTAAAGAGGTATAGGCCGGAATTTTTTTGGTGTAGCTATTAAACTTAGTGAGCGCCTTCGCTCTTATTTTTTTATCAACAATCCGCTTCATCTTCAGCTCGGACTCCATCCAGCGACGAATCCGACTAACCAGTCGATCTCGTTTCTTCATGAGCGTCTCTTCGCCATAATCGGTATCATACCACTCGCGGATTTGCTCTGGCGGCAACTCAAGCCCGTCAATTGGCATAAAAGATGTCGTTGGCACAATTCGTTGCTCAAAGTTAGCGATCCGCTCATCAATAATTGCTTTAAAATCGAGATTCCCTTTAAAACGTCCGGATGCATTCTCCACTTCTGAAGCGGTTCTGCGTTCTTCGAACCAATAAGCCATCGTATCGGAAGGATCGCTGACGGTTACTGTTTTCTCCAGCAGCTCAAGAGACCAGTCACTGAATGTCGTTTGCTGAATATCACCCACGCCTAGCTCTGGCAATACACCGGATATGTAGTCTAGGAACATTCGGTTAGGTGCAAAGATGATCATACGCTCCGCTCGCATCCGATCGGCGTACTGATAAAGCAAGTAAGCAAGTCTATGCAGCGCAACGGTCGTTTTACCGCTTCCCGCGACGCCCTGTATAAACAACGCTTTGTTACGATCCGCACGAATAATACGGTCTTGCTCGCCTTGAATCGTAGAAACGATATCACGCAGCTTATTATCCTTGTTCTCACCTAAGCGATACAAAAGGAATTCATCCGTTACCGAGCCTTCTTCTTGGCCGCGTACAAAACTATCAACCAGACGAATGATTTCTCCCTGGCGGATCATGAAATTTCGCTTTAAATGGACATATCCTTCAATTTCTCCGTCAGGCGACTGATAAGAAGCTGGCGCTTCTCCGCCTGTGAAGGAATAAAACAAGCTTGCTGCTGGCGCACGCCAATCGATGACAAGCAGCTCATTGCTGCCTTGCTTTGCCACGCCGGCTTTGCCAATATATAAGGGTTTTGTTTCACCCACTGGCAACTCTTGAAAATCAATGCGGCCGAAATAAGGCTCACGCTTCGATATTTCAAGTCTAAGTCTACGTTCCTCTTGCTGTAAATCGAGCATTTGCTCTGTGAAATCATCGCCTTTGTAGCGTGGACCAATTTCTTGAAGCTGATTTACAATATCATTCAGCGACTCGGTTAATCGATCCTGCTCTTCTTGATAGGCACTTTGAACGGTCATGTCAGTTACCTCCTAAGTTTGTGGTGTGCAAGAAAAAAAAGAGAAGCCCCAATATACCATAGGAAGGCTTCTCAAAGCAATCAAGAGTTTACAGTCATTCCAATAAGCTTGGCAGCTCCTAGAATGAGCAATATATTTAAGACAAACAGAAAAGGAATTCCTACAGTAAACGAGCGATGTTTTGTTTTATGACGCCATTTTTTCATCGCAAGCCATGTTCCGCCTGCACCGCCAATGGCACTCAGCAAAAACAATCGTTTTTCGGGAACACGCCTGCGCTGCTTCTTAGCGCTTTTCTTATCAAAGCCCATAAGCGCAAACGTGTAAATATTTAAAAACAGCAAATATAGTATGACTAAATAAATGATCATTGCTTTGGCACACATCCTCTCAGTATAGGGATATTTCTCGTGCTTTGGCAGAAACAGCTGAGTCCCTTATGTGTTTCTCGGCTTCGCTCGATTCGTCGGCATCGCTGTGTAAGGATCATCCGGCCAATAATGCTTTGGATAACGTCCTTTTAAATCCTTCTTTACTTCGAAATACGTATTCTCCCAAAAGCTGCGCAAATCACGAGTCACTTGAACCGGTCGCTGCGAAGGGGATAAAAGATGCAGTGTAACCGGCAACCTGCCCCTTGCTAGTCGTGGTGTATCCGTTAGACCGAATAGCTCCTGTAGCCTTACAGCGAGCACAGGGGACTCCGGATCACTGTAGTCTATCGGTATGCGAGAACCGCTAGGCACAACGATATGGGTAGGAACCTGCTCATCAAGCTCCTGTTTTTGCTTCCAGCTAAGCTTGCCTTCAAGCAGCTGAAGCATGGAGAGCTTCTGTAAATCAGCACGGCTCTTCATCCCAAATAGATGCGGCTTCAGCCACTCTTCGAGCGTGCCGAGCAGCGCTTCATCGGAAGCATCGGGCCAATCATCGCCAGCCAGCGCCATCAGCTTCATTCTTGCTTTCAACTGCTGCGCTTGCTTGCTCATTGGCAGCATTACAAATCCAGTTTCCTGAATCGCAGAAATCAAAGCATCCGCAACAAGTTGTTCATCCGGTTTCTGAAGAATGCTTTCTTTCATCACAATACTGCCAAGTCGCAATCGTTTCCTTGCACGAACAGCTTGTGCAGAAGCATCCCACTCTACGACCTCTTCAGCTATTATATAGCCACTTAGATAATGCTCGATATCGCTTAGATGAAGTTCAGCCGCTAACCGAATCCGGCTTTCGGAGCCTGTATCATCGAGCTCGCAAGCAGCAAGATAAGCTGAACGCGATAGCGGCTGAAGTTCAGGCAGTACAGCTCCTCTGCCGTTAGCTAATAAATATCGGCCATCGCTGCGCCTTTGAGCGATTCGGTCCGGATACGCAAATGCCAGTAAAATGCCAATTGGAATAGGCGACTTGTGCTGAGCTGTTTTTTCAAAAGCTGTCTCGGCAGCGGTTTGCGCTGACAATTTCCGCTCCCATTGATCCGCTTGCGCGATAATTCGGCGTACTGCGCCTCTGCTGGGATGCTCGGAGCTGCCGCCCATCAGCAGTTTGCCATCTTTTCCGGACAGCTGATATAACAAATCCAACCGTTGCTGCACATCTACATTGCGCTCCTGTGGAAGTAAATCACGTTCGCTTAGCAAAGCTGCTGCATCACATGCGAGTCGTGCAGAACCTAGCTCTGAAGCCTGCAAAATCATGGCACCGAGCCGCGGATGCAAACCAAACTGTGCCATTTTCACTCCCGCGGCTGTTGGTTTACTGTCACCGTCTATTGCGTTTAGCTCTTTCAGCAAAGCAACCGCTTGCTCATAAGCAGCTGCAGGCGGCGGCGTCAACCAATTAAGCTCCAGCGGATCTTTTATTCCCCAAATGGCTAGCTCAAGGGCTAGGGTAGCAAGATCTGCCTCAAGCAGCTCGGGTGTACTCTGTTTCGGTAAATAAACATGCTCTTGCTCTGTCCATAACCGATAACAAGCACCTTTAGCCAACCGTCCAGCTCTCCCTCGGCGCTGATCCGCGGAAGCGATCGAAACCGGCAATGTTTCCAGCCGAGTCATGCCTGTTCTTGGAGAAAACCGGGGAACTCGCATTAAGCCGCTGTCTACCACAACCTTAACTCCTTCAACGGTCAGACTTGATTCTGCAATGGAAGTCGCAAGCACAACCTTGCGTTCGCCATCAGTACATGGAGCAACAGCCGCATCTTGTTTCTCGAGCGGCAAGCTGCCATGCAGTTCCTCTACTCGAGCAAATGAAGATACGCCGCTCTCCATTAACCATCTGGCCGTGCGGCGTATCTCAGCAACACCTGGCAAAAACGCTAATACATCTCCATCAAACGAACGGAGCGCTTCCATAATCGTTCGTGCCATGTGGGGCTCTATAGGTCCCGTAAGCTTTGTTTTCATGTACTGTGTCTCAACAGGGAAAACCCGGCCTTCACTGCTAATAATTGGTGCACCCTCAAGCAGCTCGGCAATCGGCTCTGCATCCAGCGTTGCTGACATAATAACGAGGCGTAAATCATCTCTCAGCAATTGCTGTGATTGCAAGCAAAGCGTTAAGCCAAGATCGCCATGCAAGTGACGTTCATGGTATTCATCAAACAAGATCGCCCCAACCTGCTCAAGTGCGGGGTCCTCCTGCAGCATACGCGTTAATATACCTTCCGTCACCACTTCAATACGTGTTTGCGAACTTACGCGAGAATCTAATCTCACCCGGTAACCAACCGTTTCACCAGCCTGCTCGCCAAGCGATTTTGCCATAAACTGTGCGGCTGAACGTGCGGCGAGTCTTCGCGGCTCAAGCATTATTATTTTTTTGCTTCCCAGCCATGGCTGATCAAGCAGCGCAAGCGGAACTCGTGTCGTCTTTCCGGCTCCCGGCTCTGCGATCAGCACCGCATTCACACCGCTTTGCAGAGCCAATAGCAGTTCCGGCAATACCTGATCAATCGGCAATTGCTGTTGATTCATGCTGATTGCTCCTTATCTTATCTCAACTCATTTTACGATCCGGATCATTTGTACAACCGGTCTGTTATCTCCAGGCAACGATGCCTTGCTGCCAAAAAGCTGGGACGACCCGTCACCATCTAGAAATATGCCGTCAACCAGCTTTCCATCGCCAACGCTTGATATAATTGCTTCTCTAAATACAGCAAGCGAGTTTTTCGTTTCACTAACAATTAAATATAACGCCCCTGCTTGATCGTACACCGCTGCCGATCGCAAGCGATTGTCATCTGGGAACGGCGCATTTTCCTTAACCGACTGCTCAATCCAATGTGCATCATCGCCTAAGCTCATGCTAATACCGCCTTGTGCCCAGAAACGTGTGTGATCCTTCACTTTTATCTCGGACGCTTGGCTTGCAACCTGAACGCTTAATGAATCAGAAGCGCCATCCCAAACGAGTGTGCCACGCGTATATTTTACGTTTTCGCTTCCCGTTCCGAAATTGCCAATTTCCTTATTAACCGGAATGCTATTTACGACCCCGATGCTTAACAGCTGATTGCCATAAAAAAATCCGCCGTTAATGCCGACTTTCCCGGTAAGGGTAACATTTGTATTGATCGTTTCAAGCGTGACATAGGCGGGCTTTGTTTGCAGGACGTGCAGCTTTACCCCACTAGTTGAAGTCTTTGAAAAATAGGAGTAATGCAATGCTTGCTCAGACTTTGAGAGATTAACCGCATTGCGATTTCCGAGTGAAATAATCATTAAATAAAGCATCACGACGAGTACAAGCATAATGCCTGCCATAATGCCGACTATGGTGAACAGCCGCTTTTTGCTCATCCGAGCAGGTTCYTTCATTTCCATTGCTCTCCAAGCTCCTTAACATTCATTTAAACCAACCTTTGCTTCGGAACCAAGCATACATGCCAAGCCCGATGACGAGCATAATCGTTATGACAGTAAAATAACCCCACGTCCACTCCAGTTCAGGCATATTACGAAAGTTCATGCCATAAATACCAGCCAAAAAAGTGAGCGGCATGAAGATCGTCGTGATAACGGTAAGAGTTTTCATAATGGAGTTCATCCGATTGGAGTTAAAGGAAATGAAGCTGTCACGAAGATCTGCCGTCATCTCTCGACTTGAATCCATCATTTCAGTCAATTTGAGCAAATGATCATAAATATCATGATAAAAGGCCATATAAGGCTTCAGCCCGTCAATGCGATCGGAATTCGTTATACGATACAATAAATCACGCATGGGGACAATCGTTTTGCGCAAACGCAGCAGCCTAGAACGTATGTTGAATATATCGCTCATCGCCGTTTGACTTTGTTCGTCGCCGCTTCCGATTTCCATGTCAAGAAGCTGGTCTTCCAGCTCATGAACCGCAGGAAAATATTGATCAACCAGCTTGTCTATTACGAGATATGCCGCATATAGCTGGCCTTTGTCGCCGATCTTCGTGCTAGATAATAGCTTAGTTTGAGCTTCCTCAATCTCTGGTGATCGCTCATAATGAAACGTAACAATAAATGATGGACCGATGAACATATTGATTTCATTTACGGTCAACGTCTTACGCTCAATTTCGTGCAGCACAAAAAAATGAATATCGTCGTAATGATCTACTTTCGGCCGCTGAAGCAAATGGTAGCAATCCTCAATAGCGAGCGGATGAAAATGAAAAAAGGTATCGAGTAGTCTGCACTCCTCTTCCTTCGGGTTACTAAAGTCGACCCAATACCAGTCAAGCTCAGGCGAGTTTAGATCTTCTATCGTTAAATCAGTTAACCATTGCTTTTGTTTTGTATAACCTACTATTTTAATCAAAGGATGTTCCTCCGTTCTAAGCGGCACACGATCGATCTTATGACCGATTGTTCAACTTTATCATTTTACACGATTTCACAATCGCTGTAATGTAACTCCGCTATTTTATTCCGCTGCTTCTTTTATATTTATCAATGAGCATTCCCTCTAATTGGCGCCTTGCTTCCAGGTTTAAATCTAGATTGCGGATAAATGCTCAAACCATTCGTATTCTTTTTCCCATTTTCGCAGCTTTCTCTCGTACTTTGTCTGTTTGAGCTTCTCTCATTTCCCGTTTCCGTCCGCTATAAATAAATCGGCAATAAACTCAAAGACAATTTCAATTAGCATCCCCATTGTTATCTTGTCTCCCGGCATGGCGTAGTCGGTAGTCGGCAAAAGTAAAAGCAGTACGCTGTTTCATTGTTTAAGATGCATGTTCGTATAATAGGATTCAAAACCACAATTCGTCCAAAATTGCTGCCCTCGCGGATTGGAGGCCAACACATCAATCGTTACTTTGGCACCGCTAGGAAATGAGTCGCGGACTAATTGTTTTAATACTGCGCTTCCATAACCATGGCTCCGATGCAGTCGAGCGATGTAGTACTGTCTGAGATAAACATTTGACTCCTCTGGATAAAAATCATCTTCCCTGATTTGATATACCGCATAACCTAAAATAGCAGAAGCCTTCTCAAACAATGCAATCTCCCAGTCGCTTGACAACCATCCAAGAAATCTGTCTTCAAGCTGCACGAGAGTCATTGGATTACGGCTGCCTTCATCCTCGATAAGCTCTTTGTTCATTTGAGAGAGAAGCTTAAGATCATCGATCGTCGCTTTTCGTATCCAAAATTCCAATTCGCATACCTCCTTATAGAAATTATGGCGAAGGTCGTTAATCCTTAGTCATCATACTGCGTTCGTGTTGCTTCTAGTACAGTCTCATAGACCGCTTCTCCAATCGCGCACCCAATTGTCGTAGCTGCACCAGCATACGCATGAACCGCATTCCAGCTTGCTGCTTGACTAACCGCTACGACAATGGCATCCGTTGTCGTCCCCGTAGCTGATTGTCCTGTTTCCATCTCAACGATGCCTAAATGCTGTAATGCTGCTGTTTTTGCTTCAGTTGCTGTTATGACCGCATTCACCATAGCTGATTCAGTCATTTGACCATCGATTAAAATAACAATATTGATCGTTCCTGGAGAATAAGCAGAGAAGGTACTTCGCGGCATACCAGATCTTGCTGCATTTCGTGTGCCTACCGTCGTACAGCAGATAAGCTTAAACCGATCGCCTTCCATTTCAGTGATGGATGCATGTGTCAGCTTCGCTGCTGTTAATAATCCTACAGTAGCTTCTGGTTCGCAGCCCCATTCCGTACATTGATTAATGATGTCGAGAACAGGATCTTCACATTGATAAGTAAGCGGAACTTTCCAATTCACAATACGATTGGTATAAGAAAAGCCGCCCGGATGAATCGCGCTGCTTAGCGCATACAAAGGAACATTGCTGCTTGCTTCAATGCGGTCCTCAAGGAGCTGCAAGCTTACGCCGCACCACAGCTGTGATTGATAATAATGCTGATCTTTGCGAAAGGGCTGTGTCATTGCTTTCCCTCCTTTGGCTGTCACAGAAGCTTATGCATGAGTTTAATTTGGAATGGATAGGAACTTTGCAATTCGTTCAAATTTCCTTATCCGCCTTGGTTTTCATTCCATTTCAAGCATTGCTTAAAAGCAGCGATCAGCTGTTCATTTTGATGCCGAAGTTTAATAGCAACCCGGATATACGTATGATCAAGCCCTGCAAATCTCGAAGCATCGCGAATAAGCACCCCCTGCTTGCCCATCTCGAGCTGAAGCATGCTGGCACTGAGACCCGCATCGCTCGGAATCCGAATGAGCAAATAATTGGCCGCACTTGGGTTAACTTCAAAGCCGATCGCCTCAAGCTCAGACATGAGCCAAGGTCTTTCCTGCTCTAACCAAGCAAGTGTACGCTCTGCATAATCCTTCTCATCCAGCACCGTTTCCCMAATCAGCTGCGCTAAAGAATTAACGCTCCATGGTATTTGCAAACGTCGCAAGCCGCTTATCGTTCTAGGCATGCCAACGATATATCCAAGTCGAATGCCGGGTATCGCATAAAATTTTGTCATTGAGCGGATGACGAACAACCGTTCATGCTTAGTTGCTTCTTGAACAAGGCTATACCGTGCTTCATCAGGTACAAAATCCATAAACGCCTCGTCAACTACAACATAGGCTCCTTTACTTAAGAGTGCACGTATAAGCTCTGGATCTACGAGCTGACCCGTTGGATTGTTTGGCGAACCGAGCATAACTAATGATCCTGTTGCGGCCGCTTCGCATAAATGCTCGGAATCCAAGCTAAGCTTAAATTGCATGTGAGATGATAATTTAATTTCATACACAGCTCCGCCGATTTTCCGAATGGCATCGCCATATTCATCAAAGCACGGAATGGCAAGTGTCGTTAACTTTGGTTGCAGCGTACGGACGATAAGATCGATTAGTTCTGCCGCTCCATTTCCTACTACAATGGATTGAGCATCAATATTATGTAGTTCAGCAAGCTTCTTTCTTAGGCCGCGAACGGCTGGATCTGGATATTGCTCTATCATATCTGCATAGGTAAGAAGCGCTTGTTTAACGCTTAACGGCGCTCCTAGCGGATTCATATTCGAGCTGAAATCAACAAATTTATGCGCAGGTATATCGAACGCTTCTTCCGCGGTCCGCAAATCGCCGCCATGACCATATCTTTCTAACATTTTACAAAAACAACTCCTTTTCTATTGCGCATATAACCAGATGACCGCCGCAAGCAGCAATAACGCTTCAATCGCTTCGTTCATCGCACCATATGTATCCCCAGTTAATCCGCCAAGCTTCCGATTTAACCATGCCGCTATAAAACCACCACAGCAAATCGTTAAGATGACGATAATAAGCAGCATTATTAATGCTACGTTTGTACCGGTGCCGGCGATCCAAAAAGTAAGGACAGAAAGAATGGCTGCCATCACAAAAGAAGCAGTCGCCTGCGGCCATTTGACCTCATTAAATAAAACAGCAATCCCTTCACCCTGACGGGCATTCGGCCACCCTGCAATAGCTGCACTCATCCAAGCACGGCTCCAAATCGGCGCGATGACAAGCAGTGGTCCATATTGCTCAAAATGGCCACCTTTCAGCAGTTCTGCTAATAACGATGCTTTGAGAAGAAGGAGCAATACTGCGGCAATGACGCCCATCGCTCCTACTCGGCTATCCTTCATAATCTCTAGCATACGCTCGCGAGAGCGGTGACTCAGCACGCCGTCTGCAGTATCCATCCAACCGTCCAAATGCAGGCCCCCGCTTAATGCAGTCCATATCGCAAGAATCAGTACAGCACTTGGCCAAGCAGGGAGAAACAGTGCTAACAGCCACGTACATGCAAGGAGACAGATACCGATAAACGCACCAGCTACAGGGAAATAGACGACACTTCGCGAGAGAACAGATCCTTGGAAAGGAACCGTGATGGGAACTGGAAAACGAGTTAGAAATTGAAATGCAGCAATAAGTGCTTGGAAATGCAGCTTTAATTCACGACGAACCATACGGCGATCACCCCCGCAAATAATATAAAACTAACGCTGTACAGTAACCGCACGCTTAGTACAATATCGTTTGGTTCCAGTTTGCGAGTTGGCCATCCCATCCTTGCTCGTTCACTGATTACGCCAAAATACGAATTCAAACCGCCGAGCTCAATGCCTAGCGCTCCTGCAACCGCTGATTCCGGTATGCCGCTATTTGGACTAGGATGAAGATGTGCAAACGTGCGAATGGCAAGCCACGCCTGCTTCGCCTTCATTCTCTGATCAAACAGCGAAGACAGCGTAAGCAAAACGCCAGTTATTCTTGCAGGGATATAATTTAACACATCATCCGTCCGTGCCGAGCACCAGCCAAAATACTTATATTTTTCATTGCGATATCCGACCATGGAATCCAGCGTATTCGTTGCACGGTAGAGCATTGCAAGCGGTGCGCCTCCAATTAAAGCGAACAACAACGGTGACACGAGCGCATCTACCGTATTTTCAGCAACCGTCTCAATTGCAGCGCGCGATGCTTCTCGCTCATCCAGCTTTGCTGTATCTCGGCCTACGATATAACCAACATATTTACGTGCTTCATCTAATCTGCCTTCCACTAATGGCTGATAGACGAGCATTGCTGCTTCCTTTAAGCCCTTCACCGCTAGTGTTGTGGAAATAAACCATGCGCTCACCGCATAGCCTAACCAAGTATGTATGGCATCTGCCGCCCAAATTATGAACCACATTGCGCCGCAGCTCACAACGAGTGTGACAACGGACAACACTACACCTAAACCTCTTACAGCAGCCGGATGGTCCTTTAATTGTTCAGGAGCAAGCAAACGTTCCAGCAGTCGTATGAGCCTGCCTATCCAGATGACGGGATGAGTTGGCCATTTCGGATCACCAACGATCCAATCTATTGCAATGGCTGCCGCTGCGAGGAGCAGGAGCTCCTTTATTGAATAAATCATCATAATTGATCCCAGTTAAAAGCTTGCGATTTCAATTCAACTGGAATGCCTGCGGTGACGAGAAAAACCCGCTCGCATATCGCAGCAATCTGTTGGTTGAACCTCCCCGCCTCGTCTCGAAAAAGCCTGCCTAGAGGGTATGCCGGAACAATGCCATCTCCTACCTCATTGGTTACAATGATTAATGGATATGGATAGTTGTTAATAGCTTCGAGAAGTTTCTGCTGCTCCATTTTCAGCCTTGTATCTTCATACGATTCTTGTTCTATTCGCATAAGCCAATTCGTCAGCCATAACGTTAAGCAATCGAGCAATACGACAGCAGGCTGCTGTCCGTTTGAAATTTCTTTATCGATTTGCTCTTTCAATCTGTAAAGCTCATTTGCTGCTTCATATGGATCTTCGATGGTCTGCCAGCGGAAGCCTGCTTCTTCACGATCCTTGCGATGTTTTCCTATTCGATCGCGCATCTCCGTATCATACGGCTGACAGGTCGCAATATAAAATCCACGGGCTGCAACCCTCATCGCATATTGCTCGGCAAATCCGCTCTTCCCGCTTCTTGCTCCGCCCGTTACTAGAATTGCCATTCACGCTCACCTAACCTTTGGATACGCCTGCACTCTCAAATGTTGCCATTTCATTCATGAGATGGAGCGCAGCGTCTATAAAATGAAAACATAATACAGCACCAGTGCCTTCGCCAAGCCGCATCTCCAGCTGCATCATGGGAAGCAAACCTATCGATTCAAGCAGCTTCAAATGGCCTTGCTCTTGAGAGAGGTGGGAAGCAATCATAAAGGGAAGCGTCTGCTCCGCTATCCGCGATGCGACAAGCGCTGCAGCAGATGAAATATAACCATCGATGACGACTGGGCAGCCGTTTGCTGCAGCTCCGATAATAACGCCAACAAGCCCTGCGATTTCTGCACCGCCAACCTTAGCCAGCACATCGATTGGATCGACACTAG
This sequence comes from Paenibacillus sp. 01T424, assembly GCF_056398745.1. Classification (NCBI taxonomy): domain Bacteria; kingdom Bacillati; phylum Bacillota; class Bacilli; order Caryophanales; family Paenibacillaceae; genus Paenibacillus; species Paenibacillus sp. 01T424. The sequence goes on along the minus strand of NZ_JBFTPZ010000067.1, from coordinate 6,870 downwards.
CGCGGTCCAATTCGTTGACAACAATTGCGCGTTTGACTACCTGCACTTTATTTGCCCAGCTTTCATCATTTATGCCAGTTCCTCGGCCGACTGATTCCTCAGGAGATAGGCCTGTCAAAACGGTCGTTAACGCCGCACTGGCAGTCGTATTGCCAATACCCATTTCGCCTGTTGCAAACAAGCGGCAGCCGCGCTGCACCTGCTCATTAACAACTTCAATGCCAACAATAATAGCTTGGATGGCTTCTTCCCGAGTCAACGCTGGCTGCTTGGCCATATTGGCCGTTCCCCGCACCACTTTACGGCTTACTAGCTTCTCATGCTCCAAATCCGCATTTACACCAATATCCACACAAACAACATCTGCGCCAGCTTGTCTTGCCAGCACATTGACTGCTGCTCCTCCGCTGAGAAAGTTTAGCACCATTTGTGGTGTCACCGCTTGTGGAAACGCACTGACTCCTTCATCGCATACACCATGATCACCCGCCATGACAATAACGGCTTTATGTGACAAATCCGGCCACAGCTCGCCTGTAATGCCGGCAAGCTGCCTGGCGATTGTCTCTAGCTTGCCGAGGCTGCCTGGCGGTTTCGTCAATGAATCAGAATGCTTCACAGCTAATTCTGCTGCCTCTTCATTAAATGGTTTGATTTGTTTGATCGTCTCTGCAAGCTGAGTTTCCAATGCATGTTTCAATTTCATAACTCCTTCAAGCGTATTATAAGCTTTTATATTTTCATATCCRGTTGGAGCAATATTTGCGGAGCACCTGTAACAGGATGGGCGATCACAGTTGTATCCGCCTGATAAACCTGCTTGATAAGATCTGCAGTTATGACCGCCCTAGGTGTTCCAGCTGCTGCAACTTTGCCTTCATGAAGAACGACAAGCTCATCGCAATAAAGCGAAGCCAAATTAAGATCATGCAAGACGGCAATAACGGTCAGTTCACGATCACGCTGCCAAGCACGTACCGTATCCAAAAGCTGAATTTGGTAACCAATGTCCAAATAAGTCGTCGGCTCGTCCAATAATATAATAGATGGCTCCTGCGCCATAACCTTTGCCAATGCAACACGTTGACGTTCACCGCCGCTTAGTTGATCCATTTTGCGATGCGATAGCTCTTCGAGTCCCATGGTCATTATCGCTTTATCAATAATTTCCTCTGAATCATGTTTATCGCTGCCAAGCCAGTTTTGGAAAGGGTATCTTCCCATGCTAACAACCTCACGCACAGAGAATCCTACCTGAGGCAAACCGCTTTGCTGCAAAACTGCCATCCTTTGTGCGATTTGCTTTCTTGGATATGCCGAGATGCTCTGCCCCTCGAATAAAACTTCACCTTGCACCGGCTGTTCAACGCCTGACAATACATGCAGCAGCGTTGATTTGCCAACACCATTAGGTCCAATAACACCGTACATCCGCCCTTTTTGAAATGAGCAGGAAAGCTTATTGAGCACAGTCCTCCCTTGCACCGTCTGAACGATGCTGCGCACCTCAATCATAACGCCCCTCCTTGCTTCAGCTTCCGCCGATGCAGCAAATACGCAAAAAATGGCGCACCAAGCAGAGCCGTAACAACGCCAAGCGGTATTTCCTTAGGCGTCAGCGCCATGCGCGCAAGCGTATCAGCCCATAAAATAAATATGCCTCCACCGATAGCCGATAAAGGGGTAATTAATCGATAGTCGGGGCCAACGAGCAAACGAATGAGATGTGGAACCACGAGTCCAACAAAACCAATTACACCAGAAACAGAGACTGCTGCTGCCGTCAGCAAGGTCGAGCTGATTAAGACGATCAGCTTCGTTCTCTCGACACGGATGCCAAGATGCGCTGCATGGCGTTCCCCCAGTACAAATAAATTGAGAGATTGCCCATATGCAAGCAGAAGTGGAAAGCCTACCGCGAGAAAAGGAATAAGCATATATACATGTTCCCAGCTTCTCATCGCAAGCGACCCCATTAACCAGAACAAAATTTGATTCACGACGCCCTCGGAGACGGACACCATGAAGGATACAAAAGCGCCTAAAAAAGACTGGATGATAACCCCAGATAAAATTAGCGTTTCAATATGTATAATACCCTTGTTGCGAGACAACCAAAAAACACCAAGCAGCGTCAAGGTTCCTGTAGCAAAGGCAACTAGCGGTATCGTCCACATGCCAATCGCTGACTGCAAGCCGAATAAGATAATGAACGATGCACCAACTGAGCTCCCCGAAGACACTCCTAGTGTATAGGGATCAGCCAGCGGGTTTCGAAGAACCCCTTGAAAGCCCGTGCCAGCAAGTGCGAGACAAGCACCAACGAGGACAGCAAGCAAAATACGCGATAGACGTACTTGCGTGACGATCGCTATTTCGGCAGGTGTATAAGGAACTGAATTATCAGCAAGCCAAGGCAGCTGATGAAGCAAAATACCCCAAACATCTCGAATGGAAATACCAGCCGAACCAATCGATAAACTTACAACGATAGAAACAGCAAGAAGGAGCATAGCTGCTCCTCCATACCAAACTAATTTATAGGTCATCATTATTTTACGAGATCCGGGTGAATCACTTTCGCAAGCTCCAGCAAACCATCTGCAAGTCTCGGCCCTACACGAACAAGCGGATCCTCTGTTACTGCATGCATTTGCTTATTTTTCACCGCATCAATGACATTCCAGCCAGGACGGCTCTCAATGCCAACAACAATCGGATTCGGCTCCTCCTTCAATGCAGGGTATATAATGAGCTCGGGATTCTGAGTAACAATCGACTCTGCACTCACTTCATACCAGCCTGGAGCAGCTCCAGCAACATTCTCGCCGCCAGCCAGTGCCAGCAATTCGTCAAGGAATGTGCCAGATCCAACGGTCCAGCCTGGGGAAAATTCTAAATACACTTTCTTTTTCACTGCATTCTTAACTGCATCCGAAACTTGTTGCTTCACCGAAAGCATGTGACCTGCAACCTCAGCCGCTTCGGATTGTTTATTCATAATATGACCTAAATTTTCGATTTTGGCAATAACTGCATCATACGTGAGAGGGTCTGTCGCATAGACCGGAATTTTCAGTTCTCTGAGCTTCGTGATTGCCTCTCCATTCATTGAAGAAGACGCCAGCACGAGATCCGGATTGAGAGCTGCAACAGCTTCAATATTCGTCGTCATATCGCCAACCTTTGCCTTGCTTGCCGCCTCCTCAGGATAGTTGCTTGACTCATCTACACCTACCACACGGTCACCTGAGCCGATTGCATAAATAGCTTCGGTTTCACTAGGAGCAAGCGAGACAATTTTAGTTGGCTCTTGCTCAAACGTAATTTCCGTACCTGTATCATCCTTTAAAGTTAGTGGATAAACGGTCGATTCATTCGCCTTGGATGGCTCGTCAGTTGCAGCCTGACCAGCATTATTCGTTGTTTTTCCCGGCTCGTTAACCGTGTCCTTATTGGCACCGCATGCTCCTGTGAATACGAGCATCATCACGAGCAGAAAACCTACTAGCGTTTTCATTGTACTTTTATGTAACCTTTTCATTTTCCTTACTCCTCCTGCGTCATATATCGTATTAAAAATAGCATCCCCGACCTTGAGTCAGAAATGCTAGTATACGCTTTTTCTAATTAGGCTAAGCGAACAGCTTCTCCAACAATATCGGATCATGCAGGAGAAGATATGGTGCATCTATCCCCGTCCATCATCTATAAAATGATCCGTTGTTACTATACAACGTCTTGTTCTATTTGTCTAATGACATCCATGCCATACTCATCCTAATTATCGACGTTCTGCTTCACTCATTTGCCGCATAGGTAACGTAATGGGTCTATTTCTTAGCGCGCGTTTTTTTTACCATGATGAGTGCGTTTAGCCTTGGCCTGAACTGAGCAGCAAGATGTAATTTTCAAGAGTCCGGCTCATATTTGAAGCTAACGGACATAGAATCCTCCGCTATTTGGGCTTACGGCTGCTAAAAACTAACTGGTGGAGCCAAATAAGGGGGCTTCTATGTCCTTTACGGTTGCGTATACAGCCAAAATGAGCGTAATAGCGTATCTGATGTCCGTTAGCTTTTCGCAATAGTCACTTCAAACCTCTAACGGACATACATTACGCTATTTTCAACAATCGGGCTCATATTTGAGTCTAACGGACATAGGTTCCGCTATTTGGACAAGAATGAGCTAAAAACTTACCCGTGGAGACAAATAAGGGCTTCTATGTCCGTTACGGTTGTGGAAACAGCGAAAATGAGCTTAATAGCGTATCTGATGTCCGTTAGCTTTTCGCAATAGTCACTTCAAACCTCAACGGACATACATTACGCTATTTTCAAGAATTGGGCTCATATTTGAGTCTAACGGACATAGGGTCCGCTATTTGGGCAAAAGGTAGCTAATAACTAACTCGTGGAGCCAAATAAGGGCTTCTATGTCCGTTACGATTGCCAAAACAACGAAAATGAGCACAATAGCGTATCTGATGTCCGTTACCTCTCCTTGCGACTTCTCCACCCTTGCTATGCTTTTATTTTTCTTACCGTTCGTTCCGCAAGCAAATAGCAGACAGCAGATAATACATCCGACTCTAACACTCATTCTTTTTATGAATCTAACAAAAGAATATGCAACTCATAAAGGAGGTTCTTTCCTAGATATGAAAGCAGAACACAAACCAAATTATAATACGCTAAAATTCACTATCATTTTACTGGTTGTGGCAATTGTCGTTGGCATAGTTTTTACTTGGCTCCGTAAAGGCGAAGAATTATCGCCGCCTATGACTGAACATGTATTCGACAAAGGCGAAGCTAAATGGTCCATCGATGGTTATCCAGCGAAGGTGCTTCACAACAACTTATTTAAAATCGAGCTTACTGATCTCTCAGGCGCCCCATTACAAGGAGCTGAGCTATCAGTCAAGCTTGAGATGATGGATATGGTTTGCGGCGATTACGAGTTTAAAATGACGGAAGCTGATCCTGGAACATATACGGGCGAAGGCGTACCACTGATGGCTGGCACATGGAAAGCGACTCTAACACTCAAGACGGTTGACCAAACGTATACCATCGACAGATTACTGCGAGCGGTTCATTAGCAAATTACCAAAGCCATGGATTAATCGACGGAATGACACCATTCACCGCAAGCCCGCGCAAAATCGAGATGACACCCACAGCAATCGCCGTGACTACACTTGCTTTACGCATAAATCGCCGCCATTTCTTATTGGCAAAAGCAGCGATCGAAGCGGCAGCCGCTAAAGCAGGGAAAGTCGATAGCCCAAACAGAGCCATGACAGCCGCTCCTTCAAGTCCTGAGCCAGTGGAGGCTGCCGTCATTTGCATCGCATAAGTTAAGCCGCATGGCAAAAATCCGAAGGCTATTCCAGTTGCGAGCAAATGGAACGTTTCCTGCTTAGCAGAGCGAGAAGCACCGCCTACTAATCTTTTGTGCAGAAAGCTAGACAATCGGTTCATGAGCGGCAGCTGAAATCTCCGCCAAAGCCAGAGCAGCAAGAAACAGCCGCCAATAATGGATGCCAATCCTTGAACCCCTGCAAATTTACCTGCAACATCCACAAAAGAACCTACTGTTCCCATTACAGCCCCTAATAAGGAATAAGAGAGAATTCGGCCTGTATTATATAGAAGCATTGATTTTTTAACTGGCGCTGAGGAATTTAATGAGACAGTTGATACAATCCCCCCGCACATACCGATACAATGAGGTGCACTGAATAAGCCTGTTAAAATAATGAATCCAATCAGCTGCCAAGTCAGCGTCATCTGCTTGCACCAACCCGGCTCTTGCTTTGCAGCTGACCCGAAAGCCGAAGCGCATTGCTTACAACAGAAACAGAGCTAAGCGCCATCGCCGTTCCAGCCATCCACGGCTCAAGCAAACCAAAAGCAGCAAAAGGGATGACGATAACATTGTATAGGAAAGCAAAGGTTAGATTTTGACGCACATTTCGAATCGTTAATCGGCTAATTCGAATCGCTTCTGGAATGGCGTGCAGACGAGAGAAAAGCAGCGTCATATGGCCTGCGCTAAGCGCTGCATCGGTTCCTTCACCCATTGCTAAGCCTACATCGGCTGCGGCTAATGCCGGTGCATCATTCCATCCATCCCCTGCCATTGCGACTCGTTTACCGCGACGCTTTAACTGCTCCACCAGCGCCAATTTGCCTTCGGGGAGCATGGAAGCATGTATGCTTGTAATGCCAACCGCTTTTGCAGCAGCAAATGCCGGCGCCTTGTGATCTCCAGTAGCTAGAACAGCGGAAACCCCTAAATTTCTAAGCTCTTTCACTGTCTCTCTCGCGTTTTCCTTTATCTTATCGCTAAATGCGATTGCACCAGCAATCTGATCGTCTATTGCTGCATATAGCACGGTTTCACCCAAATCCTCACGCTGCCTTGCGAATGCAATGATATCGACGCTCATAGTCAATTGGCGTTCTGCTGCAAACCGAGCGTTCCCGATAGCGAAGCGCTGCTCCTCAATTATCGCTTCAACTCCTCCGCCTGGTGTGAAGACATGATGACTGGAAGCTGGAATAATAAGCCCTAGTCTGACCGCCTCCTTCTCAATTGCTCTTGAAAGCGGATGTGTGGAGTCCGCTTCAGCGGCTGCCGCCAATCTCAGCAAAGCATTGCGGCTTCCTTTAATAGCTAGTGAAGCACTTATATGAGGCTTGCCTTCCGTTAATGTTCCTGTTTTATCAAAAATGATCGTTTGAATGCTTGCCAAACGTTCAAGCGCGCCCGCTTCCTTCGTAATAATGCCTTGCTTCGCAAGTCTGCTGGCTGCGATGACAAGTGAAATCGGTGCGGCTAGACCAAGCGCGCATGGAC
>NZ_JBFTPZ010000066.1:0-35019 GCF_056398745.1 Paenibacillus sp. 01T424 | reverse complement strand
ATAGTGAAGTGCACCCCTTAGAATAGACATTGGAAAAACCCCTAGGTTATTCCGATGAAATTCTAGGGGGTGTATTTTTGTGGCGGTTAAAGGGCAAAAGTTTAAGCATTATGAAGATACAACGAAAGTGGAGGCAATCCGCTTACATGTTGAAGAGGGATGGTCGTATCAAAAGATAGCGGATCACCTAAATATTAATGACAAGAATCGTGTGAAGATTTGGATGAGGAAATATAGACAGCTCGGTGAATATGGACTACTGGATCAGCGAGGACGTCGTGAGGAATACATCGATCAGGATAGATACGTTCAAAAGCTTAAACGAGATAATCAGATGCTAAAAAAGTGTTTGGAAATCTGGATGCGGGAGGTACAAAAACGAAATATMGTGTCATTGAAGCAGCAGCAGAATCCTACCCTCTTACTGAACTCTGCAAATTGTTTGGCGTCTCCAGAAGCGGATACTACGCCTACTTGAAGCGCAAAGTTATAGATCGCGATGRAGATCTCAAGGCATTAATTAAACGAGTGTATACGAAGTASAATGGCGTATATGGATATCGGCAGATTCAAATGCATTTRCTTCAGGACCATGAAAAACGTGTGAATCACAAGAAAGTTCTTAGGCTTATGCAAGAGATGGGGATTCGCTCTAAGATGCGTCAGAAGCGACGTCAGAGCTAWAAAACCACAGTAGGWGCACGCGTTGCGGAAAACCTGCTTCAGCGGGAGTTTAAAGCGGATAAGYCTAAACAAAAGTGGGTAACGGATGTCACTCAATACCGCGTAGTCGATACATGGATATATTTATCTGCCATTAAGGATTTGTATAACGGAGAACTCATTGCTTCTCATATGAGCCTTCGTAATGATAACCAACTCGTTCTTCAAACCTTTGAGAAAGCGTTTAAAAAAGGCACAAAGGAGAATTGAAGAATATTTGCATTTCTATAATAACGAGCGACCGCAGAGAAAACTAAAAAAACTGACGCCTGTTGCTTACAGACGTCAGCTTTCTGCCTAGGTGTTTTTTGCAATGTCTACAAATAGGGGTCTTGACCAATAGAGGGAAGGTGTCATTTTTTTATTTCTAAAACTAATTGCGAGAAGCAAGATAGGGAATTAATCCGTTTGCGATCACTTGATGACCTCGATCATTGGGATGGATAGGCAGAGTACCGCTCAATGCATCTTCTAATCTGCCATTACGATAGCCATAGATTAGTGAGGCTTGTTTTCCTTCAAACCATCTATGAGCGGGAGCGATTTGTGCATGATAGCTTTGGGCAACCTCAATCGTTGTGTAATTTAATTGGTCGATAGCAGCAGCTGCTAGAGAACTATTCGGAAACGGATTATATTGCGTGCAGCAAATAATACGGGCGTCGCTTACGCTTTTTATATGAGCGAGAATGGCTCGTAAATTTTGCCTGTAGGGAGTTAAGATCGGTTTTATAGCTATTTGCTGTTGGTTCTTAATCGAAGACAATGCAGCGTTTGCTAAATCTACCCCTCCAATCCAAACAGAAACAACATCGGATTTGCTTATAGCAGCGGAACCCTTCCAGATGACTGCGTTTAATAGATCATGACTGGTCCAGCCCGGACGTGCTAATACATATCCAGTTGCCCTGCGGGAACGGGAGCGTGAATTTAAAGCGGCAACGGCTAGTTGGGGATATGCTTTTGCGAGTGAGGAGGCATTCTCCCCATAGGTAATAGAATCTCCAAGAGCTGTATAGAGCATAACGATATCACCCACCCTATTCTTAATCATATAGACAATGCAAATAGGCTAGTAAAGGTTTGACATTGACAATTAACAGTCGTTTATTCTTCTATTTCGCTAGTGCATCTCTATAGTTATAGTATTGCAATGCTATGCTGTTTGCGTGGACATTTGTTCAGCAGCATGTAAATTAGATAAATTCATTAATAATTATTGACTTCATTTCAAATGATTTGTACGCTGTGCTGAGGAGCAAAGTCTATCAACATAGGAGTCGACAGAATGAAGCTTATAGAAGGTAACCGAATAATTAATCGTAAAAGCTTTCTGAAGTATCCATCATTTTATCGCAAAATGATTGTTTTTACGTTATTATCATCAATCATTCCTATCATTATCCTTGGGATCACCAGCTATATTTTAACTTCCAAAACGGCTAAAGATAATGCCAGCCAAGACATTACTCAGGTCTTAAGCTACGCTTCAGAGACCATCGATAATGGGCTTGAAAGAGTAGAGAATAACTTAATTCAGCTGGAGATGAGCTCGTTCTTCACTTCAGACTTGAAGGAAATGAAACGTACCAATTATTCCGGTTTTTATTCGAGTATCTATCAGAACATGTTGGCTTTTATGAACGGAAACCCACTTGTTAAGGATATTTTGCTATATACATTGGACGAGAATTATTTGATTTCGTCTACTTACGGTGGCAAAAAAATGGAGTCGGCAGTGGAACGGGAAAAGTATGAGAAGCTGCTGGAAAACAATCAGCAATTAGTTTGGCAGGCTGGTTATTCCCAAGGCGGTCAAGTGTACGATTCTGGTATTACCTTAACGAGTACAATTCCTTTACATACAAAAGATCCGATCGGTATTATTCAAGTCATTATTGATAATAAAGCGTTTGAATCTCTAACTAAAAAATTTTTGAAATACAAGAACCAGCATATGTTTGTAATCGATGAAGGCGGCCAGCTCGTATTCCATATGAATGGATCTGAAGTGCCTAAAGATTTGTTTGAGTTGATAACGGTTTCACATGAGGGCAAGCAAGAGTTTTTATATCAATGGCAGGACCGGGAGTACTTAGTTACTTCTATGGTATCTCCAATCAAGAAGCTGCTGTTTGTGGATATGATTCCAACAGCGGAGCTTTACAGCAGCGCAAGGAAGATTGCGGGTATAACGATTGGCATCGTGCTTGTTGTTCTTGCTGCGGGAATTACGCTTGCTATGATTGGCACGAAAAGGGTATATAGTCCGATTCGGAAGCTGGTCTCTCATATTAGTGATAATCAACAAGCGGATATGGGGACAGACGAATTTAATTATGTGCAGCAGCGGTGGAAGGAAATTAACAGTAAGGCGAGTCAGCTGGAAGGCCAAATCAATCAGCAGTTTCCGCTTATTCGGGAGTTGTTTGCTTTAAGGCTATTGGAAGGGCAGTTTAGTCATGAACGACGTGAACATTTGCATGAGCTTCTGCGCAGATACGCTATTCCAGAGACACAATGTGCAGCTGTTTTTATTATTTCATATGATCACCTATCGGACGCAGGCAAGTTTCAAGAGTCGGATAAGGATTTAATTTTGTTTATTATAAAAAATATGACGACAGAATTGCTGGAGCAGCAGCAGCTAGAAGGCTTGGTCATTAATGGATTAAATGATCAAGTTGTGGTTTGGTTGTGGACAGAAGATGAAGAAATGAATGCATGGTCAAACAATCTGAAGTCTGGCATTGAAAAAATACGACAGCAGATCACTCATTTTCTGCAATCTCCAGCAACGATTGGGTTAAGTCGTGCAGCCTCGCAGGTAGAGGAATTGCCCGATTTATATCGTGAGGCGCAGCTTGCTATTTATTCGAGGATGATTAATGGCGGCAATCAGATTATTGAGAGCAAAGGGCTTGCGGTTTCAATGATGTATCGTTATCCAGCAGAGATCGAGAACCATCTTATCGATTCATTGCAGGTCGGTGATCTCGCTGAAACGAAGCGTTTGCTTGATGCTTTTTCCAATAAAGTTCAATCTGCTGTGCATAATCCCGAGCTTATTAGGATGTCGTACGATCAATTGTTGTCTACGACTTTACGAACCGTCTACTTAATGAATATGAGTCCAGAGCAGCTATTTGGAAGAACCGCTAGTGAGCTCAATTTCGATATGAGATCATGTGCAACAATTCATTCCATTAATGAGTGGCTGATAGATCGTATATTTGAGCCGATTATGATGTCCGTGAGCGGCAAGCGGAATCAAGAGTATGAGCAGCTTATAGAAAAAGTGACAGACTACATTGCGGCAAATTATAATCTTGATATTTCTCTGGATCAGTGTGCACAGATTTGCAATCTGACTCCTCAATATTTAAGCAAGCTGTTTAAGCGAACGATGGACATCTCCTTTATTGAGTACCTCACACAAGTTCGTGTAGAGAAGGCTAAGGAGCTGCTGGAAGCAACAGATTTGATGGTGAATGAAATAGCAGAGCAGGTAGGCTACAACCCTAAAAATTTCATTCGTGTATTTAAGAAGCAGGTTGGATTGCCTCCGGGACAATATCGAGAAATGCATCGCAAGTAAATTGCCATACAAAATCGAATAGGCTTATTTCAAAAAGGCTTTGCTAAGAGTGAGAGAATTGTAACCTCTCCATTTTGCAAGCCTTTTTTTTATTTTATGGGGTGCGAATTTATAATCTGGCAGGGGTTAAAGAGATTAATTAATGAGACTCGAAGCAGCCACAAACCGTGTAGCAGCAAGGGATTCTCAATTATTGCTCAGTCGTGCTGAGCGAATAAGAATTGGTCATTGCCCGGCGGAAGCTTCGGCTTGTAAGATGCAGACATGAAACCATATGAGCAGCCAAGTTTAAACAAAATTGTTGGAGGTGGTGAAACCCTTGCCGCAATCTAATCCTGAATTAGCGAACGCAAGTTTATCACAAGGACATGAACCTAAGTGGCAAAAAACGAGAGATTCAAAGTGGTCTCAATTTAAAGTCATTTTAGGCCGAGAAAAATATTTGTACGTATTAGCGCTCCCGGGTATTCTCTTCTTTCTTATTTTCAAGTACTTGCCCATATGGGGGCTGGCGTTAGCTTTTAAAAACTATTCCCCATACTTAGGCTTTTGGCAAAGCGAGTGGGTCGGATTCAAATATTTTAATGAGTTTTTCACGAATCCAGACTTCCTGCTTTTATTTAGAAATACGATGGCGATTAGCTTGCTGAACATCGTTTTCTTTTTCCCGATTCCCATCGTTCTCGCTATTCTCATTAATGAGGTTCACAATCGCACATTTAAGAAAACCATTCAAACGATTATTTATTTACCGCACTTTTTGTCTTGGGTCATTATTGCAGGGATTTGCTTTATAATCCTCGGACAAAGCGATGGTATTATTAACAAGATTATTGTCGAATTAGGTGGCAAACCGATCGGTTTCTTGACGGAGCCGAATTACTTCTGGGGTTTGTTGACTGCACAGAGCATTTGGAAAGAAGCAGGCTGGGGCACAATTATTTTCCTCGCTGCCATTGCGGGTATTAATCAAGACTTGTATGAGGCAGCGCAAATTGATGGTGCAAACCGTTGGAAGCAAATTGTGAATGTTACGCTGCCTTGCATAAAGAGCACAATTATTGTATTGCTCATTTTGCGGCTTGGACAAGTGATGGAGGTTGGGTTCGAACAAATTTACTTAATGATGAGTTCTCCTGTATCACATGTGGCTGATGTATTTGATACGTATGTATACCGAACGGGCATTCAAAATGGTCGCTTCAGTTATGCGACGGTCGTGGGCATATTTAAATCGGTGGTTGGTCTTATCCTTGTCGTTACAGCCAATCGTTTAGCTAAAAAATTCGGTGAGGAGGGTCTTTACTAATGCATAAGTCCCTCGGTTATAAAGTGACAAACGGTATTATTTATACGGCGCTTGGTCTAATTGGACTCATCACGCTGCTGCCTTTTCTATATGTCATTGTTGTTTCCTTTACAGATCCCTCGGAGTATTTGAGAAAGTCGTTAATTATAATTCCAGAGAAGTGGAGCCTTTCCTCCTATAAGTACATTTTATCGACTCCAATGTTTATGCGTTCATTGGGGGTCAGCGGCTTCTTGGCTGTTGTGGGTTCGGCAATCGGTATTATCGTTACAAGCGCTTTGGCTTATGCCTTGTCGCGGAGACGATTTTTCGGTAAAAAGTTTTTCCTCGTTGCGATTCTAATGACGATGCTGTTCAACCCGGGTATGATTCCGAACTTCCTTTTGGTTGAAAGCTTGGGGCTTATCGATACCGTGTGGGCGTTGATTTTACCGGCTATTACGAGCGCTTGGTACGTATTTTTGATGAGAAATTTCTATCAGGAATTGCCGGAGGAGCTGGAGGAAGCAGCGAAGATCGATGGATGCAATGATATTGGGGTTTTCTTTCGAATTATGTTTCCAATCTCGATGCCAGCAGTCGCTGCGTTTGGGCTATTCTTTGCAGTAGGCTTCTGGAATACGTACTTCAACGGCGTATTGTACATTAACTCGGATGAACTTCGTCCGATGCAGGTTGTGCTGCAGATGATGCTGATTCAAGCTTCAACCAATATAGCGGACCCATCCGTAGCTGCAATGCTGCAGAGTGAGCAAATGCTCCCACCAGAGACGATCAAGATGGCGGCGGTAGTCGTTGCGTCTCTGCCTATCATTATGGTTTATCCGTTCCTGCAGAAGTATTTTGTAAAAGGTATGCTGGTTGGTTCCGTAAAGGGTTAACGGACAAACGACCATTATATAGGGATTTAYTACAAATAAGGGAGGGTTTTAAAAATGAAAAAAAGAAGCTTTGGCATGACGCTTTTGACGCTCGTTCTTACGACAAGTTTAATTGGCTGTTCGAATGGTGGCGAAGCTAAATCGGCCGGCAATAAAGAGGGTAAACAAAAGCCAGTTGATATTAATATTGGCACGATGACTTATGGTGAATCTCCTAGCAGTGATCTCGAAAGTGTCCAGAAGCTCAATGAAAAACTAAATGTAAAGCTGAGCATCGATTTTTATCCGATTAATAGCTATAAAGAGAAGCTGAATGCTTTGCTTGCTTCCAAGAGCTTGCCTGATGTCATTCTTATCGAGGATATCAATGATCCTGCATTCTCAACCGCGATTGAGCAGGGTGCATTCTGGGATTTGACCCCGTTCTTGCAGCATTATCCGAACCTAGCAGGTTATCCGGAGAATGCGATTGAGAACATTAAGTTCAAGGGTAAATCCTACGGTATTCCGCGTGTTCGCCCATTGGATGGACATGAATCTCTCATTATTCGTCAAGATTGGCTTGATAAAGTGGGGCTGAAAGCACCAACGACGATGGATGAGCTCTACAAAGTATTAGAAGCTTTTACAAAAAATGATCCGGACGGCAACGGTAAAAACGATACCTTTGGTATGGTGCAAGCGAGTGTCAGCCCTTATATGATGACGATGTTTGGCGCAGGCACAGCGTGGAAGGAAACAGCTGAAGGCGGTCTTGAGCCATACTGGCTGACAGCTGAAGCAAGAGAAGCGCTTGAATTCTGGAGCAAGGCGTATGGCGATGGTCTTATTACGCCGGACTTGCCAGTGATGAAGCCAAGCCAAGTGAAAGAAATGATGATTCAAGGCAAAGCGGGCATCTCCTTCGGCAATATTAACGAAGCGTTTATTTTCGGACAAGAGCTGCAAAAAATTAAGCCTGAAGCAGAATTGAAGGCGTATGAAATTCCAGCTGCCAAAGACGGCAAAAAGTACAATGAACAAGCATATGGCTACTATGGATTGTTCCTAGTCAGCAAAAAGGTTAGCGAAGACAAGCTGAAGAAAATTCTTGAGGTTTATAACGAAACGGCGACTGAAGAAGGCTACAATCTCGTTACCTATGGTATTAAAGACAAGGATTATACCGTATCGGAAGATGGTTCAATCGTTCAAACCGATGAAGGCAAGAAAAAAGCATATGGTACAGCGACGACTGCACAATGGATTTCCGGTTATTTCAACAAATATCAACGTGCTGAAGGACCTGGCATGCCGGCAGAAGTTAGAGATTACAACCGCCAGCTGGTAGATACCATCTCAGCATCTTCAATTAAGAATCCTGCTGCAGGGCTGCCAACGACTGAAGTATGGATGGAAAAAGGCGGCGATTGGCAGAAGAAGTTTGTTGATATGTACACAAACGTTGTCATCCGCAAAGCAAGCATGGAGGACTGGGACAAGTTTATTGGCGGGCTTAAAGCCGACGCCAGCTTCCAGCAGCATCTGAAAGAAACAAGTGATTCTTACAAAGCGTTAGCAAGCAAGTAAGTAAATAAGCCCGGTAAGTTCGAATAGGTCAGTCGAGTTTACCGGGCTTATCTTTTTTATTAGATCATGTAGGGGGAATATGAAGTGGAAAAGTTAAATGGAGCTTTGCAGCTGGAAACGAGATGTATCAGTTCATTGATCAAAGTATTCGCCGATGAAGAACTGCTTGCAGCTGCGGTAACTAGAGGCTCGGCACTGCTTGGTGAATCCTATTCGTTCCAGGTTGCATATCGGGCAGATGTACTTATGCGGCAGCTGCAGGTTCGGGTGGAGTCCGAGCTTGAGCAAGCATTGACCGTACGAACGGTAGAGCTGGTACCCGCCAATATGGTGAGCTATCACGATGCAGATAATCATGTGCTGAGAAGCACGCCCGGCTTGTATCCAGATGCATTAATCCCATTTGATGCAGTCCGCGGTTTAACCGGTTATCCAAGCCAATGGCGTTCTTTATGGATAACTGTCGAGGTTCCGATGGATGCGAAAGCAGGTTTATTTGATATTCGTATTTATCTCATCAATGATAGCGGCGAGCAAGTAGGCGAGGAAACATTTACGCTGGAGGTAATTGCGGCAGCACTGCCCGAGCAGTCACTTATCCATACCGAATGGTTCCATGTTGACTGCTTGGCTACCTACTATAAAACGGACGTATTTAGCGAGTACCATTGGCATTTGATTGAGCAGTACATCCAAACCGCTGTGAAACATGGAATGAATATGATTTTGACCCCTTTGTTTACCCCTCCGTTAGACACGGAAATTGGAGGAGACCGCCCAACCGTACAGCTCGTTCAAGTTGAACGCGTGGGGGATGATTACCGATTTACTTTTGAAAAATTAAAGCGCTGGATTGCACTGTGTGACCGCAGCGGCGTGAAATATTTTGAGTTCTCTCATCTCTTTACACAATGGGGTGCCAAGCATGCACCGAAGGTAGTCGGCACGGTTGATGGTCAGGAGAAGCAGCTGTTTGGCTGGGATACGGATTCCAAGGATTCGGAGTACACCGAATTTCTTACGTTATTTTTGCATGAGTTAGTGTCATTTATAAAAGAAAACGGTTTAGAGAAGCGGGTTTATTTCCATCTGTCGGATGAGCCAAACCTTGCGGACATGGACACCTATCGCGCAGCGAGTGAGCTTATTGGACCGATTTTGGAAGGATTTCCGATCATTGATGCACTCTCAGAGTATGAATTTTATGAAAGTGGTCTAATTAAGCACCCCATTCCGGCTAGCAATGCGATTCAGCCATTTCTTGAACACGGGGTAGAGGGATTATGGTCGAATTATTGCTGCGCCCAATACAAGCTTGTGTCTAATCGCTTTCTCCATATGCCGTCTTCGCGCAATCGTGTATTAGGCATGCAGCTGTACAAGCTGAAGCTTGCAGGTTTCTTGCATTGGGGCTACAACTTCTGGTATGCGCAGTTCTCGAAGTATCCGATTAATCCGTTTCAAGTGACGGATGCAGGCGGCGGTTTTCCAGCGGGGGATGCATTTCTCGTATATCCAGGTGCTGAAGGGCCGATTGAGTCTATCAGGCTGGAGGTGCTTACAGAAGCGCTGCAGGATCTGCGAGCGCTTGAGCTTCTAGAGCGGAGTACCTCACGAGAAGCGGTAATTGCTTTGCTCGAAGATGGCTTAGCGCAGGAGCTATCCTTTGAAGCATATCCGCGTGAGACGGAATGGTATATCCGCAAGCGTGAGGAAATTAACCGTCTAATTGGCGAGCATGCAAATTCGAAGTAGATATGGCAAGTCAAATACATCAAGTTCATGAGCAGAGGAGTAAATGACATGGCATCATTCAGAGTGCAAGGTAATCAATTTCTTTATGAGGATAAACCGATAACGATTTTGTCGGGGGCGATTCATTATTTCCGTGTTATTCCGGGGTATTGGAAGGATCGATTGCTTAAGCTGAAAGCCTGCGGTTTTAATACAGTTGAAACGTATGTCGCATGGAATATGCACGAGCCGCAGGAGGGTAAGTTCTGTTTCACGGGTATGGCGGATATTGTAGCGTTTATCGAGATAGCAGCAGAGCTGGAATTGCATGTCATTGTACGTCCAAGTCCATACATTTGTGCGGAGTGGGAGTTCGGCGGCATGCCGGCTTGGCTGCTTGCTGAGGATGGAATGCGCTTGCGCTGCAATGACGAGTTATTTTTATCAAAAGTAGATGCTTATTATGATGTGCTGCTGCCGATGCTGAAGCCTTTGTTATGTACAAACGGCGGTCCAATTATTGCAATGCAAATTGAGAATGAGTACGGCAGCTATGGCAATGATCTAAAGTATC
Source organism: Paenibacillus sp. 01T424 (assembly GCF_056398745.1). Lineage (NCBI taxonomy): Bacteria > Bacillati > Bacillota > Bacilli > Caryophanales > Paenibacillaceae > Paenibacillus > Paenibacillus sp. 01T424. The sequence continues at coordinate 24,631 of NZ_JBFTPZ010000066.1, read as the reverse complement.
TTGAGCATATCAAGGAAAGCATGATTTCGCGCGGAATGGACGTTCTGCTGTTTACCTCAGATGGCCCGGAAGATTTTATGCTGCAGGGCGGGATGATTCCGGGTATTCTTGAAACCGTAAACTTTGGTTCGAGAACAGAGGAAGCTTTTAACAGCTTAAAGCAAGTCCAGCCGGACAAGCCGCTCATGTGCATGGAGTATTGGAATGGTTGGTTCGATCACTGGAACAAGCCGCATCATACGCGGGATGCACAGGAAGCGGTGCAAGTGTTTGAGGATATGCTGAATGCTGGCGGATCGGTTAACTTCTATATGTTCCATGGAGGTACGAATTTCGGATTCTATAATGGAGCCAACAACCACGGGAAATATGAGCCGACGGTAACGAGCTATGACTATGATAGTCCACTAACCGAGTGGGGGGATATTACGGAAAAATACGTCCTGTTAAGGGAACTAATCGCAAAACATTTTGGCACGGCGTTAATGCCGCTTCCGGATCCTGTTCGCAAAATGGGATATGGCCATGTTCAAATGAAGCCGGTCGCGCCGTTGTTCGACGTGCTGCCGCTGCTGTCGACACCCGTGCAGCGCACTTGCCCTGAACCGATGGAGAAGCTCGGACAGGATTATGGATTTATTTTATATACAACAAAGGTTTCGGGCCCAAGACTCAATTGTTCACTTGTTTTGCAGGAGGTTCACGATCGCGCGCTCGTATTTTTAGATGGAGAGTATAAGGGAGTTATCGAACGCTGGGACCCACAGCCAAGCGAGTTCGATGTGCCGGAGGGCGGGGCAGAGCTTCGTATTCTAGTCGAGAATATGGGCAGAACCAACTATGGACCGTATTTGCGAGATTATAAAGGGATTACTGAAGGGGTGAGATTAGGCTTCCAATTTCTATATGATTGGACGATTCATTCGCTGCCGCTTCATAATATTGCTCAACTTGAGCAAGCGCCTGCTGCTGAAGAGCGAGTACAAGACATAAGTGGACCAACCTTCTACCAAGGCTCCCTCCACATTGAGCAGGAGTCGGATATTGCAGATACCTTCCTGGCACTTGAAGGCTGGACCAAAGGAATTGTGTTCGTAAATGGTTTCAACCTCGGACGTTACTGGGAAGCAGGGCCGCAGAAGACACTTTATGTTCCAGGTCCGCTGCTTCGTACCGGTGCAAATGAAATTGTAGTGTTCGAGCTGCATGGAGCGAAGACGCTGCAAGTGACGCTTCAAGATACACCTGATTTGGGGTAGTGCAAAGTATTGCAAAGTAATACCATCATGAACTGAAGATAGGAGAGGGTTCATTCATGAAGATCAGGAAGAAGTCTATTTCAATTGTAGTGGTATGCTGTATGGCATTTCAGCTTTTGTTTGCGGGGTTGCCTATGCTTGGCGGTCAAGCGGTTGCGAGTGCAAATACAATGGTTAATTTGATTACTAATGGAGGCTTTGAAGAAGGCAGCTTAATTCCGGATAAAGGTTGGCAGGATGGAGGAAGACCAGCGGGTTGGGGCGTATGGCGCGCAATGGAAGGCAATCAGAATGTATCTGTTACGGAGGCTGTCTATCACACGGGAGCACGATCAGTGCAAGTGAAACACGACAAGCTTGCTAGAACCGACATCGTTCCTGATCCGCTTGTTCCGATTACACCAGGGCAGACCTATAAGCTGCAGGCTTGGATGAAGACGGATCAAGTGCTGCCGGAAAATGTGAGTAAAGGCGTATATATTCGTACACAGTATTGCGGTGCTGATGGGAAAAAGATTGAAGACGGTCCTTATCTTCCTTATGTAAGAGGGACAACGGATTGGACCTCTTATGAACTGCTGCTGCAGGTTCCAGATAAGCCGCAAGTTGCCAGCTTTAAGGTTGAAATATTTTTTGAGACGGGTACAGGGACTCTATGGATTGACGATGTAACGCTCACTCCATTCAAAGATATTACGTCCATCGTGCTTAGTCCACAAAACGTGAACATGGATAAGGAGCAAAAAGTCCAGCTGATTCCTACTGTGGCACCTGCGAATGCACCGATGGATGACCTGATTTGGAGCTCCTCCAATTCGCTAGTAGCAACGGTTCAAAATGGCGAAGTAACGGCTCATGATTACGGTACGGCGGTGATTACTGCTGCGACGAGCGATCGTAGAGTATCCGCACAAAGCTTCGTTACGGTAGAATCGGACGCACAGAAAAAAGCGTATGAAACGCTTCGCAAAAAATGGGCGGCAAAGCTGGTTGGCGGAGAAGGGATTGATATGAATGATCCTGAGCTTGCTGCAAATGTTGAAGCCTTAGTAAACCGAATGACGAATAAAGAAGATACCGGAAGATGGGACAAGCTGAATAAAGCTGTTGATGCGGATGCATTATGGGAAGACGTCATCAGCAAAACTCAAAATGATTCGTGGCGAATTTCCTGGGCGTACGGCATTATTCGAGATCTCTCGTTGGCTTATTCTATGAAAGGCTCCTCTCTTTTTCAAAACGAAGACTTGAAAAACGATATTATTCAGGCGATGGAATGGATGCTGAAGTATCAATACAATTCCAGCAAGAAGATTACAGGAAACTGGTGGGATTGGGAGATCGGAACACCGCAGGAAATTATGAATATCCTATCGCTCATGTATGATGCAATGCCGCCAGATTTGATTGCGAAATATATTGAAGCGATTGATAAGTTCGTGCCCGACCCAAAAAAACGTGTAGCGAACTCAGCAACAATTGAGACAGGAGCAAACCTGCTTGATAAAGCACTCGTTGTGACGCTGCGTGGCATTGTAGGTCAACATGCCGCTAAAGTCATGCAGGGACGCGATTCGATTGCGGATGAGTTCTTGTATGTGAAGAAGGGGGATGGGCTTTATGAGGATGGTTCCCTCGTTCAACATACAAGCATAGCGTATACCGGCGGTTATGGTGCGGTATTGCTCGGACGTATGGCTGATCTATTTTATATTTTTGCAGATTCAGAGTGGGCGATTTCAGACCCGAGTGCAAGCAATGTTTATAACTGGGTAAAAGATTCTTTTGAACCGCTTTTATATAAAGGTGCGATTCTGGACTCGGTCAAAGGTCGCAGCATTTCTCGTGCTGCCGATTCTGATCATATTACWGGGCGCTCCATTATAATGACGCTTCTGCGACTGGCTCAGTCTGCACCGCCAGCCATAGCAGAGGAAACCAAAAGTATGGTGAAGGAATGGGTACGTTCTGACACGACATTTGAAAATTATTACGAAGGATTGCCATTATATGAACTTCACTTATTAAAGCAATTAATGCAGGATGACAGCGTTGCTCCTCGTGGCGAGCTTGTGCATACGCAAATGTTCGCAGGTATGGATCGTGCGGTTCAGCTTCGTCCTGACTTCGGGCTTTCTATCAGTATGTTCTCGGATCGCATTGCAGCGTTTGAATATGGCAATGGCGAGAATAAGAAGGGCTGGTACACCGGAATCGGAATGACAAATGTGTACAATAGCGACTTGAAGCAGTTTAGTGATCATTATTGGCCAACGATTGATAGCTATAGGCTGCCAGGAACAACAACGGATCGTTCTTACAGAGAGCCCGCAGAATGGGGCAATTATATGAATGGCAAGGACTGGGTTGGCGGCTCAGTGATCGATGATTACTATGGGGCTGTGGGTATGGAATTCTCGCTTGCAGGCAGTACAGGGAGCTCCTTGCAAGGAAAAAAATCATGGTTCTTGTTTGATGATGAAATGGTTGCAATAGGCTCTGATATTGTTAACAACACAGCGAGCATGACTGAAACGATCGTTGAGAACCGTCAGCTGACCGAAGCGGGTACCAATAAGCTTATTGTGAACGGTCATGAAATGCCAACAAGCTTAGGCTGGCAGGAGCAAATGACGGATGTAAAATGGGCTCATATGGAGGGCAATGCGGTCGGTTCTGATATTGGATACGTATTCCCTTCGGGAGAAAAAGTGACAGGCAAACGTGAAGCGCGCGAGGGAGCATGGAGCGAAATTAATAAGGGTGGCCCAGCGGATATAGTGAAGCGCAATTATTTAAGCCTTGCCATTGAGCATGGCATATTGCCGACAGCTGGCACTTATGAATATGTGCTTCTCCCGGGCAAGACGCCGGAGCAAACGGCGGCATATGAAGCGAATCCCGACATTCAAGTACTGGCTAAAACGGAGAAGGTTCATGCTGTAAAAGAAACGAAGCAGCAGGTTACAGGTTTGAATTTCTGGGAGGCGTCTGCTTTCCAGTATGTAAAGACCGATAAACCTATTTCCATGATGATGAAGGAAAAAGGCAGTGAGCTTACCATTGCAATTGCTGAACCTACACAGAAGCAAGGCATGGTAACGGTTGACCTCGGTAAAATAGGACTGCAGATTATTGCACAAGATCCGAGCATCCAGGTCGTACAAACTTTCCCGTATACTCGCTTGGCAATCCATACGCAAGGAGCAGCAGGAAAAGTCCATACGATTACGTTAAAGGTTGATCCGAGCCAAACGATCAATATGGAAGCCATGCAGCCGGAGGAAGGTAAAACTTTTAAAATTCCGGTGATGGAGGATACCTTCGTTCGTAGTGGAGCAAATCATGCCAATGTAAACAATGGCTTCAAAGATTATGTTGAAGTGCGTGAGTATGGCGAGGGATATACACAACGATCCTTCATGAAGTTTGACCTCAGCAGCATCTCTGGTGATATGGAGTCTGTAAAGCTGAAGGTCTACGGAAAAATAAATGATGGCGATGCCAAATACGACTCGAACATAATCGGTGCTCACCGCGTTGAGGACGATTCTTGGAAAGAGACCGAGATGGTGTGGGGCAATCAACCGGCTTATGGTGATGCCATCTCCACAATTGCTTTCCAAAAGGTTGATAAATGGCGTGAATACGAGCTGGTAGACGCCGTAAAAGCGGAGCTGCTGCGTGATCAGCGTTTAAGTTTAGCATTGATCGAGCAGCCAGGCGTAAAAGGCTTGAATACACAGATCAAGAGTAAAGAAAACGCCGCGTTTGCACCATATTTGGAAGTGAAAATGAAGGCATCTGAGGGTGCAAAGGTGACGGAGATTACCGTCACACCACCAGAAGCAACGCTAAAGCAGGGTAAGCAAGTAAAGCTTGAAGCGGCTGTGAAACCAGACCATGCAAAAAACAAACAAATCGTTTGGACTATGAGCGATGAGCATCGTGCCCTAGCAACGCTGCAAGTCAATAATGGACAGGCCGTTATTACAGGCATGCTACCCGGCAAGGTGGAGATTATTGCAGCTTCTGTCGATGGAGGGTATCAAGCGACGGCGACTATTGTAATTGAGGCGGCGGAAGTAAAACCAGATCCGGAGCCAACGCCAAAGCCTGATCCGACACCAACACCGACTCCTAATCCAACGCCGAGCCCGGCACCTGGAGGTTCAGGTTCAAATGAGATAACGATAAAAGAACGGGTTCAGGGCATGCTTGGCGGCGAATTAAAAATGGTCAGTACAGACGAGCAATTGGCGGCTGGGCGGATTTTAGTTTCAATACCGAATGGAGCCCAAAGCGTTCAGCTCTCATCCGCTGCCATTTCGAAGTTGCTGGAGTGGAACCGCGAAGCTATGCTAATTGTGAGCGGGACCAATATGTTTATTACTCTTCCACTAAAGCAGATGGATAATGCTGAAGTGGTCAATGGCTTGCGAATTGGAATGGAGCCTATTGCTGAAGACGCAGTTACAACGATTACAGACCATGCCAAAAAATTAGGTGCTTCACTCGTTTATATCTCTGACCAAGTTGTAGTGGAGGCGGACTCCTTGCAGCGAATGTACAGCAGCTTGATTAATGCTGGAAAGCTAGAAATGAAATGGACGATAGAAACGAAAGCAAATCCGGCTCATTTGGCGGGGCTGCGTTATGACAAGGAGCGCAAAGCGCTTGTTCCAGTTCCAATGAAGCTAAAAGCAGTTGGAAGCGGTGTAGAAGCAACCTTTGACGGCCTGCCAGGAGAAGCCTACCTGTTGGTTGAAGCAAACAAGACGTTTGCGGATCTTGGGAAGCACTGGGTCAAGGATGATGCGCAATACTTGGCATCTAAGTTTATTATGCAAGGAAGAAATGCAGATACCTTCGCACCTCAGGCGGAAATTACTCGCGCAGAGATGGCTGCTATAATCGCTCGTATGCTGGATCTTGGTGTGAAAGGCTCAAATCTAACGTACACCGATGCAAGCGACATACAGGGCAGTTGGTACGAGAATGATATTATTCGAGTGCATGAGGCTGGACTGATGAACGGTTATGCAGACGGCTCGTTTAAGCCAGAGCAAACCATTACGCGCCAAGAATTGGCGGTGCTGATTGCTCGCGTCATGAGTAAGATTCAACCATACTGGATGACCGGGGCAGATACTGCTCAACTTCATATTTTTTCGGATTCCCAAAATATTGCGCCATGGAGTGTAAAGGAAGCAGCAGCAGCGGTAAATAATAGACTGCTGCAAGGGGACAAGCAGCAAAGATTTAACCCTGCGGCTTTAGCGACTCGTGCTGAAGCAGCCGCTATCGTGAAGAGAATGCTGGATCAGATATATCGGTAGCTGAGAGGATGGAAGGACATGTGGAAATCGGCAATTGAAGATGCAATGGAGAAGACGAAAAAGAACATCCAGCGTTTTGGGGTTCGCTTCCCGCATGTCAGTGTCAATAACAAGTATGAACTCAATGACAATGAGGATTGGACAAACGGATTTTGGAGTGGAATGCTGTGGTTATGCTACGAATATTCCGGAGATGAAGCTTACCGTGATGCTGCTCGGCTCACGGTAAAGAGCTTCAAGCGTCGTATGGAAGAGCATATTGTGCTTGATCATCATGACATTGGTTTCTTATACACCTTATCCTCGCAAGCACAGTGGATTTTGGAGCGGGATGGGGAAGCAAGAGAGCTGACATTACAGGCGGCAGACGTGCTTTTGCGCCGCTTTAGAGAAAAAGGGCAATACATTCAAGCTTGGGGACTGGCTGGAGACGAGAAGCATGGCGGGCGCATGATTATTGATTGCCTCTTGAATCTTCCATTGTTCTTTTGGGCTTATCAACAAACGGGTGATGAGCGTTATTATAAGGTTGCCGTTAAGCAGGCAGATCAAAGCCGCCGCTACCTTGTACGAGGTGACGACAGCTCCTATCATACCTTCGTTTTTAATGAAGAAACCGGTGAGGCGCTAGGCGGCGCAACACATCAAGGGTACACCAACGGATCGACATGGGCTCGCGGCCAAGCATGGGGTATTTATGGCTTTGCACTTGCCTATCGCTACACCGGGAATAAGGCGTATTTGGATACAGCGAAACGGATGGCAGCCTATTTCCTCTCAAAGCTGCCAGAGGATGATGTAGCTTACTGGGACTTTGATGTTCAGGTCGAGGAAGGGACGTACCGAGACAGCTCTGCTTCTGCGATTACAGCCGCGGGCTTGCTGGAATTAATGAGTCATCTGGACGATAACGATCCAGATCGCGCTGAATTTGAACGGAAGCTGAATTTGTCGATGACCTCACTTGTTCGTCATTACTCCACGATGGGAGAAGAGGCAGAAGGGTTATTAAAGCATGGCTCTTATTATGTAAGAGGCAATACAGCGCCGGATGATTTTATGATCTGGGGAGACTACTTTTACCTTGAGGCACTTATGCGGATGGAAAAAGGAATAAAAGGTTACTGGTACGAGTAAATGGAGTAAGAGAGCAGGCTTTTATTTGTTATTTTTATTTGCTATGAATTTAGACCCGCTGTCTCATTTATCTCCAATACGCGAGATCGGCACCGTCTTTGGTACGCTGCTCGGTATTATAGTCCTGAAAGAGCAGCAGGGGAAAATGCGGATTGTGATGTCGATTGCGATTACCACAGGAATTATAATAATAGGCACGCTTGGATAGTTACAGAATTATAGGAATGGAAGGTGAATAACTATGAATAAAGGACAAATTTCCGTTAAGCTGGAGCAGAATAACGGCTATTTTCCGATTGCGGTTGAAGAAGAGTACGACTGGCTTGCGATTCGCTTTACGTATGAGAAGGAAAACTCGTGGGGAAGATTGCATTTATTCGATGCAGAGAACAATATCCGCTTCTGCTTCCTAGATGGTGGAAACGAGCGGCTGATCGTCGTTCATAAGCAGGTAGAATTTACGAGTCCTATAGCGATGCCCGGTCCCATTGTTCAAGGCATATGGACGCTTGAGGTTTCAAATGAAGAGGGCAGAATGTTCGAAGCAGAATGGGAGTTTGGCCATGGCGCTCTTCCGGCGGAATATGAATCGACTCAGCTGCAGGGCGGGCGTGAATATTGGAGCACTGGCAATTTGGATTTTGGCGTCACGATGGACAACTACGACTGGGCGAAGGTGTGGAAGATGGGGAGCCGCTATTACAAAGGTGATTTCCACACACATACAATATTGTCCGATGGTAAAATGACACAGCTTATGAACCGTGAGCAAGCGGTAAAACAGGGTCTGGATTTCTTTGTAGCGACGGATCACAATGTACTGTCTACATCATGGGCGAAAGGAGAGGCACTTGTTATTCCCGGCGTAGAAGTCACAGCTGGTGACGGGCACTGGAATGCACTTGGTCTAAGGAAATGGATCGATTGGAGAGCGACTGCACAAGACGGTGGCTTGACGACGCAGCAGGGAATGGACCGATTAATGAAGGAAGCAGCGGAGCTCGGAGCGGTCTGCTCCATCAATCATCCGATGCTGGCACCTTGGGCATGGCTATATGGGGAGACGCAGCTAAAGGGATTACACTCCATGGAAATATGGAATGATCCGACCTTTTCTCCAAACACTGTAGCTACCGAGAAGGCATTGCAGCTTTGGACGGCAAGCTGGAATGAAGGTTATCGTATTACGGGAATTGGCGGTTCTGACTCTCACATGCTGCCTACAGATAAATATGAAGATAGCCCTATTCCTTCTTTAATTGGCGACCCATCCACGTATGTATGGTGTGATGATTTGAGTGCAGACAACGTATTAGAAGGCGTGAAAAATGGGCATGTTTATGTGTCGCGCGGACCCGTGCTTGAAGCGTCGATTCAAGTCAGCGGCCACGATTACCGATTCGGCTGTGATTTGTCTGATGCGTTTAGTTTGGGGAAAAGCGAGGCTGCAACCCATGAAGTGAACTGCACATTAAGTGTAGCGAGTGATGTGATCGCTCGAGTAACCTTAATTCACAACGGTATTGTTGAATCAGTGAAGGAAGTTTCTGCGGCGACTGCGGGGGAAGCGCCAGCGGCGCTGGAATGGAATATACCTTGGGAAGAAGCCGCGTATAACTGGTATCGCTTTGATATTCGCGATGAAGCGGGAATGCTGCTCGCCTTTACGAACCCATTCTATTACGGTTCTAAGCAGCCGCAGATTACAACTTACAATGAGCTCTTGGCAAGCGCTAATCTGACACAAGAGGGTTAGGGCAGGCTTTCGTATACGCTGGAGCTTATACATTTCATAATAAACAAGCCCGTGACGACGATGATTGTATAGTCATCATCCGTTCACGGGCTTTTAGTCTAATTATTCATTCAGTTCACTTAAAAAGGGTTCAAAACATGGAAGAAGACGTTTGGCGATGCCATCCGATAATAATAGCTGCACCAGCCTACTCCTTTGTGGTTGAAGCGGTTTACTGTGCTGTACACCAACCGTTCCTGTTCCAGCTCTTCGATCCTCGCAATTCGTCCCTCCACATAGTCCATAATCCTAACGGACGCAGTATCCAAGCGACTAATAACTCCGCCATAACGAATGTCGATGACTTCCCAACCAAATGGTTTGAACATGCGCAGCCACTGCGAGCGATGTGCTATTCGAAGCTCACGTACTGCCTCTGCAATAGCGGTCAACTTATTCATGGCTAGGTGTCTCAGTTTATCATTATCCTTTGAATCATAGGCTTGCTTAAGCGTAATGCCGATTTCGCTCTTTAGCTTCAATACGGCGCACAACTTCTCAGGCACCTCGAACAAATAATCAAGCGCAGCATCCTTATCGCGTTTATTATGAATTTGCAGCTCTAAGTTGGCATAGTGACTGTTCAGATCCAGCCCTTCAATTTGCTTGTCGAAAATCCCGAGCAGCACATCTTGGTATAGTAGAAACTTTGAAGGGTTGCTTTGCTTGCTGTTGTTTGGCTCCGATCCTGGAATTTCGTCGAGATCCTTCAACTGCATGAAAGCTTCTGCTTCTATTCCAGTACAAAACTTAACCCGTTCCGCCAGCTGTTCTTGCGTTGGCTTTTGTTCGGAGTAAGCGTGCTCCGCATAAAGCTGCAGACCAAGCAACGCTGCGAAAGGATTTCCCTCATTGCCGTCGTCGCCCCACATGGTTGCATATACTTCGCGGATGCCTTGCTGTTTGCATACTTGCAGCGCAACATCTGAAGCGTTCAGCGATAAGCCGTAATTCACGCCGAATGTGTTGAAAATCCAAACGGCTCCTGCGAATACTAAATTACAGCCGAGCGGCCGATGATTAGCGATAACCCTCTCGTAATCCTCAGCTTCCAAATGTACATAATCCCAATACACCATGTCGACGTCTTTGGGGATGCGGCTGGCCATTTCCTCGGGAATGGAGGTATCTTTATCGTAATATTCATCGCCGTTCCCGGAAGCGAGCTTGAGGAACATATCACTCCACATCATCGGTTTCAAGCCGCGGCTGCGAGCGACCTCAAGTACCTTCTCCAAATGTGAAGTCATAATAGTAAAGCGACTTTCGTAGCCATTCAAGTCCAAATATTTGCCGCGGCCAAGCTCCTCTGCTTCGTCCATTCCGATATGAAGCTTGCGACTGCGGAACGGCGAGCTGGCAGCATCAATCATTTTTTCGATTAGCTTATCTGTCCGTTCGTCACCGACGAGCAAGGCGCCTTTCGTATCACGGTAATGCTTAATCGGCTCCCATTTTAGAAATTCCTCCAGATGCGCGAGTGTTTGTATGCTTGGGAAAGCTTCGATACCAAATTGGTCGGCATAGTCGTCAATCTCCTTCAGCTCCGTATGCGTATAACGGCCCCGCATGTAACCAAAATACGGTTCGCCTTCAATTTCGTATGTATCCTCCATGTACAGCATGACCGTGCTCATTCCCATTAAAGCCATCTTATTCAGCATGGATTTAAAGCCGTCTAAAGTAAGCACCGCGTTGCGGGAAAGATCAAACATAGGTCCAATTTGATCGAACTGCTGCTTCTCACGAATATGGAATGTGCTGCTCTTGCGGCTATGTTGAATGAGCAAGCCAAGTCCGCGGAAAAATTGATGTTTTTGTCCATAACGAATATAAGCCTTGTCCTGTTCAAGGCCAACTTCCAGTTCACCTTGGGATGCTTCAATATGAACGGGCAGCCCGTCCTCTTGCAAGTCAATTCCCAGCTCTTTTATGAGCAGCTGTGCACCAGGCATTAGCTCCGCAATCTGGCCCTCGAAACGTAACTTCATATGATTTCCCTCCAGCATTTCGGATTTTGTGAAGATGATAACCACAAATAATTTAATGCTATTCCAACCATTTGATGAAAGCAATAAGGACTTCATTCGCACATTTGAGGTGCATCACGCTTTTATATGTTATGAACGATCCTTCAGAAGCAAGCCGTTTAACACGAGGGAAAGACTCTGCAAAGCCTTACTCAAGCCATCCTCTGCGTTTTCGGCGTTGGCCAGCCAAAACGCAGTATTAATTAGCGCTCCATTTAATAACCGCGCTAAAGCTTCGTGATCTGTCGTCTTTATCACTTGATCTATCATTAAACGATGAAGCATATCAGCCATCGTTGCGAGACATTGGGACTGAGATGATTGCGAATAAGCATTTCCGAGAGCCGAGGGTGCATCTCTAAGTACGATTCGTTGAATTTCCGGCTCAAGCGCCATGGCAAGATATGCGTGGCAGCGACCGACGAACCCTTCCCAATTTCCTTCGGCTGTATCTGAAATTTCGGCTAATCTGCTATCCATTTCAGCATCTATTTCGTTGACAACTGCTTCTAATAACCCTTTTTTGTCGCCAAAATGATGATATAACGCACCGCGCGTTAACCCCGCGGAAGCTGTAAGCTCATCCATCGATGTGTTTGCATACCCAATCGTGCCAAATGCTTCTCTAGCGGCATTCACTAGTTTGATTCGAGTTTCTGCAATCATTTCTGATCTCGTTTTGCGAACCATGTTTCCTCCTGCTTGCATTCTTTTTTTAATCATTGACATACGCGCCGTATGTATTTATATTATTCACATACACGGCGTATGTCAATTCATATTTCGACTCCCAAATCAAACAGAGTCTAAATAAAAAGTTTTTCATATGAGGGGAGAAAAGGAATGAACAATGTTGTACGAGTCGCTTACTGCTTGGAGGTGCATCATGGCTAATTCGTACCACGAGATATTTAAAGCTGCCGGAGCAAAAGGGTTTTCAGCTGCAGGTTTTGTTGCTCGTATGCCTATATCGATGATGGGCATTGGCATCGTGACCATGTTGTCGCAGCTGCGCGGCGAATACTGGCTAGCAGGTGCTGTAGCAGCTACCTTTGCTTTATCAACGGCCTTAATGGCTCCACAAATTTCCCGTATGGTAGATCGGTTAGGGCAATCCCGTATTCTGCTCCCATTTACAGGGATTAGTGTAGTATCTATCGTTTTTTTGCTGCTATGCACAAGATATGAAGCACCGGATTGGACGCTATTCCTGTTTGCCTTAATTGCAGGCTGCATGCCTAGTATGCCGGCAATGGTTCGTGCGCGCTGGGCTGAGCTGTACCGGGGCTCCCCGAAGCTGCAAACGGCGTTTGCCTTTGAATCTGTAATGGATGAGCTTTGCTTTATCATTGGCCCAATCATTTCGGTCGGTTTAAGCGTTATGCTGTTTCCCGAAGCGGGTCCGCTTCTAGCCATCGTTTTTTTAGCCATAGGGGTCATCCTGTTTACGATGCAAAAGAGTACAGAACCTGCTGTGCGTCCCCTTCATTCAGATCATAAAGGTTCGGTTATTAAGATTGGCTCATTGCGGGTGTTGGTGTTTGCGCTCATTGCGTTAGGCACTATTTTTGGCACCGTGGATATTGTTAGTGTAGCTTTTGCAGAAAATCAAGGAAATACTGCAGCTGCTAGCATTGTGCTTTCCGTTTATGCTTTAGGTTCGTGCTTAGCTGGCTTGGTTTATGGTGCACTTAGGCTGAGAACTCCGCTTTATCGCCAGTTTTTGTGGGCTGCCGCGGTTACCATGGCAACGATGCTTCCGCTATTAATTGTAGATAATATAACGAAGCTAGCAGTAGCTGTATTTTTCGCTGGGATATCGGTAGCTCCTACTATTATTGTTACGATGGGCTTGGTGGAGAAAATTGTGCCCGAATCCAAAGTGACGGAAGGAATGACTTGGGCTATTACAGGCATGGGAATCGGGGTTGCTTTAGGATCATCTGCAGCCGGCTGGGTCGTGGATCACTTTGGTGCGCGAACGGGATTCGCGGTAGCAATAGCAGCAGGAATTCTCGTTCTGATTATTGTGGCTCTTGGTTATAAATCGCTGATGAGAGCATATAATTACGCAATAAGGAGCTCTGAGCAGTAAGTGTTTATATGCTTAGAGCTATAGTATGAATACTAACCCACGACCGAATAAGGTTGTGGGTTTTTGTTTGTACTGTAATAAAGACAGCCCGGCAGTAATAAACAGTTATAGTTATTTTCCATCTTTACCCATATGAAAATATGTGAGTAAATAGGTTGGTAACGAAAGGGGGAAGAATATGACCTTTATGAATAAGCTTCCTAAAGCGATAGAAGCACAACTTAGAGAGAAAACGCTGTTTCATGCCGTATCAGATTTAATGAATGATGGTCAGTTTGGGGAAGAATGGCTGGTCCTGACTGAAAAGGAAGTATCGGTGTGGCGTTCGGATGGGATGTTGGTGACTAAACTCGCATTTTCGGATATTACAGATGCCCGGGCTGTTGGCGGAGTAGGCGGCGGCTCATTGCTAGCGGATACCAAGAACGGTCCGATTATCCTTATACGCTACACAGCATCGCTTACTTCTATATTTGGATACGCATCTAAATTAATGGGTGCAGTGGCAAAAGGCGAAGAGCGGCCAACGGTTTCTGAGAAAGAATTCCCGAGAAATTGTCCAAAATGCCGCAATCCGCTGCCGGACGATTCTCAAGCTTGCCCCGTTTGTAAAAACAACGGCAAGGTTCTGTTTCGAATGCTGAGCTATGCGAAGCCTTACAAGCTGCAAATGGTTGCGGCAGCGATTATGTTGATTTTTACAACATTGGTTGAACTTATCCCGCCATTTTTGACCAAAATGATTGTGGATGATGTGCTGACTCCGAAGGATATGGGCTCCACGCTTTTGTGGATTGTTATTGGCCTTGCAGCGACCTCGCTGGTAGTCACCCTCATGCAGACCGTGCGCGGTATTATTGGCGTGTGGATTGGTTCCAAATTAATGGGCGATCTTCGGCACGATGTCTATAATGCCTTGATGAGATTATCGTTATCCTTCTTTGACCGAAGACAATCCTCGCAGTTCATTGGACGGGTAAACAATGATTCAGAGGCGATGCGGCAATTCATGACCGATGGTGTCATATGGGTTTCGGGTGAGTCACTGCGTGTCATTGCGATTTTCATCATCATGTTTAGCTTTGATTGGAAATTAACGCTGCTCGCCATGCTGCCTATGCCGCTTATGATTATTTTGTCCAGTGTATTATGGCCGATGATCGGTCGGCGGTGGTATCAGCAGTGGAGGTCTATTTTCAGATTAAATGCTTTAGTTGGCGATTCTTTGCAAGGTATTCGTGTGGTTAAGGCGTTTGGTCAGGAAAAGACTGAAATGTCACGTTATACGGCAGCGAATAAGGAGCTCGTTCGTCATAATATTCGAATTGAAGGTCTGTGGCAGGGCATGTTCCCCGTCTTCGCTTTAGTCGCTGGAGCGGGTACCTTATTGATTTGGTATTTTGGCGGAAAAACCGTGCTTCAAGGTAATCTATCTATCGGTACCTTGATCGCTCTAGTTACCTATTTGGGCATGCTTCTTGGACCATTGCAGTGGGTAAGCCAAATGATCAACTGGGCAACGCATGCGATTTCGGCAGCTGACCGCGTATTTGAAATTATGGATACCCCGTCTGATGTGCCCGATACTGTAAACCCAGCACAGATTGGCCGCGTAAATGGCGAGGTTGAATTCAAAAAGGTGACTTATGGATACGAAAAGCATCACCCTGTGCTCAAAAGCGTAGACTTAAAGGTAGCCGCAGGCGAGATGATCGGATTAGTCGGACATTCCGGTGCCGGAAAATCGACGTTTATTAACATGATCTGCCGATTTTATGATTCGGATGAGGGTACGATTACGATCGACGGCACGAACATCCGCAATATTAGCCAGAACGACCTGCGCAAGCAGATTGGCGTCGTGCTGCAGGAGACGTTTCTGTTTGACGGGACGATAGCAGAAAATATTGCTTACTCTAAACCGGACGCTACAGAGCTGGAAATTATGCGCGCAGCCAAAATCGCTAATGCACATGATTTCATCGTTCAGCTGCCGGATGGCTACGACACGAGAGTAGGTGAACGCGGCCATAAGCTGTCTGGTGGAGAAAAGCAGCGGGTATCTATTGCTCGCGCCATTATTCATGATCCGCGAATTCTCATTCTAGACGAAGCAACGGCCTCTGTAGATACGGTGACGGAGCGTCAAATTCAAGAAGCGATATCGCGTCTGGTCAAAGGAAGAACAACGTTCGCGATTGCCCATCGATTGTCGACTTTGCGCAACGCAGACCGGCTTGTCGTGCTGGATCATGGCAAAATTGTTGAAGTAGGAACACATGAGGAGCTGCTGGATTCCGAGGGTGCATACTACAAGCTGGTTGAGGCGCAAAAGGAAATGTCCAAGATCAAGGGGGTAGAAAATGCATGATTGATTCCAATGACATTGGTGTTGAAATAAACACGAAGGACCCTTTTGAGATTAATCTATTGGAACCAAACGCGGTCTCATTTTCCCGCAGCCAAGGCGGCGTTTTTCAAGGCGTTGTAGAAGGAAAGGCCTATGAAGAAATCATACTCTTTCGTATATTTCCTTTCCAATACACGACCCAGTATATATCTGTCCGCGATGCCAAGAGTGAAGAAATCGGCGTTATTCAGGATATTGAGCAGCTGGATAAAGAAAGCCGATCCGAAATGGATAAGGAGCTGAAGCTTCGGTATTTCCTTCCGCTTGTAACTCATATTGATTCCATTAAGCAAAAAGCCGACATGTGGATTTGGGAGCTGCAAACGAATTTGGGACCGACTCGCATCGTCATGCGGAACTTGCATGAGCATATGCAATACCCGAGTGATAATCGAATTATTCTGACCGACATCAACGGCAAAAGATGTGAAGTTCGTGATTGGAAGAGGTTAGATGGCCACAGTCGCGGTCAGTTGAAGGATGTCTTATAAGGCAACGAATATCGTGCTGTCCCTCTTTTTCAAAATAAAAAGAGTGGGCGGCACTTTTGTGTTGTCTTATGTTGCTCGTGTAGAAAAAAAGTAGATTGCATGTGAAAATCATCGTAAGATAGAATGAATATCCACATTCAACCAGCATCCCAATGATCAATGGAAGGAACATGTGTAAATGAACAAAATAGTTAAAATAACGACAGGCACAATTATTATTGCGGCGTTTAGCTTGATGGTCTATCTTGGGTATAGCTATCTCAACAAACTCAAAACCGAATTATCAAGTATCGCCTTGTCGGAGCTCAGTACAGGGGAAGAAGTGGCGGTTGATTTTGCGGAGAAACCAACGGTTTTATCCATCTTTACTTCATGGTGCCCTTATTGTAATGAGGATGCCCCAAAAATGGTCGCTTTGCATGAAAAGTATAAGGATAAAATTAATGTATACGGTATAAATGTTACGAATCGTGATGAATTATCAGAGGTAAAAAACTATGTGGAGCAGCATCAAATTACATACCCAGTCCTCCTGGATAAAACGGGGGATGTATACAAGTACTACGGCGGAGATGGCTTCCCAGCTCTGTGCTTTGTGAATACGGACGGGGAAATCATTGATTACATTATCGGATCGCTTGACCAAGATGAAATAGAAGCTTCGTTTAAGAAGCTTCTCGGCGAGACCTAAAGGAGAGATACTTTTGATTCAATACAAAAATGAACAGGTAACCGTGTTCCAAAGTGAGTTATATCAAACGACAGCGACGGTCATTCAGACAGAGGAAATGGTACTCATCGTAGATCCGAACTGGTTGGCGGGAGAAGTTGAGGCGATAAAAGAGTATGTAAATGAGATTAAAGGTGATCGAGCTTTGTATCTATTATTTACGCACGGAGATTTTGATCATATTATTGGTTATCAAGCTTTCCCTGATGCCACAACCATTGGCAGTTTCGGGCTGCAGCATCATCCGCAAAAAGAAGAGAAGCTTGAAATGATTCGAGAGTTTGATCGTAAAAACTATATTGTAAGAAACTATCCTATCGCATTCCCAAACCTCGATATCATAATCAAAGAGGATGGACAGCAACTGCACGTAGGAGATACGATAATGACTTTCTATCTTGCGCCGGGTCATACGGAGGATGGATTAATAACGATCGTCGAGCCGTTAGGAATCATGATTGCAGGAGACTATTTATCCGATTTCGAGCTGCCTTTTATTTATCAAAGTGCGAAGGCGTATAATTCCACCCTTGAGAAGGCTGGCCGTATTTTTGCAACGCATTCCGTTCGCTTGCTTATACCGGGTCACGGAAAAGCGACAGCCGACTCGTCAGAGATGAAGAGACGTTTGGCTATGGCATCGGATTACCTAAACCGCCTTTGTGAGGCGGTTATGGCAAATAACGAGACTGCTCTTGCTGCGCTCTACCGTGAGCATGCCTTCTTATCCACCTTTACGGAATATTGCCACAAGGAAAATGTATCGATTATACAACGTGAATATCAGTAAAACCATAATCAACGAACATTAAAACACCCTAACGAGGAGCCGCTTGCGTGCTTCGCGATAGGGTGTTTTTGGTTTATTTACGTTTAAACTTCCTTTTTCATAGTATATTATGGAAGTGACTGATGTTTACTATTCTATCAACTAATGGAGAACGCATATGAACTATGATTGCTTAATTGTGGATGACGAGACGGTTCTTGCAGAAACGACGAGTGAATATTTTAATATGTTTGAGGTCAAATCAGCATACGTGTCAAGTGCAGAGGAATGTGAGCTCTTTTTACGGGAAAATGAAACATCGGTTATCCTGCTCGACATTAATCTTGGTCATACTTCCGGGTTTGATTTATGCAAGAAGCTTAGACAAACGACACAAATTCCGATTCTGTTTATTAGCGCTCGGTCCAGTGATGACGATATTCTTATAGCCCTTAACATAGGCGGCGACGATTATATCCAGAAGCCTTATACGCTGAGTGTGCTGCTTGCGAAAGTGAAGGCTGTCCTCAAAAGATACGGGAATCAAAGCCCAACCGAAATGCTAGAGTTTGGCGAAGTGAAAATTGATTGCAATCTTTGCCGCGTTCGTGTGAACGGTGTAGATATGAAGCTCAAAACGATGGAATATAAATTGCTCTGTTACTTGGCGAAAAATAAAAACAGAGTCATTTCAAAAGAAGAGCTGTTTGACAAGGTGTGGGGTGACTCCTTTGCCGGAGATGGAACTCTTAATGTACATATTCGCCACTTGCGCGAGAAAGTCGAACCGAATCCCAACCAGCCGCAATATATTAAAACGGTATGGGGGACGGGATACGTCCTGGAAGATCACAAGTTATGAGAATAAAGTGGCTGTTCATCACTATCCTCTTTGTATTTGCAACAGGCAGTGCAGCTTCTTGGCTCGTTATGAATAGCAAGACGGATACCGAAGTGGATATGGTAGCTTTAAATGAGGTGTTAAAAAAGCTTGAGAGCCACTGGGGGCAAATCGATCAAGCGAATTTCAGCACGATAAAGCAGTCATTCAGCGTTATCGATACTCATGGCCAAGTACGCTTTCAAACATTCGAGGGGCAATCTCCTACCATTAATGATGCAATTAAAAATAGAGATACGATAACAGATGTCGTGGTAGAGGGTACTTTAGTTGGCAAGCTTATTGTGCTAAACGATGATAAAAAAGTAATTCAGCAAATGAAACGGCAGCTTATTATCGTGCTCTTTATCACTTTTACCATGTTTGCGCTGCTGAGTGTCATCTATGTTTTATTTTTAAATTATAAGGTTTTCAAACCATTTCATAAGCTGCAAAGCTTTGCAGTTAACGTGGCGCGAGGGAATCTGGATATTCCTTTGAAAATGGGTCAAAACAACCCGTTTGGCGCTTTTACAGAGAGCTTCGACATTATGCGCGAGGAACTGGCTCTAGCAAGGCAAAGTGAATATGAGGCAAACCGCAGCAAGAAGGAGCTTGTAGCCAGCTTAAGTCATGACATTAAGACTCCAGTCGCCTCGATTAAAGCGGTGAGCGAATTGATGCTGCTTCGAGCAGACGATGAGAAAGTAACGAAGCAATTAACGACGATTTATTCAAAGGCAGAGCAGATCAACCTATTGGTGAGCGATATGTTTACGGCGACTTTAGAGGAGCTTAATGAGCTGAAAGTAACGGTGACGGAGGAGGAAAGCAGTGTTTTAAACGGTATCATCGCTAACGTGAATTATGATGATCAAATCAGCTTTGCGTCTGTTCCTGCATGCCTAATCTTAACGGATGTATCGCGTTTACAGCAGGTATTTGATAATATTTTGAGCAACTCTTACAAGTATGCGAGTACCTCAGTTACCATTTTATCCGCAATAAAACACACCTATTTGGAAATAAGCATTATGGATTATGGAAAAGGTATTCATCCGGATGAATTGCCGCTCATGTTCAATAAATTTTATCGAGGAAATAATGCAGAGGGACACAGTGGCTCAGGGCTTGGGCTATACATATCTGAGTACTTGATGCAAAGCATGCAGGGCGATATAACCTGTCATAACCGTGAAGATGGTTTTAGCGTGACGTTAAAAATTAAGCTAGCTTAAAGAATTAAGAATTGGCTAAGGATTGAACAAAGCTTAACTAAGAATTGGTTTTGTATGATAGGACTGTAAGCTACATTACAGTCTTTTTTGCTTGGGGCTAGAGCGAAGCTATCATACAATTGCAGGATAAAGGAGATTTAATTTATGCCAAGCCTAATGTTAAGAACCGAAAAATTGTGCAAAACGTTCTCAAGCGGGGGAAATCAGCAGCATGTGCTAAAAAACCTCGACATTAGTTTAATGGAGGGTGACTTTACCGTTATTATGGGAAGCTCGGGCTCAGGCAAATCGACCCTGCTCTACGCGCTTTCTGGAATGGATAAACCGACATTAGGCGAAATTTATTTTGAGGAGAAAAAGATTTCGAAGCTAAATAACGATCAGCTGGCGATTTTCCGAAGGAACAATTGCGGCTTTGTATTCCAAAAGGTTTATTTGCTCGACAATATGAGCGTGCTGGATAATGCGCTGGCAAGCGGTCTGCTCGTTAGCAAAAACAAGCGGGCTATCGTAGCCAAAGCAAAAAAATTGCTTGCCCAAGTGGGATTAAATGAAACCTCATGGGGCAAATTTCCGGAGCAGCTCTCCGGAGGAGAAGCGCAGCGTGCTGGCATCGTGCGCGCGTTGATTAATGATCCCAAAATTGTGTTTGCAGATGAACCAACCGGCGCTCTTAATTCCGCTGCTAGCGACAGTGTGCTGGATGTCATGACGGAGGTTAATAAGAGCGGACAAAGCATTGTTATGGTTACACATGATATGAAAACCGCATTAAGAGGGAATAGAATACTTTACCTTCGTGATGGCGTTATTTTCGGGGATTTGCAGCTTAGTCCGTTCCATGTGGAAAATAGCCATAAACGGCATGAGCAGCTAAAAGCATTTTTGGCTGAAATGGGGTGGTGAGATGAACATCGTCAACCTAGCCTGGGCCAACATCAGAAAAGGCAAAAGCGCGGCATTTTCCCTTTTTATTTTGATATTTATCGCAGCGCTGCTGCTTAATGTGGGAATGACGGTTATTTTCAAAATGAATACGTTTTTTGATGATAAGGTGGCGGAACTACATGATCCTCACTTGAACATCATCATGGACAGTGCAAGCTATAAGAATGCCAAGGGCGACTTTTTGAAAAACTATTCTGATGTGAGTGAGTTTGAGCTCGAAAACATGGTGTTGATGAGTTCAGCCAAATTTCGTTATGGGGATAGTGACATGAGCCATGCCGCTGTTATCCTTAATGCGGATACTGATCGCACGATTGCACCATTAAAGCTAATTGAGCAGATAGCCTTGAGCTCTGAGCCGGATATATACCTCCCTTACAGCTTTAAAGTAAGCGGCGGGTATAAGCTGGCTGACAGCTTCGCCTTTACCTATCAGGACAAGGAATATCGTTACCGGGTTGCAGGTTTTTTTGAGACAACGATGCTTGGCACCACCAACATAWCGTTGATGAAATATTTTTTGCCGGATACGGAATATGAACAGCTGTTCAGCCAGCTCAGCCCCAAAGAGGAAGGCACCTTCTTATCTGTCAAGTTAAAAAACAGCGAGCAATCGATTCAATTGCTTAAAGATTACGAAGAGCAATTTCCCTTTTCCCATAATGAGGCTAGCTCTTTTTATTCTTCATTAGACGTGATGACGATGAAGGGCATAAGTACGATGACGATCAATCTGGTCGCTATGATTATGGTTGCTTTTGCGGCGGTTATTGTTGTGGTGTCATTGCTTGTTATTAAGTTCCGTGTGACCAATAGTATTGAGGATGGCCTTGTTAATATTGGTGTTCTCAAAGCAGTGGGCTATACGAGTCAGCAAATTATTTTATCTATTATGATGCAGTTTATGATCATTACCTTATTGGCAAGCATTATGGGGATGGCGGTCACTTACACCGTTATGCCTGTATTCGGAGGCATTATTTCTACGCTGTCCGGACTGCTATGGAATCAAAGCTTTAATGCTGTAATTAATCTAGCCAGTATTCTAATTGTAGTTATACTTGTCGTGACCGTAACACTTCTAGCTTCAATTCGTATTAGAAAGCTGCATCCAATAGCGGCGCTGCGGGGAGGCATTGTGACTCATAGCTTTAAGAAAAACCGTTTCCCCCTAGATCAAGCCAAGGGTGGATTAAGCTTTGTGCTTGCTTGCAAAACCATCGTGATGAACATCAGGCAGAACATTATGATTACATTTATCGTTGCCGCCGTTACCTTTGCCTCTGTTTTTGCTATCGTTCTTTATTACAATATAGCAACAGATAAAACAGCCTTTATTCACCTCGTTGGTGCAGAAACCTCGAATGTCAATGTTCAGGCTAAAGAGGACGTAGATAGTGAGGCGCTGTTTGAATCCATTCAGCAAATGGATGGTGTTGAAAAAACGGTATTGCTGGACTATTTAATAGCGAAGGTTGACGATAAACCGTTTGCTATGACGATTTCGGATGATTACAGCGGGTTGGAAAACCAAATGGTGTATGAGGGACGATATCCGCAATATGATAACGAAATTGTCGTTTCGTGGGCAGTATCGCAGCTGCTTGAAAAAAACATTGGCGATACGGTCAAAGTAGATATAGGGGAAGCCAGTTATTCTTTTTTAATTACCGGTCTGAGTCAGTCTATTAGCAATATGGGGCAAATATCATCTGTCACTTTGGAAGGTGTTCGGCACCTCATTCCAGATTATACAGGCAAGATGCTCAACGTTTATTTAAATGGCATCGATAATGCGAGCTTTATCAAAAATAGTAAAGTGCAATACGGAAGCTCAGTAGTGGAATTTGTTGATGTAGATGAGACGATAAACAGCCAAAGCAGCGTCTATATTTCCGCGGTGTTTGCTGTTATGGTGCTTGTTCTCGCGATTACTGTATTGGTGGTCGTTCTCATTCTTTATCTTGTTATTAAAACGATGATTCTCAAGCGCAAGAGGGAGCTCGGAATATTTAAAGCAACAGGATATACGACGAGCCAGCTAATGACGCAAATCATGCTCAGCTTTGTGCCAATTGTCATTATAGGGGTTGTTATTGGTGGCGTGCTGGGCAGCCTGTATACCAATTCCATGCTGACCTTGCTGCTCTCTGGAGCGGGAATTCACAACGTTCAGTTCATTATTAAATTGCCTCTTGTTATTGCGCTTTGTTTCGGAATTGTTATGTTGTCTTACGTTGTTTCCATTCTAGTGTCGCGGCGGATCAAAGGAATTTCCGCCTATGAATTAATTACAGAGTGAGAATAAAGATATTGCTTTAATCAAAGCTTTCGCAGGCGGCCTTTCGAGGTCGCTTTTTTGTGTTGTTGCAGGTGTCATTCGTATGCTACCATACGCTAAACGCCTACTTTAATAAATCGATTATATTTGAGAGGAATGAGTGTAAATGCCAGTAGTAGACATGCCGCTTGAGAAGTTAAAAGAGTACCAAGGAATTAATCCTCGCCCAGCTGATTTTGATGCTTATTGGGATCGTGCGATCTCTGAAATGCGTGCTGTAGATCCGCAAATTAAGCTCGTTCCAAGCTCATTCCAGACTCCGAACGCGGAATGCTTTGATCTCTACTTTACGGGCGTTCGCGGGGCTCGTATCCATGCCAAATATGTTCGGCCAAAACATATGGCAGAGCCGCATCCGGCAGTCGTATTATTCCATGGCTATACGGGAAATGCAGGCGATTGGAGTGACAAGCTGGCTTATGCCTCATTAGGCTTCTCCGTTCTAGCTATGGATTGCCGTGGTCAAGGCGGGGAGTCTGAGGATTCCGGCAATGTGAAGGGAAATACACATCAGGGTCATATTATTCGGGGATTAGATGATCATCCGGACAATCTGTTGTTCCGTCATATCTATTTGGATACTGCA
Source organism: Paenibacillus sp. 01T424 (assembly GCF_056398745.1). Taxonomy (NCBI): domain Bacteria; kingdom Bacillati; phylum Bacillota; class Bacilli; order Caryophanales; family Paenibacillaceae; genus Paenibacillus; species Paenibacillus sp. 01T424. The sequence continues at coordinate 583 of NZ_JBFTPZ010000066.1, read as the reverse complement.
CAATTGGCGGGCATCGCACTGGGCTTGCCTGAGGTTGATCCAGAACGTGTTTATGCAGCTGGCGGTTCGCAGGGCGGAGCGCTTACGATTGCTTGTGCGGCGCTTGAACCGAGAGTAAAGAAGCTTGCTCCTGTGTTCCCATTCCTTTGCGATTATAAACGCACGTGGGAGATGGATTTGGCGAAGGACGCGTATCAGGAGCTTCGTACCTTCTTCCGTTATTTTGATCCGCTGCATGAGCGCGAGGATGAAATTTTTGAGAAGCTAGGTTATATCGATCTTCAATTTCTTGCAAACCGCATTCGCGGCGAAGTATTGATGTTTGTTGGCCTCATGGATACCATTTGTCCGCCTTCCACACAGTTTGCAGCTTATAACAAAATAACTGCTCCTAAGCAGTTAGTCATCTATCCGGACTTTGGGCATGAGCATTTGCCGGGTTCGTCGGATCGTACGATTCAATTTTTCTTAGACTAATAGGAATGAAATAAAGGGGCTGTCTCAAAAGTCATTTTGCGATTTTTTGAGCACTACTTAGAACTTATTTTCATCGAGAAAAAGGACCTCAAGCTCCACTATACAG